>DATASE010000016.1:0-3453 GCA_036269375.1 Solirubrobacteraceae bacterium
GGAAATGGACGTCGGCGTGGCTCGCCACCTGCGGCAGGTGCGTCACCGCCAGGATCTGGCCGCCGCCCGCCAGCCGCTGCAACTTGCGCCCGAGGGCCGCCGCCTCGGCGCCGCCGATGCCGGCGTCGATCTCGTCGAAGACCAGGGTGGAGCGCGGGGCGCCGCTCTCGCTGCCGTGGCGCGCTGGATCCAACTCCTCGCAGGCGCTCGCGAGCGCGAGCATCGCCCGCGAGAGCTCACCGCCGGAGGCGATCTCGCGCAACGGCGCCGGATCGACCCCTGGGTTGGCCGTGAGCAGGAACTCGACGGCGTCGGCGCCGCTCGCGCCGGGCTCTGTCTCGCGCAGCTTGATCGAGAAGCGCGCGTCGGGCATCGCCAGCGAAACCAGCTGCTCACCGACAGCGGCCTGCAGCCGCTCGGCGGCCTTGCGCCTCGCCGAGCGCAACGCGGCGGTGTGCTCGGCCAACCTGGTGCGCTCCCGGTCCAGCTGCGCGAGGGTCTGCTCCTGAGCACGCTCGGCGCCACTCAGCTCCCGTGCGCGGGAGCGGGCGAGCTCGGCGTACTGGCAGACCGCTGCGAGCGTCCCGCCGTGCTTGCGTGCGAGTCGCTCCAGCGCCGCAAGCCGCTCTTCCACGGTCTGTAGCTCTCCCTCTTGGCCATCGATCCGCTCCAGGTAGCCGCGCAGCTCGCCGGCCAGATCGCGGGCCTCGATCGCCAACGCCTCGGAGCGCTCGGCGAGCGCGTCGAGCTCTGCGTCCACACCGGTCGCGCCACGCAACCCGCCGGCCGCACCGGCCAGCAGCTGCGCGGCTCCGGCACGGGCGGGCTCGGTTTCCCCACCCGACTCGGGCTCGATCGCCTCGGCCGCGAGGCCCGCTGCGCGGCGCAGTCCCTCGCTGCCGCGCAACCGGTCGCGGCGCGAGAGCAGCTGCTCGTACTCGGCCTCGTCGGGCTGTGCCTGCTCGATCTCCGCCAGCTCGTGCTCGAGCAGGCCGAGCTCGCGCTCGCGCGCGTCGGCCAGCTCTGCCAGGCGATCGAGCTCTTCGCCCAGCCGGCGCGTCTCGCGCCAACTGGCTGCGCACGCGCGCAGCCGATCCGCGTGGGTTTGCTTGGCGGTGGGCCCCTCTCCCTCCGATCGGTCACAAACACCGTCGAGCATCTGCAACTGGGCACCGGCGAGCACCAGGCGGCGGTGCTCGTGCTGCCCGTAGAAGGAGATCAGTCGCGAGCCGAGCGAGCGTAGCTGCGCGACGCTCGCGGCACGCCCGCCGACGAAGCAGCGGCTGCGGCCGTCGGCGCCGAGCCTGCGAGCGAGGATCAGCTCGCCGGACTGCTCGACCTCGGCGCGAACCGTGTCGGGCAGGTGCTCGACCAGCTCGACCATCGCCGCCGGCGACGGCGCGAACACCCCCTCCACGTAGGCGGCATCGCTGCCGGGGCGGACGATCCCCGACCGCGGCCGGCCGCCGAGCAACAGGTCGAGCGACTGGGCGAGCACGGTCTTGCCTGCGCCGGTCTCGCCGGTGAGAACGTTCAGACCATCGGCAAGGCACAGCTCGGCCCGCTCGATCAGCAGCAGGTTCTCGACTCGCAGCTCGCAGAGCATCGCCTGAGGTCTACCAGTGGCCACCGACGGATCTGCGCGCGCCGCGCGTTGTATGTCTTGAGGCCGACCGGCACGCGCGCGCGGGGCAGGCCATAATCGAGTAGACGTCTCGCGCGCCAAGAGGGCGCTGAGGACAACGACCATCGGCATGGCTGCCACCCACACAGACGACACCCCCACGAGCGCGGGCCCGAGCCGCCGGTTGCCGCTCGCCACCGCCGAGCTCGAATGCCGCCTGGAGGAGGAGGTCAGCCGCGCCGAGCGCCACGGCACCGCGCTCAGCTGCCTGCTCGTCGGACTGCAGGATCCCGCCGGGCTCGCGCGCGCACACGGATCCCAGTTGCCAGAGCAGGCGATCGCCTACATGTCGCTTGCGCTCGGACGCCAGCTGCGCCGCTTCGATCGCGTCGGTCGGCTGCCCGGCGGGCAGCTGCTCGTGCTGCTGCCCGGCGCCGACCAGCGCCGCGGCGAGATCGTCGCCAGGCGGGCCATCCGCAGGCTGCGAGCGGTGAAGCTCGAGCAGGACGGCGAGCGTCATACGATCGCGGTGCGCGTCGGGCTGGCCTCCTGGCGGGAAGGAGTGAGCGCGCGCGAGCTGGTCGAGCAGAGCCGCCGCGCGGCCTGCGCGGCAGCCGCCGCAAGCGAGCGGCGCCGGCAGACGCCACCCGGCGCTTCATAATCTCGTGTCGTGCTGACCGGGTCAGAGCTGTGGCTGCTTCGCCTGATGGCCGACCGCGGCCTTGCGCTGCTCGACGCCGACGCGCTGTTGATGGTCGTGGAGGAGCGCGGCGAGCTGCGCGTCGCGGCGGCGAGCGGACGGGTGTCGGTGCGCGTACGGGTGCTGCCGCTCGACGCGAGCGCGCTCGGCGCGATGTACCGCGAAGGCAAGTCGCTCTCGCTGGACAAACCGCGCGGCCAGGAAGCGACCTGGCTGCACGAGCTCGGGCTGGAGGCCCGCGCAGTGTTGGTCGAGCCGTTCTCGATGGACCCGCCAACCCCGGGCGGCGGCATGGCGATCGCGGTGCGCACCGACACCGGCTTCCGCGACCCCGATCGACGTGCCCTGGGGGCGTTTGCGGCCAGCGTCGCGCAGCGGCTGCAGGCCGAGCGCTCGGTCGAGATCGAGCGGCTGCGCTTCGGCATGGAGGCACGCGAGCGCGAGCGCACGCGCTGGGCTCGCGAGATCCACGACGAGACCGTCCAGGGCCTCGGCGCGCTGCGGCTGCGGCTTGCAAACGCCCGCGACCTCGGCGACCAGGGGGCACTCAGCCAGGCAGTCGACACGGTTCTGGAGGGCCTGGGCGAGGAGATCGACGGGCTGCGTCACCTGATCACGGAGCTTCGTCCCGCGGCGCTCGACGAGCTCGGGCTGGGGCCGGCGCTACAGGCGCTCGCGCGGCGCGCGCAGGCGATCGACGGTCTGGACGTTCAGACAGAGATCGAGCTCGAGGAAGAAGGCGGCGACCGGCGCCTGGACCCGGAGCTCGAGAGCACCGTCTACCGCGTCGTGCAGGAGGCGCTGACAAACGTCTCGCGCCACGCCAAAGCGACCAGTGCGGTGATCAGAGTGCTCGAGCGCGACGGCAGGGTGGTCGCGACCGTGGCAGACGACGGCCAGGGCCTGCCCGCCGCCGGGGCCACACGCGAACGCACGCCCGAGGACGAACTGAAGGGCGGCTTCGGCGTATCGGGGATGCGCGAGCGCGCCGAGCTGGTCGGCGGCGAGCTGGAGTTGCTGCCGGGCGCAGAGCGCGGCGCCGTGATGCGCCTGACCGTGCAGCTGGCCGGGCGGCCGGCACCGGTTTAGCTTCTTTGTCCGGACGGTGCATGCACCGTCCGGCCGACCC
>DATASE010000017.1:0-35301 GCA_036269375.1 Solirubrobacteraceae bacterium
CTCTGCCTGCGCGGCGATCGCGCTTGGGCCAGGTACTGGCACACGAACGCCACAACGAAGCGCGGGTTCTGACTCGCGTAGCGCCGCCACAGCCGCCGCGGCTCGCGCGAGAGCCGGTAGCACCACTCAAGGCCGGTCCGCTGCATCCACCGCGGCGCCTGCGCGACCAAGCCGGCGTGGAAGTCAAACGCCGCCCCCACGCCGACTAGCAGCGGGGCCGCCAGGCGCGGGCGCATCTCGTGCATCCACAGCTCCTGCTTGGGCTGGCCGGTGCCGACCCAGACGACCTGCGCGCCGGACGCGTCGATGTCGGCCGCCACCGCGTCGCGCTCGGCGTCGGTCAGGGGTCGAAACGGGGGCGAGTAGCCGCCCACGATGCGCAGCCCCGGGAAGTCCTCGCCCAACCGCCGGCGCAGCAGCGCGAGCGCTTGCTCGGAGCGGCCGCCGTACAGGTAGGTGGGGGTGCCCGACCGCGCGGCGCGCGCGCACCAGCCCCGCATCAGGTCCGGGCCGTAGACGCGCGTTGCGCCGGGGTTGCCGAGTAGTCGCAGCGCCCACACCAACGGCTGCCCGTCGGGCACCGCGAGGGTGGCCGCCAGCACCGCTGTGCGCGCGCGGGGGTCGTCACGAGCAGACATCACCAGGTTCACGGCGGCAGCGGTCAGCCATCCCCGCTGAGCCCCGGCGACCATCGCGTCCATCCAGTCGAGCACCCGCTCGTAGTCTGAGACGGCGAGCGGCACGCCGAGGATCGCGACGCGCGGCGGTGGCTCGATCGTGGGTGTCGTCATGTCTGCGAGCCGGCCTGTCTTTTTTTGGATTTTCGGCTGGCCGCCGGTTGCAGGTACGCGGCGAGCCGGAGATTGGTCGAGAGCCTATCCCCCGACTGGGGCCGTTCGTTCTTGGCGGCCGATCATGGGTATGGATGGCCCGGACGGTTCGCGATGTTCACACGGGATCGGCGTCAGGCGCGCCGCAGCCGGGCTCGGGCGCGCCGCAGCCGAGGCTGTCCGCTCGCGGAGCGCTGCGCCGCCATCGCGCCGAGCGGCTGCTGCGCGACGGCTTTGCCCAGCGGCGCGGCAAGGTGCTTGCGGTGGTGCGCTCGCGACTGCGGGCCAGTGGGGTGCGGCTGGACCCCGCCGACCTCGAGGGCTGCTATTCGCAGGCGTGGCACGGGCTCTACGAGCGGACGCTGGCCGGCGAGACGATCGAGGATCCCGCCGCCTGGCTCGTGCTCGCGACTTTCCGGCGCGCGATCGACGAGGCTCGCAGTCGGGCTAGCGCCACCGCCAAGGCCGCGGCCGTGGCCACCGTCGCGGGGGGCGCGGATGAGCGCGATCTCGCCGCTCAGCTCGACGACCGCGAGCGCCTGCGCGAGCTGTTCGAGGCGCTGCGCTCGCGTCTGGGTGAGCGCGAGTGCGAAGCGGCCTCGCTCTGCTATCTGCACGGGCTCACGCGCGACCAGGCCGCGGCGCGGATGAACATCAGTCAGGCGCGCATGCGCAAGCTGATGGAGGGTCGCGGCGCGGGCGAGCCGGGGGTGGCGGCCAAGGTCGGCGAGCTGGTCGCGACGATCCGCGCCGGCGGCTGGTGCGATCAGCAGTCTTCTTTGCTGCGCGCCTACGCCTTCGGCATTCTCGATTCCGACGGCGAGCGCCACGCGCTGGCGGTGGCCCACACGCGCGAGTGCCCGTCCTGCCGCGCGCAGGTCGCGCTGATGCGCGGCCTGGCGGTGGTGCTGCCGCCGCTGCCGCTGCTGGCGCCGCTCGGCGGCGATCATGTGCCCGCCGGCCGGCGGGCACGGCGCGCGAGCGTCCGCCGCGCCCGGGGCGGCGGCCCGGTTCGTCTGGTCGCCCGACCCGGCCCGTCGGCGCTTCGAAGCATTGCGACCCGGGCCGGCGAGCGGCTGGCCGGAGCCGGCGGCTCGCTGCCGGCCAAGCTCGCGCTCAGCGGCGTCCTGCTGGTCGGTGCGGGCGGGGCATATCTCGTGGCGCGCCCGGCCGCCTCCCCGGCGCATTCTTCGGCGCACTCCTCGGCGAGGAGTGCAGCGGCCGCCCGGGCCAGCTTGCCGGGCGCGTCGGCCACGTCGGGCGTGCGCAGCTTGCGCGGCAGCGTCCCCGTGCGCAAGAGCGGCCGCCACCGCCCGCCGCGCTCGTCGCGCCGCCACTTCTCATCGCGCCACGCCCGCCCGCCAACGCGCCCAGCAGTGACCGCGCCGTTGCCGGCTTCGGCGAGCGAGTTCTCGCCCGAGCGCGTGAGCGGCGCAGCGACGCGAGCGCCTTCCTCCACGCCCGTCCCAGCGCTCGCGCGATCCTCCGCTGCGGCTCGGGGCGGCGAATTCGGGATCGAACCCGGCGGCTAGCCTCGGCTCACGATCAGCTGGGTCAGCTGCGCGGGAAGACCTGCGTCAGCCGCTTTAGAGCAAGTGGGCTGCCCTTCGGGCGCAGCCTGCCTCGCACCACTGCCCGCAGCGGGTCCAGGCGCTCGCCGACGATGTCTACGAAGTCCTGGTAGGAGACGCGCAGGCGCAGGTCGGGGTTGGCTGCCGGGCCGGCGGCGACGGTGCTCGACCCGTTCTCGACGCGCAGATGCCACGGCTGCACGTCCGGGTCGGTGAAATCCCATTGAAACGTCGTCGCTCGCTTGAGGCCGTGGTTGGGGTTGACCTGGCGGCGGATCGTGTCGAACAGCAGCTCCTGGGTCTCGGCATCGCGCCTGCTGGGGCCCTCGCGCACGCCGATGATGCCCGCCTGCGCGAGTGCCCGCCCGCGCTGGGAGACCTCGATCGGCGAGAGGCCCGGCGGCAGCAGCGCCGGCCCGGGCAGCGACTCGGCCGGCATCCCGGCCGAGCGCAGCTTGGTCGTCATCGAGGTCAGGCCTTCGACGCCGACCTCGTCGTAGGTTGCGCCGAACACCGTCACGTACTCTTCGTTCCAGCCGGGCGGCATCAGCACCTGCGCCGTGTAGCGAGTGACTTCGCGCAGAAGCCCGGCGACTGCCTTGGGCACGCCGACCGGGTCTTCGCGCTTGAGGTCTGACAGCAGCTTGACGCCGAAGCCGATGTGGCGCTGCTCGTCGGCGGCGATGTTCTGCATGCCCTGACGGAAGGCCGGCAGCACGTCGCGCTCTTCCAGGTAGCTGCAGATGAAATGCTGACCCGGCTGGGCCAGCGAGGCCTCGATGACGACGTGATAGAGCGTCACGGCCGCCGCCAGCTTGGCCGGCGAGCGGTCCTTGCGCAGCTCGTCGGCCATCGTGTCCAGGCGATCGAAGATCTTGCGAAAGCCCGGCGTCAGCTGGGGCCTGATCGCCTGTAGGCCGCTGCTCATCGAGCCGGTGCCGATCCCGCACACCTCCTGCATGAAGCGCTTGAAGAACACCGCGTGGCGCGCCTCGTCGACCTGCTGGGTGGTCAGGAAGTACTTCTGCTCCTCGCGCGGCGCGGCGTCGATGTAGGGGGAGAGGTTGTCGGCGACCGCGTCCTCGCCCCAGAAGAACAGCGCGTAGTTCCACACCGCGGCGGTGCGCTCGAAGTCCGTGAAGCGCTCCTGCCACTGCTTGGCGTCCTCGGAGAAGTCGAGGTCCATCGCGCTCCAGTTGCCGCGCTCCCAGCGGTGGTAGAGGTCCTCGTAGGAGATCGCGTCGGTTGGCAGGGCAGTGGTTGCGCCGTTGCTGGCGGCTGGGGGGGCTGCGGTGCTGGCCATCTGCTCTTGCTCCTGTCTGTTGCCGGTGTGTGCCGAGTTGTGCCGGGCCTGTCGAGCTGGCCCAAGGTGCAGCCTTGTCTGGCTGCGCAGCCAGTAGCGTGAATCTAGCGGATCGGGCTGCAGGTCATTGCGGATCGAAGTCTGCGGCAATGCACCTGAAATCTGGGCTGCGCGACGCTAGCGTAGGAAGGGCCTGTTCATCGTTCGGTTCGGTCCGCTAAGCCGAACTCTGCCGGACGGGGGACGCTCAGGCCGCAAGCCTCTCTGCGAGGAGGACGGTCCAGCTTCGCTGGGCTTGAGCGAATCAATGGCAGGGATGCCTATCGACATACCAAGGCCCAAATCTGGGCCGATGTCTCCATATCGCGCGTGGAGAGGTCGGCTTGCGGGCAACTGGACGACACAAGTCCGCGGCGACGGTCGCGCCTGCGCGCCGACGCGAATCGACGGGCGCCCCGGAATGTTCCTATGCCAAAGACGTCCATCAAGACAACAGACCTCCCTCACGACAACTCTTACGAAGCCAACTCTTACGAAGCGACGCCTACATCCAGGGGCGATGGCTGCCGATAGAGCAATAGAGCCAAAGTCATGACCCCACCCCGCGTCACCCAGCAAACCACCACCGTTCCAGTTGGCGTCTCCTCGCGCTCGGCTCCGCGACCCCATCAGCTGCCTCACGGCAGCTTCAGCGGAGTCGTGCAGCGCCTGCTCGAGGACAGCGGCTGGACGGCCACCCGTCTGGCCGTCGACTTCGCGATGCTCTCGCTGGCGCTGGTCGTCGCCCTCGACGGGCTGAGCCTGACCGCTCCCGGTGCGCCGCTGATCCTGATGCCGCCGCTGGCGGTCGCGATGCTGTTCCTTCGCGGCCTGTACCGGACCCGGATGCGACCATTGGTCCTCGACGGTGTGCTGCCGGTCCTGAGCGCCGTGTCGGTGGCGGCGATGACGATCGCGATGATCGGCTTCTTCGTCCACGGTCAGATCCTGAGCCAGTCGATCTGGCTGCGGACTTGGCTGTTCTCGCTCGCCGGCGTAGGTCTCGGGCGGATCGCGCTGATGCGCGGCCAGCGTTGGGCGCGCAAGCGCTACCTGATCGGCAAACCGGTCCTGATCGTCGGCGCCGGGCTGGTCGGATCGCAGGTCGCCAGGCGGCTGCAAGCCCATCCGGAGTACGGGCTCGTGCCGGTCGGCTTCATCGACGACGAGCCGCTCTCGGTCGCCGCCGTCGGTGGGCGCGACATACCCGTGCTCGGCACGCTCGAGCAGGTCGACCGGATCGTCGAGCGCACCCACGCGGACCACATGATCGTCGCCTTCTCCTCGATCGCCGACGCGCGCCTTGCGCGCCTGATCCAGCACTCGCAGGAGCTCGGCGTCGACGTCGCCGTCGTGCCGCGCATGTTCGACACGATGAACCATCGCGCCGCCTACGAGACGGTCGGTGGGCTGCCGCTGCTGAGCTTCGCCGTGGTCGATCCGAAGGGCTGGCAGTTCGACGTCAAGGACGCGCTCGACCGGATCGCCGCGCTGCTGATCCTGTTGGTGCTCTCGCCCGTGCTGGCTGTGCTCGCGCTCGCCGTGCGGGTCGGCTCGCCCGGCCCGATCCTGTTCCGCCAGCGCCGCGTAGGTCGCGACGGCAGCGTCTTTGACCTGTACAAGTTCCGCTCGATGAGCCCACCGCCCGTGGCTGCCGCGGCTGCGTCGTCCCAGTCTGCAAGCAGCAACTCGGACGCAGAGCGAGGGGAGGCCACCTCCAACGGGAAGGGGGCGCCACCCGCCGTTACGACGCTCGCGCGCGACATCGCGCCCGGGGGCGTCGAGGGCGCCGACCGCCGTACGCGGGTCGGACGGCTGATGCGCCGCACCTCGCTGGATGAGCTGCCGCAGCTTCTGAACGTGCTCAAGGGCGACATGAGCATCGTCGGCCCGCGGCCCGAGCGGCCGGAGTTCGTGGAGCTGTTCGATCAGGACGTCAATCGTTACGGCGACCGACACCGGGTCAAGTCGGGCATCACCGGCTGGGCGCAGGTGCACGGCTTGCGCGGGCAGACCTCGCTTGCCGAGCGGATCGAGCTCGACAACTACTACATCGCCCACTGGTCGCTGGGTCTCGACCTGAAGATCCTGTTGCTCACCGTCACGGCGCTGCTGCGCAACGCCGAGTAGCCGCGAGTCGGCTGGTCTCATGCGTTGGCGCTCGAAGGCGCCGTGCCCTACTCGGTGGCGCCAGACCGCCCGCGCCTCACCCGCTGACGTGAGGAGGTTCCGACCCGTAGGCTTCCGAGCCGATGTCCCCCACCTGGATCTGGCTGCAGGCGGCAATCGTGTTCTTCGTGCTGGTCGGCATGGTGATTGCGATCGTCAAGCTCGCCTGAGCGAGTCACCGCTGCGCACCGCTGATCCGGCGGGCCACGCCGGACCTGTCAGCGGGCCGTCGTCAGCGACGCCAAACCCGCCAGCGCGGGGCGCGCGCGACGCTTGCCGTGGCGGGTCGTGGCGGGATCTCACCGCCCGCCAGGATCGCGCTTGGCACCGCGACCGTGAGCCACTCGGCAAGCTCGGACAGGCCGGCATCGTCCAGCTCGGCAGCGACGCCCGGTGGACGTCGAACGGTGTCGTGAGCGTCGGAGGCCACGTTGTGCACAAGACCCTCGGCCACCAGTCGCATCGCAAAGCTGCGGACAGACTTGCCGAACCGGCCAACCAGCGATCCGGCGGTGATCGACGTGAGCACACCGTCGGCGACGAGCGCGCGCAGCAGCTCGGGATCGCGCTGGAAGGCCGGGCAACGCTCAGGATGCGCGAGCACGATTCGAAACCCCCTCTCCTGCAATTGAGCGACCGCTCGGTCGATCCCGGTGGCGATCGGCAGGAACGGCGGCTCGAAGAGCAGCCATGGACCCCCGCCCAGACGCAGCCGTTGCAGCTCACCGGGCTCGACTTCATCGACGTGGCTCATGGCGAGCTCGGCGCCTGACTCGATTCCGACGGCGATCCCCTCCGCGCTCAGCCGTGCCCGAAGCTCGGCGACCAACCGCTCGATCTCGGCGCTGCGATTGGCGTAGCGTGCGCTCGCGTGTGGCGTGGCGACGATCGTCTCGGTGCCCGCCGCCGCTGCGGCCCGGACGAGGGCGACCGACTGCTCGATTCCCGCGGGGCCGTCGTCGATGCCCGGCAGGACATGGCAGTGCAGGTCGATCACGCTCGGCTCGCGTCTTGCATGCGGTTATGATCGCGCCTGCGGGCCGCGCCGAGGCAACCAAGGGAGGAAGGGCGATGTTCAAATCGATTGTGGTTGGCACAGACGGCTCGGACACGGCCGGCCAGGCCGTCCGTCAGGCGGTCGACCTGGCCAAGGCCGTCGGCGCGACGGTCGAGCTGGTCAGCGCCTACGAGCCGGTACCGGCACAGCGCCTGCGCGAAGAACGTCGGCAGGCTCCCGAGGACCTGCAGTGGGCCATCAATCCGCGTGAGGATGTCGACGCCACGCTCGAGGCGGCCGCCGCGCTCGCCAAGGAGGCCGGGGTGACGGTGAGCGTGTACCCGCGCCAGGGCGACCCCGCCGACGCGATCCTGGACGTCGCCGAGGAGCGCCAGGCGGACCTGATCGTCGTCGGCAACAAGGGTATGACCGGAGCCAAGCGCTTCCTGCTCGGCTCGGTCCCGAACAAGGTCTCTCACCACGCCCCCTGCTCGGTCCTGATCATCAGGACGACCTGAGCGGAAGCCGCGTCAGCGCCTGCGAGGGGTCGGCGTCGGCGGCCACGCCGGCGATCGACGGGTGCAGAGCGGCCGGCAGCAGCCGTAGCGCCAGCCTGGCTCGCGCGCCGAAGGCGACCACCGCGTCGATCGTGCGGATCTGCATCTCCACGTCCAGCGCGCGGGCGGTCTGCAGCGACACGAGCCGCTCGACGCGCTGACCGGGCAGCGCGCTCGCGCTTGGTCCCTCTCGCTCGCCGACGAGCGCCACGTCCACCCCGCCGTCAGCGAGCGCTCCCAGCCAGCGCGCGGCGGCGGACTCCGGGGCGCCCCGGCTTGCGATCGCCACGACCTTCGGCGGTCCGTTCGGTCGCCTGCCGAAGTGCCCGCTCGCGCTCGCACCCGGTGCTGGCTGGGGTGTCGACGCTCGTCGGGGAGGCGACGGCGGCTGGGGAGTCGGCGCCGTGCCGTCGCCGCCGCCGTTGCGGCCAGGCCCGAGCAGTACGAGCGCCCAGACGAGAGCGTCCGAGCCGGCGTCGAGGGCGATCTTCGCCAGCCCGCGCCAGCCGTCGCGCCAACCCCCCTCCAGCAGCAGGCGGTAGGCGAACTTGGCCGCAGGCCGTAGGACGATGCCCACGACGTAGGTGAGCGGGCTCCCCGGCGGCGCGAGGTGCTCGCTCTCCAGTCGCGCGTAGCGCCACGCGTCGGCCAGCGCCTCGCGCGGCGAGTCGGCCAGCTCGTGCTCGATGTCGCCCTCGAGGACGATCGGCCGCTCGCGCGGCTCGATCCCCTCGTGCACCCGGCGCGACTCGTCGTGCTCGTAGGCACCGCGGCGAAACAGCCGCGTCCGGTAGGCCGGGTACTTCGCGGACGGGCCGAGCAGGCCGCCGAGGAAGCGGTGGCGCAGTGGGCACACCGCGACCTCGGCGCCGTTCGGCGGGCTTGCCAGCAGCGCTTCGATGCTCGCGCGCAGCTGCGGCGAGACACGCTCGTCGGCGTCCAGCTCGAGCACCCAGTCGCCGCTGGCTGCGGCGAGCGCCACGTTGCGTTGCCGGGCAAAGCCCGGCCAGGGATTCTCGATCACCATGGCGCCGCCGGCGCGCGCCAACGCGACCGTGTCGTCGCCCGAGCCACCGTCGACCACGACGACCTCGTCGCAGAAGTCCAGGCTGGCGAGCGCTTCCGGTATGCGTCGCTGCTCGTCTTGCACGATCATGCAGGCTGAGAGGCGCTCCCGCGGCACGCGAAGATAGTATGCGCCACGCGTGCGCCTCGGCCGGATCGTCTCAGTCCAGACCACCAGCGAGCGCGGGGGAGCCGAGTACGCGAACGTTGACCTGTTGGCGGCGCTGCGAGCCCGCGGCCACGACGTGGTCCTGCTGACCAACTTCCCGGATCTCGCCGACGGCACCGGCGTCCCGGTGCGCCGTCTGGACCTCGGCCCCAAGCTCTCCCGTCGTGCGCTTGCCCGGGTGATCGTGCTGGCGCCGACGATCCTCCTGCGGCTCGCCCGCGCGCTTCGGCGCGAGCGGCCCGTCGCCGTCAGCTTCCTTCACTTCAAGAAGGAGCAGTTGCTGTTTGCCCTGCTGCCGCGGCGGATGACCGGTGAGATCGTCTGGGCGGAGTGGGGTCCGGTGCCCCCGCCGATGCGCCACGGCCCCGCGCGTCTGCTCTACGTGCTGGCGGCACGGCGTGCGCGGCGGATCGTCGCGATCTCGGAGGGCACCCGCGAGACGATCGTGGCGGCGGGCGTCCCGGGCGAGAAGGTCGACGTCGTGCCCAACCTCGTCGATGTGGACGCGGTGCGGCCGGACCCCGACAGCAGGCTGCGCCTGCGCGCCGAGTGGGGGGCAGGCGAGCAGACGCTCGTGATCGGCTGCATCTCGCGTTTTCAGCGGCGCAAGCGCAACGACGTGGTGATCGACGCCATGGCCGATCTGGACGGCGACGCCATCCTGGTGATGGCCGGCGAGGGCGAGCAGGAACCCGAGCTGCGAGCTCGGGCGGCTCCCCACGGAGAGCGCGTGCGCTTCGTGCCCAACGTGCGCGGACACGTCGAGGAGTTCCTTTCGGCCTGCGACGTGCTCGTGTTCGCGCCGAGCCCCACCGAGGGCGAGCCGCGGGTGATCGTGATGTCCCAATTGGTCGGCGTGCCGGTGATCGCCACCGACCCCGAGGGCGCTCGCGGCCTGATCGCACCTGGAGCGGGCACGATCGTCTCCCCCTCGCACGATCCGAGTGCTCTGGCGGCGGCCCTGGCCAGTTATCGAGACGACCGCAACCGAGTTCTCGCCGAGGGCGCGCGCGCTCGCTCGGCAACGCTCGCAAGCCACGCCCCCGAGCGCACGCTGCGCGCGGTGGAGCAGGCGTTTGGCCTGCGCGAGGACTGAGGCCGGTACCGGGCCGGTACTGGGCCATTAGCCGGGACGACTCCTCCGGGCTGCCAAGATGAGGCCGTGTCGAGGCTGCTCGAGTCCGGCCGCGGTGCAGTAGGTGCGCTCGCGGCGATCGCGATCGCCGCGAGCTTGCTGGCGGCCTGCTCTTCGGCGCGGCCGGGCGGGGCGGTGGCGGCGCCGGCGAGCGTCGCCGCTCAGAAGCGCTCGCACGTGATCGTCCTGCTGATGGAGAACGAGGAGGCTACGAGCGTCCTCGGCAACCCGCAGGCGCCTTACGCCAACTCGTTGATTCGTCGCTACGGGCTGGCAACCCGCAGCTATGCGATCGCCCATCCCTCGCTGCCCAACTACCTGGCCCTGACCAGCGGGTCCACCCACGGGATCGGCTCTGACTGCACCGACTGCACCGTGAGCGCCGCCAACATCGTCGATCGGCTCGAAGCGGCGCACACGTCCTGGAAGGCGTACATGGAGGGGCTGCCGCACCCCTGCTTTGAGGGGGCGCAAGCGGGAGGGTACGCGAAGAAGCACGATCCCTTCATGTACTACGACGACGTCGCTTCCTCGCCGGCTCGCTGCCGTCACATCGTCGGATTCGGCGCTCTGAGCTCCGATCTGCGTGTCGGCACGCTGCCCACCTACGCGTGGATCTCCCCGAACCTCTGCGACGACGGCCACGACTGTGGCGTCTCCGGCGGCGACCGGTTCCTCACGCGGACGGTTCCATCGCTGATTCGCGCGCTTGGCCCGCACGGTTTCCTCGTGATCACCTGGGACGAGGGCGCCTCTGACCAGGGTTGCTGTGGCGGCGTGGCAGCGGGAGGCAGGGTCGCCACGATCGTGGTCGGTCCCGATGTGCGCCCAGGCGCGCGCCTCTCACAGCCGCTCGACCACTATGGCGTGCTTGCGACCGTCGAGAGTGCGCTCGGTCTGGCTCCGCTCGCCGCCGCGGCCGATCCGGCCAACGGCAGTCTCCAGGGGCTGTTCACGCGCCCTGCACGCCTGCGCTAGCGCTCGCCCTCGCGGGGTCGCGAGCACGGCTGCGCGTGGGGTCGAGCCGGTAGGCTGGGCGGCTTACACGGCAATTGCTTGCCATTTCGCCACCTGCTCACCGTCTCGCCACCTGCTCACCGTCTCGCCAACCATCGCCGTTTCGCCACCCGCCTCCGCACAAGTGTCAGATTCCACCCCTCCACCGGCGTCGAAGATTGTTTACCGGCCGCGTCTGCGCTACCTGCTCACTGGCTGGCTCAACGTTCTGATTTGGAAGCTGCCCCTGCCGCACCGCGCGGTGGCGCGCGTCAGTTCGATCGTCTATCGCAACCCGCCGATGCCGACTGGTGCGGTGCTCGCGATCGTCGGCGCCCTGCGCAACGCCGGCGTTCGCTTCTGGGTGAGCGGCGGCTGGGGTGTGGACGCGCTGGTCGGCCGCTGCACGCGCATTCACCGTGACCTGGACATGGTCGTGGACGAGGGCGACATGCAGTTGGCAGTCGATGTTGTGAGTGCGCTCGGGTACCGCGAGTGGTACCGCTCGGATTCCGATGTGCCGACGTTCTCGCGGATCGTCTTTCATAACCACCCGATCGCGGGTCAGGCCGTCGACCTTCACCCGCTGGACGTCGCCAGCACGCACATCGAGTTCACGACCGGCACGATCGAGCAGACGGAGATCCCGTGCCTGTCGGTCGCGGTGCAGCTGAAGACGCACACCGCGTACAAAAAGCGCTGGCGCGACCGCGCGGACATCGCGCTGATGCGGGGGCTCGGCGAGCGCTCGGTGACCACGCTGATCGTCCCGGTGCCCGCCGCCGACAGGCTCGTGCACGAGTCGGCGCGCGACGCGGGAATGCCGGCTCACATTACCCTGCTCTACCCGTTTCTCGAGCCCGGGGAGGTCGACGAGGACGTCGAAGCCGAGCTCGGATTGCTGTTCGCGGGGGAGCGCGCATTCGACTTCGAGCTGACCGACGTCGGACTCTTTCCAGGTGTCGTCTACGTCGCCCCCAACCCGGTGGCGCCGTTCGTGGCGTTGACCGAGCTGCTGGCGCGCCGTTGGCCCGAGAATCCTCCCTACGGTGGAAGCTTCAACGACATCGTGCCCCACCTGACCGTCGCGCACGGGGCCCGGGTGCCGAGCGGTCTCGACAAGCTTCTGCCGCTGCCCGCACGCGCCGCAGAAGCGTGGCTCGTTACACGCGCCGGCAGTCGCTGGGTCAAGCGAGCCAGCTTCCCGTTCGGTCAACCGGCGTAATAAAGCGTGCCAGCGCCTCAGGCGAGGTACGGATCGGCAGAAGGCGCGGGGAGCGGCAGGGAGGCGGGGCGGTGGCCCCGGAGGGCAAGATGGGAGCGCAGGCCGACAGCGCTCAGCCGCGCTTGTATTGGGAGATGCTTTCGGCTGTGTTTGCGGTGTAGATGTTTTTGCCGTCGGGGCTGATGGCGATGCCGGATGGTTCGTTGCCGGTTGCGATTGCTGGGGGGGTTAGGGGGGTGAGTGCGCCGGTGTTGGTGTTGCGTGAGTATTGGCTGAGGTTGTTGGTGACTTCGTTGGTTGCGTAGGCGTTTTCGCCGTCGGGGCTGACGACTACGCATTCGGAGTCTTCGCCGGCGGGGACTGTTGCGGGGGTGAGTGTCGTGAGGGTGCCGGTGGTGGTGTTGCGGGCGAATTGGGTGAGCACGCCTGGGCTGGTGTTGTCGGCGACGTAGACGTTCTTGCCGTCGGGGCTGATCGCGAGGTCGTGTGGGTTGTTGCCGGCGGGGACTGTTGCGGGGGTGAGCGCGGTGAGCTTGCCGGTGGTGGTGTTGCGCGAGTATTGGCTGACGGTGTTAGAGCCGTAGTTTGCGACGTAGGCGTTGGTGCCGGTTGGGCTGAGCACGATTCCGTGTGCGTTTGCGCCTGCTGGGACGGTGGCGGGGTTGAGCGGTGAGAGCTGCCCGGTGGTGGAGCTGCGTGAGTACTCGGACACGGTCTGGGAGGTGGAGTTGGCGGCGTACACGTTTTTGCCGTCCGTGCTGATCGTCAGTCCGATCGGTCCTTCGCCGGCGGTGACGGCGGCGGGGGTGAGCGGTTTCAGGATTCCCGTTTCGGTGTTGCGTGAGTACTCGGAGACCGTGTTGGAGTAGCGGTTGGCGACGTAGGCGTGTTTCCCGTCGGGGCTGATGACGATCCCCTCCGGTGAGGAGCCGGCCTGCACGGTTGCCGGGGAGAGCGCTGTCAGCGCTCCTGTCTGGGTGTTGCGGGCGTACTGGGAGACCGTGGTGCTGAACCGGTTGGTCGCATAAGCGCTCTTACCGTCCGGGCTCACAACGACCCTCGCCGTCCCCGGACCCGCCGAGACCAACGCCGGCACAAGCGGCGACAAACCACCAACCGGGACTTCGCCGGCGGCCTGCGCGGCACTCGGCGTCAGCGCCGCCAAGCCGCCGATCGCGATCACCCAGACCGTGGGCCAGATCGGGCGGCCAGCCATCCGTGACTGGCAGAAAAAGCTCATCAGCTCAAATATAGACGGGGAATGAGGGGATACTCATCCAACGCTTCGATGGGCGCCCTGCTTCTGTGCCGCTGCGGATTTTTCCCGACCCTCGCCCAGTCGAGCATAGGAGCCCGTCGGCAGGTCCTCGAGCGTCCGCAGCCACGCCGCGGAGCTCAACAGCCGGTAATCGCCGTCCCGATCGGGGTGGGCCATGATCTCGACAGTTGCGGTGCGCGCAAGCTCCAGCAACGGCTCGTCCCCCGCAGGTGAGCGCAGGCGTTCCGGCTGCAGCCTGCTGATGGCGAAGAAGTAATCCGTTGTCTGCTGGCGTCGCGTTATCAGCCTGTGCCGGGCAGTTCGTACGAGCTTGCCGATCGGGCCCGCGCCGACCTCGCTTTCGGCAGTTCGAACGGCCACGCCCCGCGGCAGAGCCATCAGCGCGGTCGGGCTGAGGTGGCCGTGGTTGTGGCCGTCCAGGTGGGTGGGCTGGCGCTCGAAGATCTCCACGAAGCGCCGCAGCTGGTCCTCGATGCAGCGGCGGACCTCGCCGAACAGCGCCGGGTCGAACATGTAGCGGTGGCGGCGGCGCGCCAAATGGGCGCTGACGCGCAGCTGGCGGCGACGAACCTCCTCGGGCACGGCGTCGGCCTCGAAGGGCTGGGTCAGGTTCAGGTGCAGCCCGACTGCGAGGTCTCTCTCTCTCGCCATCTCGGCCGCCTGCTCGGAATGGTCCATGTACACCATCGCGGTGGCGCTCGTGATCGCCCCGATCGCAAAGCACTCAACGATCCGTTCGTTGGCTAAGCGGTTGCCGCCGAAGTCGTCCGCGTTGACTATCAGCAGGCCCATCAGCGCGCCCCACCGGCTGCGCTGACGATCGACGAACCGGCTGGCGGCGCGAAATCGTCCAGCAGCTCGCGCCAGCCTGCCGACCACGCTCCCAGCGAGTTGTGCTCGAGCACGTACGAGCGCGCCGAGGCGGCGAGCCGGTCGGCGTCGAGGTCGGGCAGCTCCCGCAGCCTGCCTTCGATGTCGAGCGCGTCGCAGCGCACGCACAGTCGGCTGTAATCGGGCAGAGCGTGGAGCAGGGTCTTCATCCAGCCCACGGGGGTCGTCAGCAACGGTCGCCCGCAGGCGATTGCCTCCAGCACCACCAGCGAGCACGCCTCGTACAGGCTGGGCAGCAGCACGCAGTCGCTGGCCGCGTACGCTTCGGCGAGGCGCTCGGGCCCGAGCACGCCGAGGGAGTGAGCCTCGGCGGGGGCTCCGCGCCCGGCGACGAGCAGCTCATAGCCTGCTCCCCGCGCCCCTTGCAGGGCCTGCTCGGCGCCCTTGCCCGCTTCGAAGCGACCGACGAACAACGCGTAGCGCCGGTCGGGCGCGAGTCCGAGCGAATCCCGTGCGGCAGCCCGATCCCCTGGCGCGAACAGCTCGACGTCCACTCCGTTTGCGAGCACCGCGGCGTCTCGTACCCGATACCAGCGGCGGGCCTCCTCGGCCACCGCCTCGGACACGCAGACCGTCCGCTTGGCCCCGCGAGCGCACAACGCCTCGGCGACGCCGCCTCCGAACCCCCTGCGCAGCGCTTCGCGCGCCGGCAACGCTCCGCGCAGCGCGCGAGCGCAACCGACCATCGTCCCGTGCAGGATCTGCACCCGCGGGATCGAGCCCCCGCCTCCGGCTCCCAGGAAGCCGTTGCCGACGATCAGGTCCGGCCGACATTGCCGAGCCTGCCTGACAGACACGATCGACTGCGCGACGAAGCCCAGGCCGAGTCTGTACTCCCACTGGGTGGCGGCCCGCGGCGGTCCCACGATCCGGGTTTCCCAGCCGCCGTCCTGCAGGATTCCGGCAAGCAGCGCGCAAACCCGCTCCACCCCTCCCGCGCTGCTGGCGGGGTTCGGCGAGATGATCGCGGCGAGCGGCACCGTCAGCTCGTCGAGCCGTGCGCGGCGTCCTTTTCGCCGCGGGCGTGGCGCCACTGGGAGAGTCGTACGAGCCGTGCGCGCACTACTCCGGCGGCCACGAGACGGGCGCGTTCAAGTGAAAAGCTCGCCTGCGATCTGATCGCACCTTTGATGTAGCCCTGCTCGGCAAGCCACTTGTGGTGACGTTTTAGGAAACGCCAGTTGTTGCGCAGCACCCAATACTCGTAGCGCAGGCTCGAGGAGTGATGCTGGCCACCACTCCAGGTTCCAACCTGGTAGCAGAATGTGGATGGGGTGAAAATGCTGCGAAAACCCGCTCGTACCGCTTGGACGAAGAAGTCTGTCTCCTCCCGGTAGCCATTGACCGGAAACCCTTCGTAGAAGCGAACCCGGTCGAACACGGAGCGGCGCACCAGGGCGCGAGCGGGTATGAACGGCGTCTCAATCGTGTGAATGGGGAACGTTCCCACCTGCTCCATCGACGGATGCTCCGCTCGCGGCGCCGAAGCGGCCACCTGTCGGATGTCCTCGTCGCTGCTGCGTTTGTGGATCAGGGGAGCCCCCACGAGGTCGGCTTCGTGCCGGAGCGCTTGCTCGAGCAGCACGACCGCGTAGTCGTCGGGAAAGCGGCAGTCGTCCTCGCCGAAGAGGATCCAGCGCGTGTCGGCTGCATCGATGCCGGTGTTGCGCGCCGTGGCGACGCCACGATTGGTGGGGTGGCTGAGAACCCGCAGTCGCGGTCCCGCGAACTGCTCACAAACAGACAGCGTGTCGTCGTCGGATCCGTCGTTGACTATCAGCACCTCGGCGACGCCCTTGACGTTCAACACGTTGCCGAGGTTGGCGTGAAGGGCCTTGGCGCGATTGTAAGTCGGGACGACCAGCGTGATGTCGTTTTGCTCGCCCCCGCCCACGTGCCGGCAGTCTACCGAACGGCCTACCGGTCCAAACGGCTCTCGAGCGCTCGCCAAGGCGTCCGTCGGCGCCACCCGTCCGCGGACGCTGCCCGCCCGCGGACGATTGGCGGGCGCCCACGGTCGCCTTGAAAAACCGTGTCGAGCTAAGAGCTTGCTCCGCTATAGGATCGGGCGATGCGCGGCGTGGCGAAGAGGATCGGCTCCAGACCGTCTCCGAGACACGTTTTGAGCGGTAGCGCTCGGTGAGCGATTTGCACCAAGTCGGCGCTCGACGCGCCACCTTTGACATCGGCATTCAGATCGTCGCCAGGATCCTCAACCTGGCGCTGGGTGTGGTCGTCACGCTCGTGTTGGTGCGAGGCCTCGGACGAGGAGGCTTTGGAGCGTGGTCGTCGATCTTTGCGGTGAGCCAGATCGCCTCTAGCTTTGGCGAACTGGGCCTCAACGAGGTCGCCGTCAACCGTGCGGCGGCCGATCCCGAGCACGAGCCGTCGTGGCTTGGGGCGCTGCTCTCGCTGCGGCTGCTGATCTCGCTGCCGATCACCCTGCTCTCGGCGGTGGCCGTGGTGCTGGTCGCTCCCAACCACGCCAGCAAGGTGGCCGGTGTGCTGCTCTCACTGGTGCTTTTGCTTGGTACGCCGATGGCGCTCGGCGCGGTCTTTCAGCTGCGCGTGCGCAACCACGTTTCGATGGCGCTGCTCACCCTCAACAGCGTGGTGTGGGGCGCGGGGGTGATTGCCGTGGCGAGCCTCTCCGGTGGCATCGTCGCGTTCTCGGTTGCGTTCCTGGCGTCCTCCGTGCTGATCGCGGTGCTCACGGCCGGCATCGCTCTGCGGATGGCGGCCGTCAAGCTCTCAGGCTCACGCGAGCACTGGCGAGACTTGCTGCGCGTCGGCATCGGGCTCGGCGTCGCCGGAGTCCTCGTCACGGCCTATGTGCGGCTCGACCAGGTGCTCGTGTTGGAGTACGCGGGCGCCCAGCAGGCGGGTCTCTACGGCGCTGCCTACCGCCTGCTCGACCAGGTCCAGTTCATACCGATCTCGGTGATGACGACCCTGTTCCCGATGATCGCAGCCGCGTATTCGCGCCGTGAAGACCGCGCCCGACGCCTGTTGCAGACGGCCGCCGAGTACCTCGCGATGGCCTCCTTCCCGATCCTCGCGTTCACGATCGTGGCGTCCGCGCCGGTCGTCGACTTCCTGTTTGGTCAGCAGTTCTCCGGTGCCGCCCCGGCGGTGCCGATCCTGGCCGGTGCGTTCGTCTCGATCTCCTTCGGATACCTGGTCGGCAACATGGTGATCGTGTTGGAACTGCAGCGCCGCTTTGCCACGTTCGCGGCGCTCGGGCTGGTCATCAACGCCGCACTCAACGTGCTCTTGATCCCCCGCTACGGCTTCGTGGCGTCGGCGTGGATAACTCTGCTGACTGAGGTGACCGTGATGACGTTGTCGATGCGCGCGGTCCTGCGCGCGTTGCGGATGCGCCCTCAGGTGGCGCGGTTGCTGCGCACGCTGGCGGCCGCCGGCGGCATGGGCGTGCTCACCTGGCTCGCGCGGCTGGCGGGCGTGCCGCTCGCCGGACTTGTGGCGATCGCCGCCCTCACCTACGTGCCCTGCCTGTTCTTGCTGCGGGCTCTGTCGGTCTCAGAAATCGTCGCGGTGCTGAAAAAGGACCCTGTCGGGATATCCGGCTGAGCGGTCGAGGCCGGACCCGTGTCAGCGACGACGACTGCGCGAGCCGCTGCCGGATGCGCTGCCGGATGCGCTGCCTGACATGCTGGCGACGCCGGTGCCGTTGCGCTCCCCGGCCTCCTCGTCGGCGGTCCTCGCGGCGCGGCGGTCGTAGTAGTAGCCGTCGAGTGCGGCGGACGGATCGTTGACGACCAGCCCGACGCCGCTCAGCGGTCGGCGTTCGAGCACCACGTGGGCGCCGCGCGCTTGGTCGCGCGTGGTGACGCCGATGCGACCGACCACCAGGCAGGCGTCGATCTCGACGGCGTCGAGCAGCGTGCGCGTGTCGACGACCGGACACAGCGGCGCGGCGTCGATCACCAGCAGGTCTGCGCGTGAGGCGAGCCGTTCGAACACGCCGGTCAGGCGCTCGGAGCGCAGCATGTCGACGGCGTTGAGCGGCACCGGTCCGCTGCGTAGCACGTGAAGGCGCTCGACGCCGGGGACGGGCGTGAGCAGCTCCAGGGGATCGCTGTCGCCGAACAGCGCCGTCGTCAGCCCGGGTGCGGTGTTCGGACCCATCTCGAGCGAGGAGGAGACGCTGGGCCGGCGCAGGTCGGCCTCCACGAGGATCACGTCCTGGCCCGCGAGCGCGCTGGCGCGGGCCAGCCCGACGGCGGTCGTCGTCTTGCCCTCTCCAGCAACCGCACTGGTCACGAGCACGGTTTTCGGATGACCGCCAGGCGAGAGCAGCGGCAGCCCGTTGCGCAGGATGCGAAACGGCTCGAGCGTGAGCTCGCGGTCGCGCTCGTCGCGAACGTGGCGCGGCAGGTGCGGGATGCTCGCGAGCGCTGGCAGACGATAGAACCGCTCGAGCTCGTCCAGCGACTTGACTCGGCGATCGATCACGTCCAGCAGGAAGATCAGGCCGATGCCGAGCAGCAGCCCCACAATCAGCGCAACGACTGCGCTCGACTTGATTTTCGGCGCGCTCGGCGATCCCGGTGGCGTCGCCGTGGCGATCACTTTGGCGTTGCCGGTCTGCACCGCCTGGAGCAGCAGCAGCTTTTGGTAGAGGGCCTGCAGGTTCGCCCTGTCGGCCGTGTCGCCGCTCGGCAGCTGGGCGAGCTTCTGGTTGATCAGCTGCTCGCCCTTGATCAGCTGTGCTTCGTTTTCGCGCTGGCTGTAGACGACGTACTGCTGAGCGAACGCGTTGGCAAGCGCAGCCGCCCGCTCGGGGCTGGTGTCGGTCGCGGCGACGTCGACGATGTAGTCGTTGTTGGGGTTGCTCGCAGCTATTTGATCCAGCACCGAGCTCGGTGACTTGCTCAGCTTCAGCGCCTTGACGACGAGTTCGGCCACCGGAGTGGCGGTCACCAGCTGCAGGTTGGTCGCCTTTTCGCCTTCGGGGTCGATCGTCTGGTTTTGCGGCACGCCGGCGACTTGGCTGGGAATGCTGTTGGCGGTGAACTGCAGCTTGGAGGTCGCCGTGTATTCCTTGGGCCGGCTCTCGAGGTAGGCGACGGTGACCAGCAGGCAGACGGCGGCGCAGATCGCGACGATCCACCAGCGCTCGCGCACGACTCGCGCGGCCCGCAGTAGACCGGGCACCTCCTCGGGCGCGCCGGTTCCCTCACGCTGCTCAGGTGTCATTTACCGACACCGACACTGGGGTCGAGGCCCGCGGCGAGAGGAGGATCTCATGCACGGCTGATGGTAGCGGTGACGCCGGTCGCGGCGGCTTGCCTTGGGGGCGGGAGAGAAAGCCGCTTGGGGCGTCGTGGTTGAGCTTGCGCGACTTTGGCTGCCAGCGAGGTGCCGTGGGAAGGTTCGCGAGGTGCCGTGGGGAGGTTCTTGAGGTGCCGTGTGGAGGTTCGTGAGGTGCCATGGGGAGGTTCGTGAGGTGCCGTGGCAAGGCCCCTCAGGCGCTGCAGGGAGACCCCTCAGGCGTCGTGCGAAGGCCCACGCGGCGCCGAGCGCGGCGCTAAGCTCGCGCCCATGGCCGCTCCAATGCGTCCGCTTGCCGGCATTGGGTCGGGCGCGGCCCGATCCTCTCTGTTCGCCGCTGCGGTGGCGGTCGTCAGCTCGATAGTGGTCGGGCTCGTCTTGGTCAAGCTCGGCAGCGTGCAGCGCGAGCTGAAGGCCCTGCTGATCGTTGTCGCGGGCATCGCGCTGGCGCTTGCCGCGCTGCGCCCCCGCGCCGGGTTGGCGATGTTCTTGGCGCTGATGCCGTTCGAGTACCACTTCTCTGGAACCGGGAGCGACGAGGTGCTGATGGTCGCGATCGCTGCGGTGCTGGCGTGGCGGATCCGCTGGTCGGCGATCCCCACATGGGTCGCCGTCGCAGCGGGCGCGGTCGTGGTAGGGAGCTTTGCCTCGGCGGTCGGAGCCACCGATCAGACGCTTGCGCTGTGGGGAGCGGTGCGCTGGCTGTCGGCGGTTCTTGTGCTGTTCGCCGCCTTCTCGATCCTGCGGGGAGAGCCCCGAGCCGGGCGCCAGATGGTCGACATCTTCACCGCCTCGGCGGCGATCGTTGTGCTGTTCGCCTTTGCCCAGAAGGCCGGTGTCTACCTGCTGGTCGGCAGTCCGTTCATCGCGGGGCGCCCGAGCTCGTTCTTTGGCTACTACACCAACTACGCCGACTACGCCGCGATGGCAAGCGTGCTGGCGACCGGCGAGCTGTTGGCGGCCACGCTCGAGCGCGAGCGCGGCCGCGTCGTGGTCTACGGGGTCGCGCTCCTGTTCCTGCTCAGCGGCATCGCGATCTCCATCTCCCGCGGCGGGCTGCTCGCGCTCGGCGCCGGCTGGCTGATCCTCCTGGTGCTCAACGCCCGCCGGGGGCGCGTCCTGCTGCAGGCCGCGCTGATATTGACGATCTTCCTGGCGTCCGCCTACCTGTTGACTCCGCGCTCCACGGTCGTGCAGATCGAAAAGCGGTTCGCCTCGCCGCTTGGAGCGCTCACCGAGGATCGCGAACGCTTCGACATCCAGGCCGCGGGAACGAGGGCTCTCGAACGCTATCCATTCGGTCTCGGCTACGGCAACTTCGCCCTGTACGCGCGTGCCAACGTGCGCCGTGCCGGCATCCACGAAAAGTTCACCCACGCGCAGAGCACGCCGATCCAGGTCGGTCTGGACGCCGGCTGGCTCGGCGTGGTCGGTTTCTTCGTGCTCGTTGGCGGCGCGCTGCTCGTCCCGATCGTGCGCGGTCGGGCCGACGCGCGTACCGTGCGCGCTTCGGCCTGTGCTGCGGCGCTTGGCGGCTTCCTCGCACAGGGGCTGTTCGACTATCTGTTCTACGAAATCGCCTTCGTGGCGTTCGTCGCCGTGCTGGTCTGGGGCTCGGTCGCGCCGTACGCTGGTCGGCTCGCATCGGCCGGCCGCGTCGGGCGCCTCGCCGTCGGTTGACAGGCGCCCTTGCGCTCGCGTTCGAACGCGCCTCTACTCAGCTCAGTTCCTTCAGGCCGGACTGCAGCGCGAAGAAGGCCGACTTGGGCTGCCAGGTGCCGAACTTCAACAGGCCGAAGCCGGACTGGTTGTTTGTCGGTGCCGGTTCGAATTCGCGCAGGCAGTACGGGAACAGTGCTCGCACCCACGGCCGCGCCTTGACCTGCGCGATCAGGTCGCTGTAGTCGCGCGACTGCGCCGCTTCGGTGACTTCCCAGGTGGACCAGCCGACCTCGGTGATCCAGAAGGGGACGCTGACGCCGTGCGCGAGGAACTTGGCGCGGACGTTGTCGATCCGCTGGAACGCCCATTCGCCTTTGGCGTCGAGCCATCCGTTGCTTTTGAGCAGCGGCAGCGCCGGATCGTCGCCGTAGGGGTGCACCGACACGCCGTCGATCCACTTTCCGAGCGTGGGCTCGGCGGTGAACATGTCGTCGATCCAGGTCGTCTGCCATGGGCTCGATCCACCTGTCTGCGGCGAGTCCTGGTAGTCGGCGGCGACGAGCAGCTTGACGGACGGCGCGACACTCTTGGCAGCCTGGGCGGCGGCGACGACGTCACGGGCGTAGGGCTCCGGTTCGGGGGTGTGGCCGGCCCATGCGTACGGCGCGTACGGCTCGTTCCACAGCTCCCACCAGCGCAGATTGGCGGCTGTGCCGGGGCCGTAGCGTTCGACGGCGGCCTTGACGAAGGCTGTGTAGTCGGTCGCGTCGGTCGGGCTCGCCCACGACGGGGCGTAGCCGACGATCGGCAGCACCGAGACGCCACGCGCCTCGACCGCCTTCACCATCTTGTCGAAGCTCGACCAGTCGAAGACTCCGCGCTGCGGCTCGACTTTCGACCATTCCAGATCCTCGCGGGCCCAGCTGACGCCGAGCGTGTTCATCTCCTGCACGATCGTCGGCAGGGCTTCGCCCCAACCCTGGACGTTGGTGTCGATTCCCTTCACGAACGGTTCGCCGAAGGACCCGCCCAGCGAGCCTTCAGAAGACGGGCCGCCAGAGCCGGAGCTCTGACCGCCGGTACCGGAGCTGCTGCCTCCAGACGTTTCGCTCGAGAATTCCGAGCCCGTGCTCGACCCTGAGCCGGATCCGGCTGCTTCGCCGGAGCCTGTGCTCGAGCCACTGCCCGCGCCCGCGCCCGCGCCGGTGCCGGAAGAGCCACCGCTTGGTGCGATCTGTTCGGAGCCCGTGCCCGTGGCGGTTTCGCCGCCCGAGCCTTCGTGGGTGCCGCTGCCGACCCCCGACGAGCCGGGCGGTTCGCTCGGCGAGATCACCGCGGGGTAGGAGATCGAGACCTCAGTGGCCCAGGCGCTGCCCGCGACGTCGGTGCGCACGCTGTAGCGCACGGTCGCTCCAGGCACATGGGGTGGCGCGATCGTGGTAGCGGTGGTCGTCGAGTACGTGGCGGGCCGGCCCGGAACCTTGCTCACCAGTACGTAGTCCCGTACGCCCGCGACCGCTTTCCAGCTGAGCGTGTAGCCGCTGACGAGGATGTGCGGAGCGGCCAACGTCAGGGTGCTCCGCGCGGCGTTCGCGACGCTGCTCAGGCGTTGAGTTGCGCGCGCGAGCTGCGCTTCGGTGCTTTGCACCGCTTTGCGCTGGCCGGCGCAGCCGTGCGGGTGAGCACGCAGGCACGCGTGCAACGCTCGCTGCTCGGCGGCGAGCGAGCGCCGGGTGGCGTTGCGCGTACTGGTCGTTGCGCTCAGCGTCGTGTGGCTGGCGCTTGCGAGCGGCCGGCCGGCGGCCTGCGCGGGGGCCGAGACGGGGAGCGCGCTCGCCAGCAGGCACAGGCCGATCGACACTACGGCCGGGTGAAGCGATTTCTGCCGAGGTTGGGAGCCCTCGGGGCGGCGGTCGAAGCCGAACATCGTTGTCATCTCCTTCGGGAGCCGGGCTGTCTGCGAGAGACCCCTTGGCTTTGCGACCCCGCCTCGCGACGGGTGTGCCTTTGTCGGGAAAGCGCTGCCGCCGTTGAGTGACTTCGCTTCCTGCTCTGGTCGTTGTCCTCCTACCTTGAGCTTCGGTGCCGCTCTGGCGCTGCTTGAGCGGGTCCGCCGCAGATGTGGACGCACCGACGTGGTGGCTTTTTACGCAACACCCGCGTGGTGGCTGCGGCTCCGCCGCAAAGGCGGCCGGGAGCGCCGGGACGAGTCCCTAGCTGAGACTGGCGAAGCCGCGCTGCAGGACCGCGAAGGCGGCCTTTGGCTGCCAGCTGCCGAACTTCAGTAGGCCGTACTGCGATTCCTTGTTCGGCGTCTGTTCGAATTCGCGCAGGCAGTAGGGGAACAGCGCACGCACCCACGGGCGAGCGGCCACCTGGGGGATCAGGTCGGCGTAGTCGCTGGCCTGCTGGGCTTCGCTCACTTCTTCGGTTGACCAGCCGATCTCGGTGATCCAGAACGGGACGTTCACGCCGTGAGCGAGGAACTTGGCACGGGCGCTGTCGATCCGCTGGAAGGACCATTCGCCGCTCGCATCCTTCCAGCCGCCCGTCTGGGTTATCGGCAGCGACGGGTTGGCGCCGTATGGGTGCACCGACACGCCGTCGATCCATTTTCCGAGGCTCGGCTCGGCCGCGAACATGTCATCGATCCAGGTCGTCTGCCATGGGCTCGAGCCGCCGGCCTGAGGGGAGTCGTCGTAGTCGCTGGCGATCAGCAGCTTGACCGATGGCGCGATGCTCCTGGCCGCCTGGGCGGCGGCTACCACGTCGTGGGCGTAGGCCTCGGGTTCGGGGGTGTGGCCCGACCAGGCATAGGAGTCGTACGGCTCGTTCCAGAGCTCCCACCAGCGCAGATTGGCGGCGGTGCCGGGGCCGTAGCGTTCGACGGCAGCCTTCACGAATGCCGCATAGTCACCGGCATCTGTGGGGCTCGCCCACGACGGCGCGTAGCCGACGATCGGCAGGACCGTGATCCCGTTTGCCTGTGCGGCGCTGACCATCTGATCGAAGCTCGACCAGTCGAACACGCCGGGCTGCGGCTCGACCTTGGACCACTCCAGGTCCTCGCGGGCCCAATCCACCCCGAGTGTGTGCATCTCGTTTGCGATCTGGGGTACCGCTTCGCTACCCCAACCCTGGATGTTGGTGTCGATTCCCTTCACGAACGGTTCGTCGAAGCTCGACCCGACGGCGGCGCTGACGCTAGCCGCGTGCGGCTGCGCGTCAAAGCGCTTTGCCGACGCGATATGAGCTTGAAGTCGCTTGACGGTCCGACCGGCTCGGGCTAGCCGGGAGCGCTCGCCCCGTACCCGCCGGCGCAGTCGCCCGCAGCGGCCCGGGTGGGAGCGCAGGCAGCGACTCAGCAAACGCCGGTCGCGGCGCAGTGCGCTCGCGTCTGCGCGACGGCGCCGCAGCGCACGGCCGAGTTGACTGCGGCTTGCACGGGTGAGCGCTTCGGCGCTGTACGCGATCGGGCCACGGCCGGCGCTGTGAGCGACGGGCTGGGTGCTCGCCGTGGCCTCGACCGGTTGTGCGGCACGAGCGGCACCGACGCTCACCGTCACGCAGGAGAGCAGGGCGAGCGCCAGTAGCGTTGCGATCCACTCGATGCCGGTCCGGGGCGCCCTGCGCGTTGACATTCGCTGCGTCTCCTTCGGGAGCCGGGCTGTCTGCAAGAGACCCCTGGCTTTGCGGCCCCGCCTCGCGACGGGTGTGCCTTTGTCGGGATTCGCACCCGCGCCGTGCCTGCGACGGGTGGCGCCTTAAGCCTGCGCACCAGCTCTGTCGGCAGTTGCGCCGGGCACCTTTAGCGATTGCTCGGCATCTCTACGCATCGCGTAGCGCTGCAGCTTTCCTTGCGCTGAGGGCGCTACGGACGCAGCGTTTCGGCCAGCGACTTGATCGAGTAGCGGCTCTCGGCTACGCGCCGGCCCGCTCGCGCGATCGCTGCGGCTTGGCCGTCCAGTGCCTGCACGATCGCTGCGGCAAACGCCTGGTCGCCCTCGCCGACCAGGCAGTCGACCCGGTCGTGCAGGCCGAGCGCCGCGGCGGCACGCGGTGTGACGACCGCGGGTAGACCGTAGGCGAGCGCTTCCACGAGCTTCAGCGAGGTTCCGCCGCCCTGCAGCAGCGGCACGACGGCGCAATCCGCGCTGCGATAGACCGGCGTGAGGTCGGGGACGAACCCGAGCGCCTCGACGCGTGGATCCGTCGGAGGGTCGCTCAGGCCACCGCCGACGAGTGTCAGGCGTGCCCGTGGCAGACGCTCCCACACCAGCGGCATCGCCTGCTCGAGCAGGAAGCGCAGCGCGTTGCGGTTGGGCTCATAGGCGAAGTTGGCGGCGAACAGCACTCGCGGCTCGCCAGCCGCTGGATCGCTGCCTGTCGGCGCCTGAGCTGCAGGAGTCACCGGCTTGCGCTCGGGGGCGAACACGGGCTCGATCGCGGCCACGTCGACAACGTTTGGCACCAGGCGCAGTCGCGCCGAAGGGCACAGCTCGCGAGCTGCGCGCAGGTCGGCCTCGCTGACCATCCACGACTCTGCACAGCGCTCTAGCAGTTGGCTCTCGAACGCTCGCAGGCCGCGCAGGCCCCCGCCGGAGTCGAGCTCGTGGCGGAACGCCGACTCGAGGTTGTGGGCGTTGTAGAGGACCGGGCGTCTGCCGGCGAGCTCGGCCAGCGTCGCCGCAGCGACCGGACCGTCGGCGACGACCCTGGCGCAGTCCGGGTCGGCCGCCAGGCGGGCGGCTGCGGCGCGCAGCTCCGGCGAGATCCCCCGCGCGAAGTCATGCGGAACACCGCTCAAGCGGGCGCGCACGAAGGCGAGCGCGCGCCGCGCGCGGCGCGAGGACGCCACCGGTTGCAGTTGCACGCCTGCGATCTCGACGAACGCTCGGTCGGGCTGCTGCGCGCCAAACGGGATGTAGAGCACGCGCACCAGGCGGTGGGCGGCCAGCGCGCGCACTACGCCGTACGTACGGACCGCCCGACCGGTGCCGAGGGCGGGGGTGTGGGTGGTCACGAACAGGTCCCAGTGCCCGTTCTCATCACCGCCCGGCGCTCGTCCGAACGCAGGGCGACGGGCGCTTGCACCGGCGCCTGGCAGCGGGTCGATCGCCGCGGCAATCTCACTCAACCGCCGCTCCCAGGAGTGCGCAGCGGCAGCACTCGAGCGGGACTGGCGCCTTTGCGGGCTGTCTTCGGCGAGCGCGCTCTCGATCGCCTGGGCCATCTGCTCGGCGCTGGGCGCCACGGCGACCTCGGCGATGCCCGCGAGCGCCGGCAGCTCGGTCGCTACGACCGGCAAGCCCGCCGCCAGGTACTCGTAGACCTTCATCGGGAAGATGCTCTCGGTCAGGCTGTTGCGCGCATACGGGACGATGCCGGCGCCGGCCGCGCGCAGCACCGCGGGCAGTTGCTCGTAGCTGCGTGCGCCAAGCAGGTGAACGTTGCGCTCGGCCCGCAGCGCCGACACGTCGGCGCGCGGGTCGCCGGGACCGACCGGTCCGACCAGGCAGATGGACCACTCCCGGCGAGCGCGCGCCAGCGCGACGATCAGGTCGAGGTCGAGCTTGGTGGTGACGATCGCCCCGGTGAACACGATCCGCGGCGCCGGCAGCGCCGCCATCGCAGGATCGAGCGGGCCGTCCTGCAGCGCCGTCGCGAACAGGTCTGTGTCGGCGACGTTGGGGGCGTAGAGCACGTTGTCCGACAGCGTGCGCATCCGCTTGGCAAGCGCCGGTGCGCTCGCGAGCACCAGGTCGGCACGCGCCGCAAAGCGCCGCTCTGCCGCACGGTAGCTCTCGCCGTCGATGCCGGGCTGGGCGGCGACGTCGTCGACGCAGTGGTAGACGACCAGTTCCGGGTCGAGCGCGTCCAACAGCGCCTCCGCCTGGGGAACGTAGGCCCACAGGATCGGTTTGGAGAGCGACAGGCGGCGCGCCGCCCGCGCCACGAGCGCCGGCAGCAGGCGGGCGTTGATCGACCGCGCCACGCGATTTGAGTGCAGCGGCAACACCAGCGGCGAGAGCACGTGCAGGCCGTCGGCTACGCGCGGACCGCGTAGGCCGGTGCGCACCCTGCGCAGGATCCGGCGCAGGTCGCGGCCCGCCAGCTGCGGTCGGCGCAGGCCGAGCGACTCCACGAACAGCACGCGGTTCTCGCGCGCCAGGCGCGACATCAGGTGGTGCTGGTTGGTCCACAGGTCGGTGTCCCAGTCGGCAAAGCCGACACAGACGATGTCGCGGTCGTGCAGGTACGGGGTGCGGTCCATTGCGGGGCCATGATCCCAGGCGGGCTGGCGCTAGGCTCGCATCGCATGAACGGTGAGCGTCCGGCATCGGAGCGGCGCGAGCGGGATCGACTGCGCACGGCGCGGCTGCTGCTCGCTGCCGAGCTCGCTGACGGCAGCTTGGCCGAGACGGCGCTGCAGGCGCCCGCCGTGCGTCGGGCGACGCGGGTTCGAGCGGTGCCGCCGGCGCCGGTGCGCGTCGGGCAGCTGGTGCTGCGCAGGCTGGGGCGACTGGACTACGAGCGACGGGTGGCCCGTCCGCTGCGCACGGCACGCGCAGCGGCGCTCGCTGCGCACGGCACGCCGCTTGCCGAGCGCGCGCCCGTGCGCCTGTTGGTTCGCGTCGATGAGTTTCCCCACTACCTGGCCGCGGACGAGCCCAGGCGTTTCGGCACCGATGCGTTCGCGCGCTTTCACGAGATCATGCGCGCCGCGGGCGTGCCCTACCTGATCGCAGCGCTGCCGCGTGTGAGTCGTGAGCCGCTGAGCCCGCGGGCGCTGGGGTCGCGCGCTCTGACCGAGGAGGAGGCGCAGATGCTGCGAGCGCTGGCCGGCGAGGGCGTGACGCTTGGGCTGCACGGACTGGACCACCGCACCCGCCACGCCTCGCCGCGGCGCCATTCAGAGCTGTGCGGGCTGGACCCGGCGGCCACGCAGGCGCTGATCGAGCAGGGACTCGCTGAGCTGCACGAGCACGGGTTGTCCTCGCCGGAGGTGTTCGTCGCTCCCTACAACCGCTTCGACGCCGACCAGCTCACCGTGCTTGCGCGAAGCTTCGCGGTGGTCTGTGGCGGCCCCGAGTCGGTCGGGACGCTCGGCTTCCAGCGCCCGCCGCAGTGGCGCGGCGACTGTGTCTACCTGCCGGCCTACGCGCCCTACTACGGGCACGCAGCGGAGGTCGCAGTGGCGCTCGCCGGCGGTGACGCTGCGCTCGCCGGTCTGTGGACGCCGGTCGCCCTGCACTGGGGGTGGGAGGCGGACGCAGGCTGGGAGGATCTGAAGCGGCTCGCCGACCAGCTCGCGCGCTTGGCGGTGCCGTGGCCGCGTTTTCTCGCCGACGTGCGCGCCAGCCGCGGGCGCGGACAGGACGTGCAGTGAGCGCGGACGTCGCAAAGCTGCGCGATCGCTTTCCGCGCGTGGCCGTCGTGCACGACTGGCTGACGATCCCGGGCGGGTCCGAGGACGTCGTGATCGAGCTGCTGGAGATGTTCCCGCACGCGGAGCTGTTCACCACCGTGTACGACCCGCAGCCGTGGCCTGCGATCGTGCGCGAACGGGCCGTGCACGCGACCTGGTTGAACGGCGTTCCCGGCGCGCGTCGCCAGTACCCGAAGCTGTTGCCTTTGATGACCTCGGCGCTGCGCCGATTCGACCTGTCGAGCTTTGAACTGGTGCTGTCGAGCAGCCACGCCTGCGCAAAGAACGTTCGCACGCCCAGCTCCACTCTGCATGTCTGCTACTGCCACACGCCGATGCGCTACGCCTGGGACGAAGCGCTGCTGGAGGGGGAGGAGATCGGCCGTGCCACGCGGCTTGCGCTGCCGTTGCTGCTGCGCCGGCTGCGCCGTCAGGACGTCGAAGGGGCGGCAGGGCCCGATGCGATCGTTGCCAACTCGCGCCATGTCGCCGAGCGCATTCGCGCCCACTGGGGGCGCGAGGCGGAGGTGGTCAACCCGCCGGTGGACGTGCGTCGGCTGCTTGCGATGGAGCGCGCGGCGGAGGCCGAGGCCGAGGATTATTACCTTGTCTTCGGCCGCGTCGTTCCCTACAAGCGCGTCGATCTGGCGGTGGGGGCGGCGGCCCTGCTCGGACGCGCGCTGAAGGTGGCGGGCGACGGCCGGGCGCTCCCGGCGCTGCGAGCCGTGGCCGCCGGAGCGGAGCGGATCGAGCTGCTTGGACGGGTCAGCGACGAAGAGCGAGACAGGCTGCTGAGCGGCGCACGCGCTCTCCTGTTCCCCGGCGAGGAGGACTTTGGGATCGTGCCCGTCGAGGCGCAGGCGGCCGGGCTGCCGGTGATCGCCTACGGCGTCGGCGGAGCGACCGAGACGGTGCTTGACGGCGTCACGGGAGTTCTGTTCGACGAGCAGAGCGAGCGTTCGCTGGCCGACGCGATCGAGCGCTTCGAGGCTCTGAGCATCGACACCGCTGCGGTCAGGGGCAACGCCGAGCGTTTCGGGCGCGAGCGCTTTCGCAGCGAGATGGCTGGCGCGATCGAGCGCGCCGCGGACGCCAAGAACCAGCGCGGCTCCTAAGCGCCTTGCCGCGCGGTCCGCAGCCTCCAGCCGATGACGACGATCGCCGCCAGTCCGAACAGGATCAGTAGGATCTCGCCCCCGCCCAACGCGCTTGCCGTGCCGGCCTGGCCGCCCGCCGAGGGATAGGGGGCAACGAGCGCCGTCACGGTGCTCGCGCCCGAGCCGCTGGCTGCGCTTGAAGCCGAGCCTCCGCTACCGCCCCTCGCTTTGGCGCCGGTTTCGCCGCTTGAGCCGCCCCCGTCGTGCGCGTGGCCGGCGCTGCCACGAGAGCCGCCACCGGCGCGCCCGGCGCCGCCGCTCGTAGAGCCCGATCCGCCGGCGCCGCCGCTGGAGGAGCCGGTGCTCCCGCTGCGCGCGGAGGTGCCATTCCCGGCACCTGCTTCTTTGCCGCTTGCACCGCTCCCACCGTTCGATTCGCCCGCTCCGGACCTGCCCGTGGCTGCGCCCGTGCCTTTGGACCCACCGCGGTGGTGGGGGCGGCCGAGCACGAGCGCTTCGCCGCCGTAGGCGTCGACCGAAGGGATTTCCGCGCGCGCGGCCGAAGCTGCGACGGTCGCCGGCAGCGCGAGAACGGCTGTCACGAGGAGGGCTGACCATCTACTTGTGCGCACGGTAATCACGATAGAAGGAGTGATTTCCTTTGCCGCGGAAGGCTTGGCGCGCCGCGCGATCATTGTGAGGAGCCCGGGGTGACGATTCGCGGCGCCAGCGATTCCTGGGCTTCTTCAAAGCTCAACGGGTGGCCCCTGTGGAGCGATTGCAGCGCCAGGCGGATCGTCGCCTCGAGTGGGTTGCGCGCCTGCGCCCGTTCCAGCTGAGCTGCGGCGGCGCGCCGACGACCCGCTTCGCCTTCGACCAGGGCGAGCGCGAACGGCGTCAGCCAGTTGTCTGGATCGTGGCGCTCGGCCTGTAGCAGCCATGCTCGCGCGGGCGAGTATTCGGACCGGTTGAGCGCGATCGAGCCGCCGAGCAGGTACAGCTGCTGGTCGAAGGGGAGCAGCGCCGTTGCGGCGCGCACCTGGCTGTAGGCGGCGGCAGGGTTGGTTTCCCACTCGCGCGTGGCTGCGCGCGAGTGGCGCGCCGCTAGGAAGGGGATCGCGATCGCCATGACCATGACGGCGCCGAGCGCGATCCCCGCGAGGACCGTGGCGAGTCGCAGCTGCGTTCCGCGTCGGGGAGCCGCCGACGGGGTCGGGCGGTCGAGCGCGGTCGCCGCTCCGGCGAACGCTAGCGCGGGTACGCTTAGCGCCGGGTACTCCCAGAACCAGTCGATCGATCCCTGCACTAGCCACACGACCGCCGGGAGCAGAAGCATTCCCGCGCTGACGCGGGCTGCGCCACGGCGGCCGCGCAGCGCTGCCACCAGCGCGGCGGCCAGGAACAGCGCGAACAGCAGGGCTCCTACGGCGCCCGTGTGGGTGAGCAGGCGCAGCTCGACAGAGTGCGTCCAGCGCGGCTGTTCGTAGGTGTGGCGCAGGCGGACGTAGCCGGCGGCGAAGTTGTCCTGGCCGATGCCGCCGATCGGGTTGGCCGCGAATTCGTGCAGCGCCACGCGCCAGATGTCCGGGCGGTTGCTGGCGAGCGTCGAGAAGTGGCTGTAGCCGCCGCCGCTCGGCGCGGGGGGGTGCGCGAACGAGCGCCACGCGCTTTCGACGCGCCCGACCGCGTGGCCGTGTACGGCGACCAGACCGACCGCGACGCCGGCGATCGTCAATCCGATCGCCACGATACGGCTGGCGCGATCGAAGCGACGCTGGGCACCGGCGCTGAGTTCCACGCGCCGGTCGACGGCGACGAGCGCCGCCGTGACCGCGGCGAGCGCGATCTCGGCCGCCAGCATCGCCATCGCCGCGCGATGGCCCTGCGCGTGAAGGACGCGGTTCAGGGCCGGTTGCGGCAGCGCTTCGCCGCCAGGCTCTCCCTTGCCGTAGACGCGTAGCAGCGCCGGCGCGATCGCCGCCGTGGCGGCGCCCGGGAGCAGGGCGAACAGCAGTAGACGCACGCGCCCCGGGATCAGCAGCAGCATCAAGACCAGCACGATCGGCGCGCTGAACAGCCAACCGCGGCTCTGACCGAGGACCGCCAGTTGCAGGCACAGGGCGGCGATCGTCACGGCGGCGACGCGTAGCGCCCCCGGTGTCGAGCGCCGGGCGGCCAGCGCCACGGCCACCGTCGCGGCGCCCATGAACAGGACGGCGTCGGCGTTGTAGTAGCCCATCGGCCAGGCCAGGCGGGCACCGAGGTACAGCGCCGCGGGCGTCGTCGTGCTGGCCAGCTTCACCGCAGCGACGAGCGCAACCGCGCCTACGCCGGCGACGAGCGCCCCCAGTGCTGCGCGCGCGGAGAGGCTCGTCCATGGCAGCAGCGCGAAGGTCGCGAACGCGGCGAAGTAGACGAGCGCACGGTCGCTGCCGAGGAACGCGGCGCCTTGATCGTGGGCCCACAGCACCGAGGCAAACGACCATGCCGCGTAGGCCAGCAGGGCCGCGCAGGCGATGCTGCTCGCGCGCGTCAATCGACCTGTGCCCGCACCGGCAGCGGTGGCGCACAGCAGCGCGATCAGCGCCAGGGCCCCCAGGTACCACGGATCGGGTTCGTAGCCGGCCCCGAGCGCCGGCTGGGACTCGTAGCCGCCGCCATTGAGTGCCCACACGATCACCACGGCGATCAGCACCGCCGCCGCCAGCAGCGCCGGCAGTGCGAGCGGCAGCGCTCGCCTGGGCGCTCTTTGGGCTCCCATGGGCTGCATCCTGCCCCAGCGTGCGGATGCGAGGGCGCGCATCGGGGTGCCGATCCCGGAAGGCTCGCGCATGCGCTGGAGCCACCCGGGGGGACTCGCCGTCATCGACGGCTCAGGTTCCAAACGGGGTGACGATGACGTCCGGCGGCTGACGCAGCGAGAACGACGGCGAGGATTCGCCGATCGTGGCGCGCAGCACGCCTTTGGTCGGGTTGAGGCTTCGGGGTAGCCGGCGGGTGGCGGTGAAGATCCCGTCGCCGTCGGTGCGCAGGGTGGTCAGGGTGCGCCAGCGTGAGCCGCTGCGCCACTGGATGCTCACGCGTGACTGCACTCCGGCCGGGGTGCGGCCCCACACCAGCACCGATCGGCTGCCCGAGCGGAACGCGACGAAGGGGAAGCGGAAGGCGCGCTGGGCGGGCTTGGGGGCGGCGCAGGTCAGGCCGCGCGAGCAGTAGTAATAGAGGCCCGCTTGCTCTGGCACCGTCGCGCTTGGTTCGTCAAACAGCGCGTACCAGGTGAAGATGCCGATCCCGGCGCGCCAGGCGCGGTACAGCGATTCGGCGACCCAGCGTTGCAGCAGAGGGGGTGACACGCCGCGCGAGGCGGGTGGGGTGCTGGCCCAGCCGAACTCGGTCACCCATGTCTGAACCGGCTGGGAGGAGACCAGGGTGCCGGCGCGCTGGGCTGCCTTGACCAGGCTGGTCAGGGCGCCGAGGTTGTAGATCCAGACGTTGTCGGGGTTGACCGATTGGGTGGAGGGACCGCCAGTCGTGTAGGGGTGCACGCTCCAGACGTCGGCCTCGACCGTGCTCGGACACGTTCGTTCGGGGTGTGCGCCGGCTGACATGCACAGCAGGCGGCGAGTGAATTCGAGTGCTGAGATCGCCCTCACGGTTCGTCGCCGCAGGGCGTTGGGGAATAGTGCGCCCGCGATCACCTGGTCATCGCTGCGCACTCCGTGCACCGCTGTCGCGAAGTCGTCGATCATCGTTCGATACGTTTCGACCGAGACCATGCGCGAGCCCTGCATCTGCGGCTGTAGGAAGAAGCTCGCGTTGGGCTCGTTCCAGACTTCGTAGTAGCGGACCCATGGCAGGCCGTCGTGCGAGCCGTCGTAGCGGGTCGCGACGGCACTGGCAAAGCTCGCCAGCTGGGCCGGGTCCGGGCGCGTTTCGCCGCTGCCCGGTGGCGATTGTGCCCACGACGGCGCACCCACGACCGTGAAAAACGGCGTCAAGCCTTCGGCCACCGCGTCGGCGGTCTCCTTGTCCAGTTCGCTCCATTTGTAGCCGGGGCTGTCAGGATTGGACGCTTCAAAGCCTGTGGGCGGCGTGGAGGGGGCGATCTGGTTCCAGTCGACGCCCAGTTTGAGCAGCTGCGCGCCGCTTGCGCGCGTGTGGGAGAGCACACCCTGCTCGTAGGCGCCGTCGGCCGGGGTGGTGTCGATCGCTGTGCGCAGCGCAACCCCGTAGCCGGCCGCGGCGCCGGGCAGGGTCAGCAGCACCGCGGCGAGTGCCGCAGCGGCGGTGCGAAGCTGCATGAGATGGTGGGGTCGGGGCATGCGAGTGGGGGCAGCCGCGAATAGTCGCGACAGGTCTTTGATCGGTGGGAAGCTCCACCACCTTGAACACCGTCCGGCGCCTTGCGACGCGGAGAAGCGCTTTCGCTAACGCTGGCCGGCGAGCTGGGCTCGCGGCGGCGCGGTCGCGGCGGCCGCGTCGAGCAGGCCCGCGCCGTAGTCGGCGCGGTCCCTGGCAAAGCCCAGCCTGCGCGCGCTCGCCTTCAGGCGCGCGGTGATCTGGGAGACCGTCGGCCGTCTGCCCAGCGTGTGTGCGGCCAACATCAGCGCCACTGCCGCAGCCACGTGCGGCGTGGCCATCGAGGTGCCTTCGTAGCCGCTGGGAAAGCCGAATGAGCGCGGCGAGGAGCCGGTGAAGGTCATCTGGAAGACGTAGCGGCCCGGCGCGGCGTTGGGCTGGCAGTCGGGGTCGCCGGGGAGGTTTGCGTCCGGGCCGCCGCCGGGCGCCACCAGGGCGATGCCGCGACCGTAGTTGGAGTAGCTGGCCAGGCAGCCGTGTTCGGTGCTGGCGCCGACCGCGATCACGTGGGCGGCGCGGGCGGGGTAGGGGATCGCGGTGCTGTCCTCGTTGCCGGCCGCCGCCGCCACCACCACACCGCGGCGGTAGGCGTAGCGCAACGCATCGATCAGCTCGGGGACGTCGCCGGCGCCGACGTCGGCTGAGAACTCGAGGCTGAGGTTGATCACGCGCGCGCCGTGGGTCACGGCGAAGCGGACGCCTTCGGCGATCGTGGATGCGTCGCCTTCGCCGGCCGAGTCGAGCACCCGCACGGGCATGATCCTCGCCAGGTACGCCAGACCGGTCAGACCTCGATGGTTGTTGGTCGCCTCGGCGATCGTGCCGGCCACGAAGGTCCCGTGTCCGTTGTGATCGTTGGGGTAGGGGGTGTGGTCGATGAAGTCATAGCCCTGCACGAACGTGTGCGGCGCGAAGTCGGGCGAGCGTCGGTAGGCGCCCCGGTTGGCGTAGGCGACGCCGGTGTCGAGCACCGCGACCACCACCTTCGCTCCGGCCGGGTGGCCACTGGCCGCCGCATTTGCCCACGCCTGTGGGGCGCCGACACCGAACCTGCCCGCGAAGTTCCACTGCAGCTGGCGCCAGTCACCTGGGGAGGGGCCGGTGCCGGGGTCGTTGGCGATCATTTCTCCAGTCGCGCGCGCTACATAGTCTGGGACCGCCCAGGCAACGCCCCGCTTGCTTCGCAGTCTCGCCAGCGTCTGCGTCACGCTCGCGCCGGGTGGCACCCTCAGC
>DATASE010000018.1:0-7064 GCA_036269375.1 Solirubrobacteraceae bacterium
CGAGCATCACGGCGCTCTTCCACGTGAGCAGGCGCGCGGCTTCGATTTCGGTGGCCATGTCGGCGATCATGAACTGGATCGCCTGGTGCATCGCGATCGGCACGCCGAACTGGACGCGTTCCTTGGCGTAGTCGGTCGCGAACTCGAACGCCGCACGCGCGATGCCGGTCGCCATCGCAGCGACGCCCGGACGCGTGCGGTCGAGCGTCATCATCGCGAGCTTGAAGCCCTGGTTCTCCTCCCCGAGCAGGTTCTCTGCCGGGACCTCGACGTCGTTGAAGGAGATCGTCGCGGTGTTCGATGCGCGCTGCCCCAGCTTGTCCTCCTTCTTGTCGACGACGACGCCCGCGTCGCGGGGGACGACGAACGCTGAGATGCCGCGGTGGCCGGCGTCCTTGTCGGTCTTCGCGTAGACCGTGTACCAGTTGGCGTAGCCGCCGTTGGTGATGAAGCACTTGGAGCCGTTGATGACGTACTTGTCGCCCTGGCGGACCGCGGTCGTGCGCATCCCCGAGACGTCCGAGCCGGCGTCGGGCTCGGTCAGACAGAAGGAGGCCAACAGCGGCGCCTCGGTGAGACGGCCGAGGTACTCCTTCTTCAGCTCCTCGGAGGCGCCGAGCACGACCGGCGCGGTGGCCAGGCCGTTGCAGCCAAGCGAGGTCTGGATGCCCGAGCAGCCCCACGAGAGCTCCTCCTCGATCAGGCAGCCGTCGAGGTAGCCTGCGCCTGCTCCGCCGTACTCCTCGGGGATGTGGGTGTTCATCAGACCCACCTCCCACGCCTTCTCAACGATCTTCTGCGGCCAGGTGCCGTCCTTGTCGTACTCCCAGGCGACCGGGCGGATCTCCTTCTCGGCGAAGTCGTGAGCCAGTTCGCGCAGGTTCTTCTGCTCGTCGGTGAGCGTGAAATCGACCATTTCTCAGTGTCTCCTGGGCCCGCAGCCCGGTCTAGATTGACTGGTCAGTCAATCGTGGGACCGAAAGCGTAGCGGAGTGCGCCAGAATCGGAGAGTGTCCACGCTGCTTGCGATCTGCTTCGTCGCCTTCGTGATCCTCGGTGTGGTGGCCGCGCTCGGCTCGGGTGGCCAGTACGAGCGGATCGGCGAGAGCGCGCTGCCCGCTCAGAGCTCCAACCCGCCGCCGGACGACCTCGCCGAGGAAGCGCGCCAGCTCGTGCTGGCCCGCAACCGGCGCCTGGTCAAGCGCGGCGAGGCGCCGCTGGACGTGGAGGCCGAGGTGGCACGTACGCTTGCCGACCTGACCCGCCGCCCGGGCTGACCCGAGCTGACCCGCCCGCGCGCTGACCGAGCTGACCCGCCCACCGCCGACCAACCCCAACCGCGGGGCGCACAGCGAATCCGCTTCGAGCGGCCGACAGCGCCGCTGCCGGCGAGGATCGCCTCAGCCTTTGCTGAGCGGTTCCAGGGTCGATCCGGCCGACCCGGAACCCTGCAATGCGCCGACGAGCTGCTGCAGCGCCGGCAGCAGCTGCGAGGAGGGCTGCGGGTTGGGCGGCGCCGCGATCGACTGCGTTTTGCCGAGGTCTGCGAATTCGAGCAGCACGTGCACGTCTGCCGTTGACAGTCCGCCGAGCAGCGAGCGCGTCTGGGCGGTTCCAGCCACGGTCGCGCTCACTTCCAGGCGTCGCAGCGTGTGGTCGCTCTTGCCCGTGTAGACGTCGACGTGGGCGGCGCGGATCGACTTCGCCACTTCGCCCACGGCGGTGGGTGAGATCGACGAGCCGCCCGGCACCGCCGAGCCGAGGCCCAGCGCGGTGCCGGCCCGCGACAGTTTGGCCAGGTCGGCCACGAACGCAGAGACGTTCACGTCTGCGCTCAGGTGCGTGGTCTGCACGCCGGCGATGGTTGCCGTGCCGAGGTTGCTTGGGTCGGACAGCCATTTGGCCGGTTCGATCCCCAGCGAGGAGAAGGTCGAGTGGACCTTGCTCGTCGGGGTGCGCTTGGTCGCCTGGGCGAAGCCTTCTTCGAGCGCCTTGTAGGTGGAGGCCGGGGTGGAGAACCAGGTGCCGGCGAGTTGCACGTACAGCGCCGTGCCGGTCGCGGTGGCGCCCGCCGCCAGCGTGTGACCGCCGGCGGTGAGGTCGAGGCTGAGCGCAAAGCGCGGCAGCCGGCCTTCGCCGTGGCTTTCGAACGGGCCGGACAGGCTCACCGACAGCGGCTTGGTCGCCGCGGAGGAACCTGTCGCCGAGACGGCGAAGGAGAGTCGCACCCGACCGCTTTCGATCTGGCCGTGGCCGGCGAACGTGTCGGCGAGCAGCTTCTGCGGGCTTTCACCGGAGCCGCCGCAGCCAGCCACCGCGAACGCGCACAGCAGCAGTAGCGACAGCGCAACCGCTGCGCCTGCCCTGGTGTTATCGAAGAGTGCCCTCACTGCTGAGACCGGGCCGGCGCGCCTGCCCTGCAAGGACGCCTGCACCTGCGCCGCCGGATCGTGAGGAGCCTAGCATCTGGCGAGTGCCCAAGCCCCTGCCTGGCATCTGGCGAGCGTGGTCGTCCCTGCCTGGCGCCCGGCGATTGCCGCAAGCCCTACCTTGCGCCCGGCGAGCGCGGCCCAGACCCCTTGGCGCGCTCGTGCTTGCGCTCGTCCTGCTGCCCTGCTTCCTGCTGCCCTGCACGGCAGCCCAGGCGCGACGCGTCACCGTCACCGCGGCGCTGCAGGCGCTGCAGCACCGCGGGCAGATCACTCAGGCCGGCTACCTGCAGTACGCGGGCGCCTTCGCGACCGCCAAGCGTTCGCTGGGGAACCTGTCGGGGACCCGTCGCGAAGAGCTGGGGGCGGTGCTGGCGAACGTCGAAACGATGGCCACCGCCGGACAGCTGGTCCCCACCCGACTGCCCGTCGTCTTTACGACCGTCGAACGCAACCGCCAGTTCTGGACCACCCAGCCGCTCCCGGGCGCCGACGAGCGCCTTGGCTTCGCGGGCAGCCGGCTTGTCTGGGAGTACTACCCGGGGCAGGGGGTCGAGATCCAATGGCTGGGGACCTTTGGCGAGGCCAACGGCTACTACCTCTCCCACCAGACGACCGCTCTGCGCGAAGTGCTGAACGAAGCGATCGCGCTGGCAACCCGTCGGGCCGGCGGGATCGCCTGGGAGTACCTGTTCCAGTTCGACGGTGGGCGGCCGCCGTGGACGAGCGGGCTCTCGCAGGGGACGGCGCTGCAGGCGCTCGCGCGCGCATGGTCGCGCACGCACGAAACCGTCTACCTCGACGCCGCAAAGGAAGCGCTTGGCATCTTTCGCACGCGACCCTCGTCAGGCGTGCTCGAACGCAGACCCGCCGGCTCGCACTACCTCGAGTACACCTACGCGCCGGGCGAGCGGATCCTCAACGGGTTCATCCAGAGCCTCGTGGGGCTCTACGAATACGCGAAGCTGACCGGCGACCCCGAAGGGCAGGCGCTGTTCGAAGCCGGCGACGCCAACGCGCGTGTCGAAACGACCCGCTACGACACCGGCGCGTGGTCGTTATACGACCAGCACGTCGAATCCGACCTCTCCTACCACGAACTGCTTGCGGAATTCCTCGAACACCTGTGCCAACGGACGAGCGCCGGCGAGCCGCTGGCCGCCGCTCATGCGCCGATCCCGGGCGACGCGATCTACTGCACGACCGCCAAGCACTTCCGCGAATACGTTAAGGAACCGCCGCGGATCGCCCTGCTGACGCAGACGCTGCGCACCGGCGAACGCGGCGGCGTCCAGGTGTCGCTGTCGAAGGTCTCGACGCTCAGCATGTCGGTCTCGCTCGGCGGGCACACCGTGTGGACCAACTCGGCCACCGTCGAAGGCGGCAGGCCCCGACTGCTGTGGGTGACGCCCTCCAAGCCCGGGACCTACACGGTTCTCCTGAAAGCGCGCGACCTGGCGGGCAACGAAGCCGTGGCGACCGGCACGATCGCTTTGAGCAAGGTGACGAAGGCCAAGCGTGCACACGTGTCGTCGGGCTACGTCTCGGTGGCAGGTCAAGGTACTCCATAAAATAGTATTTTATGCGATAGTATTCTTTGCGCATGCGGCCACTGGTGGATCGGGAGCGCGAGCTTGCACAACTGATCGAGCAGCGCGAGTCCGCGCCAAGCCTCGTCGTGATGCGAGGCCGGCGGCGGGTCGGCAAGACCTTCCTGCTCGCACACGCCTTCAGCGGCGAGCGCGTCATCGGTTACCAGGCCGACGAGCAGCCGCGCTCGGCGCAGCTGGCTACGTTTGCGGCAGAGGCGGCGCGACTGCTGCCCGGTGCGCCGCCTCTGAACTTCGATTCGTGGGACGCAGCCTTCGACTTCCTCGGCGTCCAGGCACGCGAGCGAGCGTTGGCCGTGGTGATAGACGAGTTCCAGTACGCGTGCGCGTCCGAGCCGGCGCTGCCCTCGATCGTGCAACGACACTGGGACTACTGGAACGCCCACGGCACGCCGATCTGCCTGGTTCTGTCGGGCAGCGTGCTGACGTTCATGGAGGGACTGCTCGCGCGCGAAGCGCCGTTGCACGGGCGCGCCTCCTACCGTCCGACGATCGGGCCGCTTGACTACCGCGACGCCCGCGAGCTGGCGCCGGGCAGCCTCTCCGCGCAGGAGGGGATCGAGCGCTACGCGGTCGTCGGAGGGACTCCCCAATACCAGGTGTGGGCAGGCCGTGGGCCGCTGCAGCGGGTCGTGCGCGAGGCGATCCTCAGCAAGGGCTCGCCGCTGTACGAGGAGCCGCTGACACTCGTCCGCGAGGAGCACGGCGTGCGCGATCCGACTCGCTACTTCGGCGTGCTCGCCGCGATCGCATCGGGGCGCACCCGCAACGCCCAGATCGGCGCGCTGCTCGAGATGCCCAGCTCCAACGTGGCCACCACGCTAGAGCGTCTCGCCGAGCTGGGATACGTGACAGAGCGCACGCCGGTCGACCCCACCGGGCGCGGCACTCGCGGCTACTGGCAGCTGAGCGATCCGTTCTTTCGCTTCTGGTTTCGTCGCGTCGCGCCGAACCGCAGCCGGCTCGACCGCGGCGAGGCGCTGGACGCGGTGTGGGAGCAGGTGGCAGCCGACCTCGACACCTATGTCGGTCGCATCTTCGAGGACGTGTGCCGCCACTGGCTTGCGCGCTACTCGCAGATCGAGCCGGCCGTGAACGCGACCGAGATCGGCTCGTGGTGGTCGCGCGACGGGCGTCACGAGATCGACGTCGCGTGTGCGGATCGTGACCGCTACACGCTGCTTGGGTCGTGCAAGTGGTCGCGCAAAGCGGTAGGCGAGGACGCGCTCGACGCGCTAAGGGCGAGCCGAGATGCCATTCCCGGGCCCGCGGCGGATGCCCGCCTGGCGCTATTCGGCCGCCGCGGGTTCACCCCGTCGCTGAAGCGCCGCGCCGCCCGCGAGGGGGTGCTGCTCGTGAGCGCGGCGGATCTGTTCGAGTAGTGCGCCGTACAATCCCCGGGTGCCCGCCGTGACTCCCCAAACCTGGATCCTCACCGCCTCCCCCGAAAACCACGAAGCCACGCGCGAGCACGGCTTCTCCGTGATCGGGATCAAGGAGCGCAACCGAGCGCGGGCGCTGCAGATCGAGCCGGGGGACCGGATCGTGCTCTACCTGACCAAGGTAATGAGCTTCGCCGGGTCAATCGTCGTGACCGGGGAGATGTACGAGGACCGCAAGAAGATCTGGCCGGGCAAGCCCGGCAAAGCCGACGCCTACCCCTGGCGCTTTGCGACCCAACCCGAGATCGTGCTCGACGAGGACCAGTGGATCCCAGCGGAAGCGCTTGCCACCAAGCTGGAGCACGTCAAGAAGTGGCCGGCCGAGCACTGGAAGCTCGCCTTCCAAGGCCAGCTGCGCACGATCTCTGAGCACGACACCACGCTGCTGCTCAAGCGCATGCGCGCGGCCGTCGCCGCGCACGCCTGACGCAGCGCCATAGCCGCGGGCGCAGCCGCCGCCGTGGTCCGGGACGCCGTCCATACAATCGACGGATGGCCAGCCACCTGATCGGCTCGGGGCACAGGGTGCGCTCGTGACGCGGCTGACCCGCGCCTGGAGCGGGCTCGACGCCGAGCAGCGGCTTGCCGCGCTGGCGGCGCTTGCGCTACTGGCGACGATGTTCCTGCCCTGGTACGAGCTGCAGTCCGTGAACCGCCGGACGACCGCGATCTACTCGCACTCGATCTCGGCCTTCGGCGACGTGTCGTTCGTCGAGGCAGCTGTCTTCCTGGTCGCCGCAGGCGTGCTCGCGCTGCTGTTCGCGCGTGCCGAGCGGCGCGACTTTCACATGCCCGGCTCGGACGGCGCAGTCGTCGTGCTCGCCGGCGGGTGGGCGACGCTCTTGATCTTCTACCGCGTGTTCTCGCGACCCGACGGCCACGGCTACCCGGTCGGGATCCAATGGGGGTTCTTCCTCGCGTTCGTGGCGTCGGGGCTGCTCACATACGCCGGCTGGCGCATGCGCGCGGCGGCGACCCCAGAGCCACCGCTGGTGCGCGCGCGACGACGCCCGCGAGTGGAGCCGGACGGACCGGCCGAGGATCTGACCGCGGTGATCGCCCCCACTCCACTGCCACAGCGACCGGCGCCGGTCCCGGCGCTGCCGCAACAACCGGCGCGGGCCCCGGCGCTGCCACAGCAGCCGGCGCGAAAGCGACCTCGCTACCCGCCCGGGCCGGCGGACCAGCTCTCCTTCGAGGACCCCGCTTATCATTCCCCGGACGATGCCCCCCGAGGGACCCAGTAGCGCCGCGCAGGTCGCCACCGGCCTGGCGTCCGTCGGCTACCTGCCAAGCGAGTCCACCGCGCTCGTCGCCTACCTGGCGACCAAGCTCGGCAAGCCCGTGCTGGTCGAGGGCCCCGCCGGCGTCGGCAAGACAGAGCTGGCCAAGGCGCTCGCGCGCTACCTCGGCCGCGAGCTGATCCGCCTGCAGTGCTACGAGGGGCTTGACGAGGCCAAGGCGCTGTACGAGTGGAACTACCGCAAGCAGCTTTTGCGCATCCAGGCCGAGGCGTCAGACACGGGTTGGGAGGCCGTGCAGCAGGACATCTTCGGCCAGGAGTTCCTGCTCGCGCGCCCGCT
>DATASE010000019.1:0-44599 GCA_036269375.1 Solirubrobacteraceae bacterium
CGGCGACCTGGCCACCAACGTGGACAAGTACCTGACGGAGACTGGGTTCGGCGAGATTTGATCGTCCTCGACACGTCGGTCGTGCTCGCATTGATGGACGAGGACGAGAAGCACCACAAGCTCGTGGGCGAGTGGATGGAGAGCGTGTCGGAGACTCTGTGCACGACACCGCTGGCGCTCGCCGAGCTCGACCACCTCGTTACCCAAAAGGGCGGTCCACTCGCCGCCGAGGCGCTGCGTGCCAGCTTCAAAAGCGGCGCCTACGCAGTCGAATGGTGGCGCTCGGCGCTACAGGAGACGATCGAGATCGCGCGCGGGTACGAGTCGATCGACCTGGGCCTGACCGACGCCTCGCTGGTCGCGTTGGCGGCGCACCTGGGGACGACCCGGATCGCCACGCTCGACGAACGCCACTTCCGCGCCGTGCGTCCGGTCGGGGGCGCCGTCGAGCGCTTCACGCTGCTGCCCGCCGACGCCTGCTGAGCCGCCCGGATATCCTGCCGCGACCCCACAACACAAGGAGAAAGCGAACAAATGGGAGTACTCGACGGCAAGTCCGCGATCGTCACCGGCTCGGCGCGCGGCATCGGTCGCGCGACCGCTGAGCTTTTGGCCTCGCAGGGAGCGCAGGTGCTGATCAACGACCTCGACGGCGACGTCGCTGAGCAGGCCGCCAAAGAGATAGCCGGCGAGACCGCCGTCTTCTCTGGCGACCTCACCGCGGGCGACACGGCCGACAAGCTCGTGCAGACGGCGGTCGACGCCTTCGGGAAGATCGACGTCATCGTCAACAACGCCGGCTACACGATCGACGCACCGATCCACAAGATGTCAGACGAACAGTTCCAGAAGATGCTCGACATCCACCTGATCGCCCCCTTCAAGGTGATCCGCGCCGCCGCGCCGCATCTGCGCGAGCCGGCCAAGAAGGAGCGCGAGGAAGGCAACGAGGTGTTCCGCAAGATCGTCAACGTCTCCTCGATCTCCGGCACGATGGGTAACGCCGGCCAGGCCAACTACTCCTCCGGCAAGGCCGGTGTCGTCGGCCTGACCAAGACGCTGGCCAAGGAGTGGGGGCAGTTCAAGGTCAACGTCAACGCGGTCGCCTTCGGCTTCATCGACACGCGCCTGACAGCCGCCAAGGTCGACGAGAACACGATGGAGATCGGCGGCGAGAAGGTCCAGCTCGGGATCCCTGAGCAGATGCGCCAGATGGCCTCGATGCTGATCCCGCTCGGTCGCCCGGGCACCGCCGAGGAGGCCGCCGGTGGCGTCTTCTTCCTCTGCTCGCCGTGGTCCAACTACGTCCACGGCCAGGTGCTGAACGTGACCGGCGGACAGTTCGTCGGGATGATGTCGTAAGCAACCGTTTCGCCTGCTCCGCGCGCGCTGGTGCGCGTGCGCGGAGCGCTGGCGAGTTATGCGGCGCGATGGCGTGTTGCGCGCGTCACGGGCCGTACGGTGCCCAGCCGTCGCCGCTCAGGCGGTGGCGGCGCCCTTGACCCGGGCGCGCCTTGCCGCGCGGCGCTGCTCGCGCACGCGCCGCAGCACGCCCTTGCGGCCGTGCTCGTCCAGGCCGTAGTAGAGCGCCTTGATCTCGTCGAGGACCGCGTCGGCGACCGCCTGCTGCTGCTCGCGGGTGGCGTCCTCGATCGGCTCCCAGCGGATCGGCTCGCCGTACTGGATCGTCACCTTGGGGAACTGTAGACGCTTCCAGTTGCGGATCTTGCTCGAGCCGTGGATCGCGATCGGCACGATCGGCGCGCCGGTTTCCAGCGCGATGCGACCGATGCCCGCCTTGGCGTGCTCGGCGAGCTTGCCGCTGCGCGAACGCCCGCCCTCGCAGTACATCGTGATCGCGCCGCCGCGGGCGAGGATCGCTTTGGCGGTGACGAACATCTCTTCGTCGCGCGCGCCGCGGCGGACCGGGAAGACGCCGCCGTGGGTGTAGATGAACTGCATTGGGCGCTTGAACAGCTGCGACTTGGCCATGAAGCGGACCTTGCGGCGGATGTAGCAGCCCATCAGGAAGTGATCCATGAACGAGAAGTGGTTGGGCGCGAGGATCACCGCGCCCGAGCCGGGGACGTTTTCGGTCGAGATCGCGCGGGCGCGGAAGAACGTGTATCCGTACAGCGAGGTCAGCAGCCGCGTCAGCTCATAGGCCCAGTCGGGCTCGCGCGTGCGCGCGCGCTCATGGAAACGGTCGAAGTACTCCTTCGGGCGCGGGTCGGTATAGACCTGTTCGCGCATCGAGGCCAGCTCGCTCATCTAGCTTGCTCTACCCCGCCGCGGGACAAAGTTACGCCGCCCCCGAAGCGCGTGCCCGCGCACCCATGCGGGCACAGGCTAGGGCGTCGTCCCAGCCGGCCAGCAGCGCGCCACGCTCATCGGCGCTCATTTGCGGCTCGTAGCGCGCGCCCTCGCGCCAGCGCTCACTCACGTCAGAGACCGTCCAGGCGCCTGCTCCGACCCCGGCCAGGTAGGCGGCGCCGAGTGCGGTCGTCTCGGCGATCTCGGGGACGAGCACCGGGACGCCGAGCACGTCGGCCTGGAACTGCATCAGCCAGCGATTGGCGGTCGCGCCGCCGTCGGCGCGCAGCTCGCGCAGCGGCTCGGAGCACAACGGCGCCATCGCCGCGAGCGCATCGACGGTCTGGTAGGCGATCGCCTCGAGCGTCGCGCGCGCCAGCTGAGCGCGGCCGCTGCCGCGCGTCAGGCCGACGATCGTCCCGCGCGCGTACGGGTCCCAGTGCGGCGAGCCCAGCCCCGTCAGCGCGGGGACGAAGTAGACACCATCGTTGCCCTCGAGCGACGCTGCCAGCGCCTCCGTGTCCGACGCGCGCTCGATCACGCCGAGTCCGTCGCGCAGCCACTGTACGGCCGCGCCTGTGACGAAGATCGACGCCTCGGCGGCGTAGGCGGTCGACTCGCCGATCCGCCATGCGACCGTGGAGAGCAGGCCGTCGGTCGGCGGCGGTGGGCGAAAGCCCGCGTTCAACAACGCGAAGGAGCCGGTGCCGTAGGTGTTCTTGCCCATCCCCGGGTCGACGCACGCCTGCCCGAACAGTGCCGCCTGCTGGTCGCCGGCGATCCCGGCCAGCGGTGCAGCATGGCCGTGCAGCGCCTCCGGCAATGTGCAGGCGATCTCACCGGCGCTTGCCACCACACGCGGCAGCGCTCGCTCGGGGACACCGAGCAGGTCGAGCAGCTGCGCGTCCCAGCGTCCGGCTCCGACGTCGTAGAGCAGCGTGCGCGACGCGTTGGAGGCGTCCGTTACATGCTCGCCGGTCAGCCTGAAGGCAAGCCAGGAGTCGATCGTGCCGAAGACAGCGCGCCCGTCGCGCGCGCGCTCGCGCAGGCCCTCGACGTTCTCGAGCAGCCACTCGATCTTCGTGCCGGAGAAGTAGGGATCGAGCACGAGCCCCGTACGCGCGCGCACCAACTCTTCGTAGCCGTCGTGACGCAGCTGCTCGCAGCGCTCGGCCGTGCGCCGGTCCTGCCACACGATCGCGCGGTGCAGCGGCTCGCCGGTGGCGGGATCCCACACGCACACGGTCTCGCGCTGGTTGGCGATACCGACCGCGACCAACTCGCCCGGCCGGACCTCGGCGTCGGCCAGCGCCTCGCCGGCGACGGCGTGGGTCACCTGCCAGATTTCGCCCGCGTCGTGCTCGACCCAGGCGGGCCGCGGAAAGTGCTGTTCGAACTCGCGATAGGCGCGTCCGACCGGCTCGGCGTTCTCGTCGAAGACGATGCAGGTCGTGCCGGTGGTGCCCTGATCGATCGCGAGGATCACAGCGAAACCGCCCTCGCCGGCCAGCGCAGGTGGACGCCCCCCTCTGTCGACGCGCGCGCTCGCATCGACGCGAGCCTACCGCCGCACCGCGTAGGCGCGGGCTACGTCGAACAGCTGACGCGCACGGTGGGCAAAGCCGCGCGGCGTGCGACCGCGCGACCGGTGAGCGAGGTCCAGCTCGATCTCGCGCACGCGCAGCCCCGCCCGCGCCGCGTCGATCGTCATCCCGACCTCCATGCCGTAGCCGGCGGCCAGCGGCAGCAGGCGTGCCAGCGCATCCGCCCGGAGCGCGCGCTGTCCGGACAGGGGCGCTCTCGTCGCCTGTGCGCAGCGGCGGCGCACCGCCCAGCGGGCAAAGCCGAGCGTCAAGCCGAAGCCGCCGCCGACGGGGCGGGCGAACCGCGCGACCGCGAGGTCGGCCTCGTCGTCGCGGACCGCCTCGACCAGGGCCGAAAGTCGCGCAGCCGATGCTCCGAGATCGCCGTCGCAGAGCAGCACGATCGGCGCCCGCGCCTCGCTGCGGGCGATCTCCTCGACCGCCGCGACACCGCTGCCGCCCGCCACTGAGCCTTCGACTCGACCGTCGCCCCCCTCGCTGCCGGTCGACGCCAGCGCCCGGCGCGCCACGCGCGTGATCGCGCCCCCCTTGCCGACCCACGCTCCGCCGATCACTTCGGCGCCGGCCGCCGTCGCGAGCTGCGCGGTGCCGTCGCGCGAGCCGTCGTCGGCGACCCACAACCGCGCCGCCGGAAACGCCTCGCGCAGCGCCGCGAGCGTCGCGCCGATCCGCTCGGCCTCGTTGCGGGCGGCGACCAGGACGATCACCCCGGTATTGTCCCCGCCGTCACCCAACGGCGTCATCGGAGGTTTTCGTGGCTGAGGTCGAGGCACACATCACCGGCACGGTATGGAAGATCGAGTGCGCTGTCGGCGACCAGATCGACGAGGGCGACACCGTCGCGATCCTCGAGTCGATGAAGATGGAGATGCCTGTCGAGGCCGAGGACGCGGGCGAAGTCGTCGAGATCCGCTGCGAGGAGGGTCAAGCCGTCAACGAGGGCGACACCCTCGTCGTCCTCCAGTAGCCTTCCGCGCCGGTGTTAGCTGGCGCGCACACAGAGGAGCTGGCCGACGGCAAGCTGCTGGTCGACAGACCGGCCGAGGCGGTCGTGCGGCTGACGATCTCCAACCCCGAGAAGCGCAACGCGCTCGACCACCCGATCCTCGACGCGATCGCCGCGACGCTCACCGAGCAGGCGCGGCCGGACTCCGGTGCGCGCTGCCTGATCGTCACCGGCGCACATGGGCTCTTCTCGGCCGGCTATGAGATCGGCGGGATCAACGACGGGCGCTTCGAGGAAGAGGCCGAGCGGTTGGTCGCCCATCCGTTCACCGAGGCGATCGAGGCGCTCGAGCGCTTTCCCTACCCCACCCTGGCCGCGCTGCCAGGCCACACGATCGGCGGCGGCCTCGAGCTGGCGCTGGCGTGCGATCTGCGCGTCGGCGTCGAGCAGATCAAGCTGGGAATGCCCCCGGCGAGGCTGAGCCTCGTCTACTCGCACACTGGCCTGCGCCGCTTCATCGACGCGATCGGCGTCCCGCGTACGCGCGAGCTGTTCCTGCTCGGCAGCTACATCGATGCCGGGACGGCACTGGGCTGGGGCCTTGTCAACCGCGTCTGCCCAGCCGACGAGCTGGAGCGCGTGACGCTCGCCCTGGCCGGCGAGCTGGCTGGCAACGCGCCGCTCTCGCAGGTCGGCAACAAGCGCGTTATCGCCGCGCTGCTCGACGCCGGCGGCGCGCTGCCCGCCGACGTCGAGGCTGAGCTGCTCGAGCTTCGCCGCGCGTCGTTTGCCTCCGAGGACATGCGCGAGGGCATGGCGGCCTTTGCGGAGAAGCGCGCTCCGCGCTGGAGCGGCCGCTAGCACGGCTCGCCATTTTGAAACCGGTCCCTCAAGCCAACGGCTCGCGAAACAGCCGCAGCCGCTCCTCGCCGACGCGCTCGCGCAGCGCCTGGTCTTCGATCCCCAAACCCTCCCGCTCGGCCATGCAAAGCACGCCGACCTTGCCCACGTGGCGGTTGAGCTGCACTTCGCGCACCGCCTCGCCGACCTGCTCGAGCGGATAGACCGTGGAGAGCGCCGGCACCATCCTCCCCATCTCGATCAGCCGGTTTGCCTCGAGCGCCTCCGGCCAGCTCGCGGCGTGGCAGCCGATGATCCGCTTGAGACGCATCCACAGGCGCCGGTTGTCGTACTCGTGGCGATAGCCCGTGCTCGAGCCGCAGGTCACGACCGACCCGCCGCGCCGTACGACGTACACCGAGGCGCCGAACGTGCGCCGACCGACGTGCTCGAAGACGATGTGCGCGTCTTCGCCGAAGTGCCGCCTGATCTCGCTGCCCACGCGCTTGCCTAGCTCGACTTCGTCGAGCCCGTCGAGCCCAAGCTCGTCGCGGCGGATGATCAAGTCGCAACCGAGCCGCTGCAGCAGACGCGCCTTCTGCTCGCCGCCGACGACGCCGACGGCGATGCCGCCGCCGCCGCGGATCAGCTGAATCGCGTAGCTGCCAAGGCCACCGGTGGCTCCCCAGACGAGCACGATGTCGCCCTGCTTGAAGCGAGCGCCATGCAGGCCGACGAGCATCCGGTATGCGGTCATGGCGCACAGCGTGCTGCACGCGGCCTCCTCCCAGCTGAGGTGGCGCGGCTTGGGCATCAGCTGGCTGGCCTTGACGACCGCGTAGTGGGCAAGGCCGCCGAAGTTGGTCTCAAACCCCCACGCGCGCATGTCCTCGGCGAGCATCCCGTCGACCTGGATCATCGGGTCCTGCGGGTCGAGCACGCACGGATAGACCACCGCGCGATCGCCAGGCGTCCACCCCCGCACGGCCTCGCCGGCGCTTACTATGATCCCCGAGGCGTCCGAGCCGACGACGTGATGCGGGCGGTCGTGGCGCGACTCCCAGCGACCCTGACGGCCGTAGCGCTCCAGGAAACGAAAGGTAGGGATCGGCTGGAACATCGCCGACCAAACCGTGTTGTAGTTGATCGCCGCGGCCATCACGGCGAGCAGCACCTCGTCGGGCGCCAGCTCGGGCATCGGCACCTCGCCGACGCGCAGCGAGCGGCGCACGTCACGGTCGGTCGCCTCGCTAAAGATGCCCTCGTCCTCCCGCAACAGGTGGGCGGCAAGATAACTCTGCGGCACGCCGCCCTCCAGCACCGCGGCGCCCGCGTCCGGTGTGCTCTGCATCTCCTGATGGGTCGATGACATGCGACTCAGCCTTTCTGCTCGGTGTCAAGTGTTTGCGCCAGCCACGTATCGACCGCCACGGCGGCGGCCTCGGCGTGGTCCTCCATCGCCGTGAAGTGGTTCCCGGGCACGTCGATCGCGGCGTCGAAGAAGCTCCATAGCTGCTCGCGCAGATGCGTCTGCTCTGCTCCCGGCAACGACTCGCGCGCTCGCAGCAGTAGCGTTGGCGCGGGCGGTTGCGACGCCTGCCATCCGTCGAGCAGACCCAAATAGCGGGCCATCGCGGTCAGGCGCAGTTCGCCCAACGGGACGTACGCGCCGTCACGCTCGAGCATCGCGTCGAGCACGTCGTCGAAGACGGGTGCGAACCCGTCTCGCGTCAGCACGAAGGTGTCGATCAGCACCACCGCCGCCGGGGCCGCCCCGCTCTCGTGCAGCCGTTGCGCCACGGCGACGGCAAAGCTGCCGCCGGTCGAGTGTCCGACGAGCACCGGAGGATCGGCGCCGCCCAGCGAGCCGACGGCGTGCGCTGCCGCCTCGACCGCCGCGGCCATCGTCGCTGGCAAAGGCTCGCCGTCCAGATAGCCAAGCAGCGGAACCGCCCACACCTCACGCTTGCCGCGCAACGCCTTGGCAAAACGGGCGTATTGATGGGGACCGCCAATGGCCAACAGCGAAGGCACACACACGATCGGCGCGCCGTTGGTGGGGGCCTCTCCCGCGGCCAGGCGGACGAGCGCGGGCGCGACCGACGTCGCACCCTCAACCTCGAACTGCCGGCGGCGGTGCGCGGCGTCGCTCAGCAGGTCGACCAGCTCTGCGACCCTTTCCTGCTCACGTGCCGCTCCCAGCAGCGCGACCGGCTCGCCTGACCACGGCAAGCCGCCTGTGTGCGTCGGAGCCTGCGCCCCGTCGTCGAGCGCGCGCGGTTGCTCGCCCCCAGCGTCCACCGCGCCCGCACGCGCGTCGCTGGTGGGCGGATCGCCGGCACGCAGCTCGCCGGCACCCGGATCGCCTGCGCCCACGTCCTCGGCGGGCAGATCGCCCGCGAGCGAATCGAGACGGTCGAGCAGGTATGCAGCCAATCGCTCGGGGGTCGGATGATCGAAGACCGCGGTCGAAGGCAGCTGCAGCCCGCTCGCCTGCGACAGCCGATTGCGAAGCTCGACCGCCACCAACGAGTCGAAACCCAGCTCGAGGAATGGAGTGCTCACATTCACGGCCTCCGGCGATGCATGACCGAGCAGCTGCGCGACCTCGCCGCGCACGAAGTCGAGCGCTGCCGCGCCACGCTCGGCCGCCGCCACTTCTGCCAGATGCGCGGCGAGCCCTCCGAAAAGTTGGCTCGCATCCGCCGAGGGCGGCGGTGCGAGACCGCGCAGGATGGCCGGCAGTCCGCCGAGCCGCGCCCAGGCGCGCAGTGCACCGAGATCCAGGTTGACGGGCAGCGCGTGCGCAGATGCGAACCCGCGCGCAAGCGCGAACAGGCCAAGCCCGTCTTCGTCGGAGATCGTGCCGACACCGGCGCGCTCGGCCCGCGCCAGCTCCACGTCGCCGACGACGTCGTTTCTCGCCTCTGCGGTCTGACCCCACAATCCCCATCCCAGGGAAACCGCAGGCAGGCCCTGCTCGCGTCGCTTCGCCGCCAGCGCATCGAGCGCTGCGTTGGCGGCCGCGTATGCGCCCTGGCCGGGACTGCCGAACGTCGCCGCCGCGGAGGAGAACAGGATGAAGTCCGAGAGCTCCAGCTCACGTGTCAGATCGTGCAGGTGCAACGCTGCGTCGAGCTTGGGCGCCAGCACCCGATCGAGGTGCTCGGGGCTCACCGAACCGACGGTGCCGTCGACGAGAACAGCCGCCGCGTGGATGACCGCGCGAAGCGGCCGCTCCGGCGCCACGGAAGCGATAGCCGCGGCGAGCTGGGCTCGGTCGCCGACGTCGCAGGCGAGGATGCTGACGTGCACACCGAGCGCAGTCAGCTCCGCGTGAAGCTCCTCGGCGCCGTCCGCCTGCAAGCCGCTGCGGCTCAGCAGCAGCAGACCGGCGACATCCCCGCGCGATGCCAGATGGCGCGCGAACAACGCGCCGAGGCCGCCCGTCCCACCCGTGATCAGCACGGTTCCGTCGGGGGCGAGCGGAGCGACTCCCTCCTCGCCGGGCTGCGTGCGCGCGATCCTCGGCACGAGGATTCGCCCCGCGCGCAACGCCACTGCAGGCTCCTGCTCGCGGACGGCGAGGTCGAGCGCAGCGGGCAGCGCACGCCAGGACGCCTGCTCACCGTCGACGTCGACGTGCACGAGGCGGCCGGGGCTCTCGTTTTGGACGCTGCGTATGAGACCGGCAACCGCTGCTCCGACCAGATCGCGCACCGGCTCAGCGGCGGCGGTCGTCACCGCTCCCAGGGTCACCAACGCCAGCCGCGTGTCGAGCAGCCGCTCGTCGGACAGCCACCTTTGAAGCAGCGCCAACGACTCCTGCAGCCGCAGGCGCGTCCTCCCCGACAGGCGATCGCCGAGCTCCTCGACGGCCGCTGCGGCGACGGGCGCAGCTCCGGTGTCTCCCCCAGTCGGCTCGCGGAGGCCCGGCTCGGCAGCGTGCGCGTCGCCATCGCCCGTTGCCGCCCACTCGCCCGCGCTTGCAAGCACCAGAGCCGGAGCCCCACCCGGCCGCTCACCCGCGAGCGCCGCGAGCGCGTCGAGGTCGTCATGCACCGTCAGGCGAGCGCCGTGACCGCGCCGGACGCTGTCGGCCGCTGGCGCCCAGGTGACCTCATCACCAAGGGCGACCAGAGCCGACTCGCCCACTCCCGGCGCCAGCTCGGAAGCAGACGACGACCGCGCGGTTGGCTCGACCCAATCGAGCCGGTACAGGCGTGCACCCATTGCAGCCGCCCGCAGCTGCGCATCGCTCACGGCCCGCGATATGAGCCCATCGACGCTCGCCACCGGCGCGCCGTCGGCGTCGGCGACCAGAAGAGAGACCGCATCGGCACCTACTCGCGACAGGCAAACGCGTAGGCCGCCCGCCCCAGAGGAGAACAGGCTCACGCCGGTCCAGGAGAACGGCAGCGGCAGGTTTGCGAGCCTCACGTCAGGACCTGGCTCGCCATCACCGTTGCCGGCGGAGGTCTCCTTGCCCATCAGCGCAACCGCGACGGCGGCGTGCAGCGACGCATCGAGGAGCGCCGGATGCAGCTCGTGGCGAGCGGCCGCGGCCGCGCCCACCGCCTCCGGGCTGACTTGGGCGAAGAGACGATCGCCCTGAGCCCACGCAGCTTGCAGTCCTTGAAACGCGGGTCCGTAATCGATCCCAAGGTTTGCCAGCCGCTCGTAGAGGCCGCTCAGCTCGAGCTCGCGAGCGTCAGCCGGCGGCCATTGGGCAAGCGCCTCCCAAGCGGGCTGGCGCGACACCGCGTCGGCGGCGCCGTCCACCGCACCCTTCCTGGAACCGGTGACGCTCTTCGGTTCGAGAATGCCGAGCGCGTGGCAGGTCCAGGCCCCTTCGCGCGCGCCTGGGTCTTCTGACACCGGCTGCGAATAAATCTCGATCCCACGGCGGCCCTCGCCGTCGGGGCTCGACACCGTGACCTGCAGTTGCGCGCCGACGTCATCGAGGACGAACGGCGCCTGCAGGGTGAGATCGCGCACGACAGGACAGTCAACCTGGCGCCCGGCGTGCAGCGCCAGGTCAAGAAACGCGGTCGCGGGCAGTAGCGGGACTCCGGCGACCGCGTGATCGGCAAGCCACGGATGCGCGGCAAGCGACACCCGGCCGGTGAACACCCAGCCGTCGCCACCGGCCAACGCAAGTGCGCTCTCGAGCAAGGGGTGTCCGGTTCCCGGTTGGCCGGCCGCCCCCGAGCCGCTTGTGGGGGCGCTTTGCAGCCAGTAGCGACGACGTTGGAACGCGTAGGTCGGCAGCCGCAGCCCGTCCTCGTCCGCGCCCGCAGCGCCGTACAGTCCACGCCAGTCCACGTCGAGGCCCGCGACCCACGCTTCGCCGAGCGCGGTCGTAAAGCCATCGGGTGCATCGCGGCGCAGACTCGTGGCGACCAGCACCTCGCGGGCGTCCTCGAGCTCGCTCTCGGCCGTCTCGTCCACGGCGACCCGCAGAACCGGATGTGGGCTCACCTCCAGGAAGGTCCGCTGGCCCTGCGCCAGAAGCGTCCGCGTCAACTGCTCGAAGCGGACCGTGTCACGCATGTTGCGGTACCAGTACTCGGCGTCGAGCAACTCGGTGTCCTCGCGCCGGCCGGTCACGGCCGAGTAGAACGGTATCGAGCTCGCAAGTGGCACGATCGATGCGCACCGGTCGATCACCTCCTCGCGAATCGCCTCCATCTGCGAAGAATGGCCGGCAAGCGGCGCGACGATGCGCCGCGCCCTGACCCCATCCTGCTCGCACCGTGCCAGTAGCTGCTCGACAGCGTCCGGCTCGCCGGAGGCGACGACCGAGCGCGGGCCGTTGATCGCCGCCAACGAGATCCTCTCTCCGAAAGGCTCGATGCGCTCCCGGGCCTCGCCAGAGGTAACGGCGATGGCAAGCATCGCTCCCTGAACGCCCTGCATGTGAAGCTCCTGCAGTGCCCCACTGCGCGCGGCGACCAGACGCGTTGCGTCCTGCAAGGTCAGGCCACCGGCCACGCAAACCGCAGCTACCTCACCCTGCGAGTGACCCGCGACGAGGCTCGGCGTCACTCCGCACGCCTCCCACAGACGCGCAATCGAGACCATCATCGCGAACAGTGTCGGCTGGAGCACGTCCAACCGCTCAAGCGGCGGAGCGGTCGGTGAGCCGCCCAACACGTCGTGCAGCGACCAGTCCACGTGCTCGGACAGCGCCTCGGCGCAGCGTCCGATCCACTCGCAAAACAACGGCGAGGCGTCCAGCAGCTCAGCCGCCATGCCAGACCACTGCGAGCCCTGACCCGGGAACAGGAAGGCGACGCCGCCGCGATCCACGGCCGTGCCGCACAGCAGGCCCGTGGCGCGCTCGCCTGCCGCCAGCGCTCGCGCGCCGGCAACGCGCTCGGCGGCGCCCCTGCCCATCGCGACAGCTCGGTGTTGGAATGCCGAGCGCCTGGAAAGCGAACGCCCCACGGCCGAGGGCCCAGCCTCGGGGGCTTCGGTGAGGAAATCGCATAGCCGGGCGGCCTGCGCACGCAACCCAGCGGGATCGCGAGCCGCCAACGGCCACGGCAGACAATGGGCGTCGAGGGCGGCGCGCCCGCCGCTGGGATTCGCGCCCAGTGTCGCCGTTGCGCCGGAGCGCCGCTCGGCGCTCGCGCCCGTCGAAACTGCGCCATCGGAAGCCCGATCGTCGGAAACGACCTGGTCGGAGCTGGCGCCGTCGAGGTCCCCGCGCTTGGGCATGATCGGGCCAGCGACCGCCAAGTCCGCCTCCTCGATGATCACGTGCGAGTTGGTGCCGCTCATCCCGAACGACGAGACGCCGGCTCGGCGCGGCTGTCCGTTACGCAGCCACGGCCGCGCCTCTGTCAGCAACGCAACGGCGCCTTGCGACCAGTCGACCTGGGCGGACGGGGAGTCCACGTGAAGCGTCGGCGGCAGCTGCTCGTGCCGCATCGCGAGCACCATCTTGATCACTCCTGCCACCCCGGCGGCCGCCTGTGTGTGGCCGATATTCGACTTGATCGAGCCGAGCCACAAGGGCTCGCCCACGCGCTCGTGTCCGTAGGTGGCCATCAAAGCCTGCGCCTCGATCGGGTCGCCGAGCGTAGTGCCGGTGCCGTGCGCCTCGACGGCGTCGACCTGCTCGGGGCTCAGACCGGCGCTCGCGAGCGCCTGCAGGATTACGCGTTGCTGCGAGGGGCCATTGGGAGCCGTGAGGCCATTGCTCGCCCCGTCCTGGTTGACCGCGCTGCCGCGCACGAGCGCCAGCACTGGATTGCCGTCGCGGCGTGCGTCGGAGAGACGCTGCAGCGCCAGCACGCCGACGCCCTCAGACCAGCAGACGCCGTCCGCGGCATCGGCGAACGACCTGGATCGTGCGCCGGGCGATAGCACGCGCTGCGCGCTGAAGAGAATGAAGTGCATCGGCGTGGCCATCACCGAAACGCCTCCGGCGAGCGCCAGCGTGCACTCGCCCGAGCGCAGCGCCTGAGCGGCCAGATGGATCGCCACGAGCGAGGAGGAGCACGCCGTGTCGATGGTCACGGCGGGCCCCTCGAGCCCCAGCGTGTAGGCGACGCGACCGCTGATGACGCTTGCGCTGCTGCCGCCCGCCGCATACCCGTCGAGCTCGGCCGCACCGGAGAGCAGGTTGGCCACATAGTCCTGGTACATGACCCCTGCGAACACGCCGGTCTGGCTTCCCCGCAAGGAGACGGGATCGATACCGGCGTCCTCGAACGCCTCCCAGCTGGCTTCCAGCAACAGACGCTGCTGTGGATCCATCGCCACGGCCTCGCGCGGACTGATGTTGAAGAAGCCGGGGTCGAAGTCTCCCGCGTCGTGCAGGAAACCGCCTTCACGCACATAGCTGGTGCCCGGGCGGCCGTCGGGATCGTAGATCGCCGCGAGGTCCCAGCCTCGATCGGCGGGGAAGCTCGAGATCGCGTCGCCGCCGTCGCTGAGCAGCTGCCAAAGCTCTCGCGGCGAGCCGACGCCGCCGGGATAGCGGCAGCCCATCCCGACGATCGCGATCGGCTCCTGCGATGAGGCGCGCAAGACTCCGGAGCGGGGAGCCTTGCGCTGTGCGCCGACCACCTCCAGGAGATGGTCAACCACAGCGATCGGCGTCGGGTGGTCGAACACGAGGGTCGCCGACAGCCGCAGGCCGCTCGCGGCGCCGAGCCGATTGCGCAGTTCTGTCGCCGCCAGCGAGTCGAAGCCGAGCTCGCTGAACGTGCGCCTGACGTCCACCTCCGTCGCCGAGGCGTGCCCGAGCGCGGCGGCGGCCTCGCCGCGAACCAGCTCGAGCACCAAACGCCTGCGCTCCTCTCCCCCGATTCCGGCAAGCCGTGCCGCCAACGAGGAGCCGGCCGCGCCGGCAGGACGCAATCCCGCCGGGCCCGCGCCGCCCACCAAACGCCGCAGCAGTGGGTGCGTCCAACTGGAGCGAGCTTGCGCCCTTAGGGCCGCGCGATCGAGCCGTATCGGCAGCAACAGGGGCTCGTCGGTGTGCGTGCAGGCATCGAACAGCGCGAGCGCCTGCTCGCCGTCGAGTGCGAGCATGCCCGTGCGTGCGGCGCGACCGCGGGCGGCGCCGGCCAGACCAGCGGCCATGCCCTGACCCTCCTGCGCCCACATCCCCCACGCCAACGAGGTGGCCGGAAGCCCGCGCGCACGACGGTGCGCGGCCAGCCCGTCGAGGAACGCGTTGGCCGCAGCGTAGCTGGCCTGGCCGGGAGCGCCGAACACGCCGGCTGCGGAAGAAAACAGCACGAACCCATCCAGCTCGACCCGCTCGGTCAACTGGTGCAGATGCCACGCCGCATCGAGCTTTGGCGCCAGCACCTCGTCCACCCGCTCCGGCGTGAGCGCGGCGATCGTGCCGTCATCGAGCACGCCAGCAGCGTGGATCACGGTGCCGAGCGGGCGCTCGGACGGGAGCGACCCCAGCAGCCGCTCGAGCGCCGCGCGATCGCTCACGTCACAGGCCTCGATCTTGACCTCAGCGCCCAACTCCCGCAGCTCGTCGGCCAACTGCTCCGCTCCCGGCGCGGTCCGGCCACGCCGGCTCGTGAGCAGCAGGCTCGCGCCGGAGCGCTCGGCGGCGATATGGCGTGCCACTCGGGCGCCGAGCTCACCCGTGCCTCCGGTGATGAGCACCGTGCCACCGGTGCGCTCGTCGGAGCCCGCGCGCTCGGCGCGTGCCCCCGCAGGGATCAGGCGCGGAGCGAGCAGCCGGCCGCTTCGTATCGCCAGCTGCAACTCCTCGGCAGCGAGGGCGGTACCGAGCAGGCCCGCTGCGATCGGCTGCTCATCCAGGTCGAGCAGCAGGAACCGACCCGGGTGCTCCGACTGGGCCGCGCGAACCATGCCCCACAATGGCGCCCGAGCAAGATCGGCCACCGACTCGTTCTCGCCGGCACTGACCGCGTTGCGGGTGAGTAGCACCAGCCTGCTGTCGACCAGACGCTCATCGGCGAGCGCCGCCTGCAGCAGCTCGAGCATTGCCGACAACGCCGAGCGCGCCAGGACGGGCAGGCTGGCATCGTCGTCTAGAGCGCCGCTGAAGCAGTCGACCAGCAGTGTCTCGGGTGCCGTGGCGCCCTCCGCAAGCGCGTCGAGCAGCGCCTGCAGGTCCCCGTACTCGTCACACACGAGATCGATCGCGCTCGAGCGCTCACCGTCGCTGCCGCTCGCCCGCAAGAGCGCGAGGCTTGCCGTCGGCTCGATCTCCTCGGCGACGAGTCCCGACCATTCGAGCCGGAACAGCGAGTCGCCTGCGGCGGCGCGCGCACCGCGCAGCTGATCGCTGTTGATCGAGCGTGCAACCAACGAGTCAACCGCGATGACGGGCGTCCCGTGCTCATCGAGTGCCAGCAGCGATATCGCGCCGTCGGCCCGCAGCGAGCTGCGCACACGCAGTGCGGTTGCCCCGGCCCCGTACAGCCGCACACCGCTCCAGGCAAACGGTATCGGCACCTCGCTCGCCCCCGACGCGCCGGCTTCGGAGGCACGTACGGCGCCGGCCCGCAGCGAGGCGTCCAGCAGCGCTGGATGCACGCCAAAACGGGTGGCCTGCTCCGCGTGGGCGCCCTCGAGGCGGATCTCGGCGTAGACGTCTTCGCCGTGCCGCCACGCTGCGCGTACGCAGTTGAACGCGGGACCGAGGTCCAACCCGAGATCGGCCATCCGGCCGTACATCTCCTCGACGTCGGCCGCCTCGGCTCCCTCCGGCGGCCAGCCCGCTGCGAGCATGGCGGCGGCCTGTTCTTCGGCACCCCCACCCTGACGGGGAGCGACCAACGGCGGATCCGGCGGCCCGCCGTTCGTCGCTCCGTCCTGCGCCCGCCGATCCTCCGTCTGCTCGCCGTTGGCCTGCCCGCCATTGGCCTGCCCGCCATTGGCCTGCCCGCCGTTGGCCTGCCATCGCTCGCCGCCGACCAGCAGGCCCGCAGCGTGACGCGTGAAGTCCCGTGAGAGCTCCTCACCCGTGCCAACGAGTGGGCGTGAGTAAATCGCGATCGTCCGCTCGCCAGACTCCTGCTCGGCGCCGACGCTCACTTGGAGCTGCACCGCGTCGGACTCCGTCAACAGCAACGGCGTCTCGATCACCAGCTCGCGCAACTCCGCGCAGCCGACGAGCTGGCCGGCGCGCAGCGCCACCTCGACGTATGTGGTTCCCGGCACCACGACGGCGCCCATCAGGACGTGTTCTGCCAACCACGGGCTGGCGTGAAGATCCAGGCGCCCGGTCAACAGCAGGCCATCGCCGTCTGCAAGCGCGATCGCCGAGCTCAACAGCGGGTGCTCGACACCCTCCATCCCGGTGCCGGCCGAGCCCGATCGGTGTGTGCCCGAAAGCCAGTAGCGCTTGCGCTGGAAGGCATAGCCAGGCAACGGCAAACAGCGCGCTTCCGCGGCCCGCTGCAGGCCACTCCACTGCACCGCGGCGCCACGAGCCCAGAGCTCTCCAAGGGCCATCAGCACGGTCCGCAGCTCAGGGCGCCCATCGCGCAGCAGCGCGACCGTAAGCGGCGCCTCCGGCTCGTTGGGTAGGAGGCTTGACTCGCCGTCCACCGCAGCCGAAACGCCTTGCTGGCCAACGTCTGCCTGCGTGAGGCTCTCGTGCGCCATTGCGCTGAGCACGGCGTCGGGCCCCAGCTCCAGATAGCTCCTGACGCCCTGTCCAGCCAGCCACATAACGCTCTGGTGAAAGCGCACCGGCTCGCGGGCATGGCGCGCCCAATAAGTCGGATCGCGCAGCTGCTCGAGGCGGAGCGGCTCGCCGGTCAGATTCGAGACGATTGGGATCCGGGGCGCAGAGAACGACAGCCCCGATGCGACGCTTGCCAGCTCGTCCAGCATCGCGTCCATGCGTGGCGAGTGGAAGGCATGGCTGACACGCAGTCGACGCGTCTTGCGCCCAAGCTGGCGCCACTCGCGCTCGAGCTCGATCACCGTCTCCTGCTCGCCTGAGAACACGGTGGCCTCCGGGCCGTTGACGGCCGCCAGCGAGACGCCAGCGAGACGCTCGCGCAGGCTCTCGAGCGCCTCCTGCTCTGAGCACTGCACCGCCACCATCGCTCCGCCGGCCGGCAGCTCGTCCATCAGCCTTCCGCGGGCGACCACCAGCGCGCAAGCGTCGGCGAGCGAGATCGCACCGGCGACGTGAGCCGCAGCGATCTCTCCAACCGAGTGGCCCACCAGATAGTCGGGCTGCAGACCGAGGTGCTCGAGCAGCCTGAACAGCCCCACCTCCAAGGAGAACAGAGCGGCCTGGGCGAATACCGTGCGATCGAGCAGCTCAGCCCTCTCGGGGGATGCGGCGGTCTGCGCGAAGACGATCTCGCGCAGCGGCCGGCCGAGCGGCCCCTCGACGTGAGCGAAGACCTCGTCGAGCGCGTCCTTGAAGAGCGGCAGCTTGCCGTAGAGCTCGCGGCCCATGTCGAGCCGCTGGGATCCCTGACCCGTGAACAGGAAGGCCAGCTTCGGCTCGCCGCCGAACGACGAGCCGACGATCGCCCGCGGCGAGGACTCGCCCTCCGCGAGCGCCCGCAACGCGTCCAGCAGCTGCCGGCGCTCTCCGACCAGCACGGCGCGATCCTCGAGGGCGGCGCGACCCGCCGCCAGAGCGTGAGCGATATCGGCAACGTCCAACTGCGGATCGCCCTCGACCCAATCCAGCAACCGCTGCGCCTGACAGCGCAGCGCGTCGGCGCCGCGAGCGGACAGCACCCACGGAAACTCTTGGAGCGGCGGTGACGAGGACTGTTGCCCGGCGCCGGGGGGGTGGGTGTTTCCGATCGGCGCCTCAGACGCCTGTTCGAGGATCATATGCGCGTTGGTACCGCTGATCCCGAACGAGGACACAGCGGCTCGGCGGGCCCCGTCGCGCTCCGGCCACGGCCGCGGCTCGTCGAGCAACGCCACCGCTCCCGTCGACCAATCGACCTTGCTCGACGGTGTCTGTGCATGAAGCGTCCGTGCCAGCGTCCGGTGGCGCATCCCCATCACCGCCTTGATCACCCCGGCCATCCCAGACGCGCCCTGTGTGTGGCCGATGTTCGACTTGATCGAGCCGAGCCACAGCGGCTCACCCACGCGCTCGTGTCCGTAGGTGGCAAGCAGCGCCTGCGCCTCGATCGGGTCGCCGAGCGGTGTCCCCGTGCCGTGTGCCTCAACCGTGTCGATTTCGCTCGCCGCAACGCCTGCCTGCGTCAGGGCGCGGCGGATCACCCGCAGCTGGGAGGGTCCGTTGGGGGCGGTCAGACCGTTGCTGGCTCCATCCTGGTTGACGGCACTGCCACGGATCACGGCCAGCACCCGGCGGCCACGGCGCTTGGCGTCAGCCAACAGCTCGAGCGCGAGCACACCGACCCCCTCCCCCCAGCCGACACCGTCCGCGGCCTCGGAGAACGACTTGCAGCGTCCGTCGGCGGCCAGTCCTCCCTGAGCCGACATCGCTGCGAACACCGTCGGCGTTGCCATCACGGTTACGCCGCCCGCTAGCGCCAGCGAGCACTCGCGCGCACGCAGCGATCCACAGGCCAGGTGCAACGCCACCAACGAGGAGGAACAGGCGGTGTCCACGGTGAGAGCCGGCCCCTCCAAGCCAAGGCTGTAGGAGACGCGGCCCGACAGCACGCTTGCCGCGTTTCCCGTCCCGACGTAGCCCTGCAGGTCCTCTGGAATCGCGCCACCCAGCACGCGCGTGTAGTCCTGATCGGCGACTCCGGCAAAAACGCCGGTGTCGCTCTCACGCAGGCCCAGTGGATCGATGTGGGCGTCCTCGAGGGCAAGCCACGAGGCTTCGAGCAACATCCGCTGCTGCGGATCCATCGCCGTCGCCTCGCGCGGGCCGATCCCGAAGAACGCCGCGTCGAAGTCGGCGACGTCGTAGAGGAAGCCGCCTTCGCGCGCGCCGTCGGCGAGCAGTCGTCCATCGTCCTCGCTCGCGTCCCACCCCTCCCAGCCACGATCGCCTGGAAAGGCCGAGACAGCGTCGCCCCCGGCGTCCACGAGCTGCCAAAGCTCCCGTGGCGATCCGATGTTGCCGGGAAAGCGACACGCCATGCCCACGATTGCGACGGGCTCGCTGTGGCGCGCTTCTACCTCGCGCAACCGCGCACGGGTGTCGTGCAGGTCGACGGTGACCCGCTTGAGGTATTCGCGCAGCTTCTCGTCGGTTGTGCTCATGCGCCGCCCCCTGGCCTTTGACGCAGGCCGATACCGACCCGCTTGGGATATCCACGTGACTGCCGGTCGATCGGGCTCATGCGCCGCCCAGCTCACGATCTATGAAGCCGAAGATCTCCTCGTCGGAGGCCTGCTCGATCTGTCGCGCGACCGACTGCCCGGGCTCATCGCCGTCGCCGTCGAGGGCCGCCAGCAATGTGCGCAGGCCGGCGCGCGCCCGCTCACGCGCCGCCTCGTCGGCGAGCGACACGACCGAGCGCTGCAGTCGCGCGAGCTCGGCCTCGAACCCTTCTGCCGCACCGGAACCATCTCCGGAGAGCTCGCTCAACAGCTCCTGTGAAAGCGCGAGCGCGGTGGGGTGATCGAACACGACCGTGGCGGGCAGGCGCAGACCCGTCTTGGCCTCAAGCCGATTGCGCAGGTCCACGGCGGCCAGCGAGTCAAAGCCGAGCTCCTTGAACGGGCGGCGGACGTCGAGTTGGCTCGGTGCTTCGTGGCCGAGCACGCGCGCCACCTCGCCGCGCACCATCTCCACCAACAGCGACGCGCGCTCCTTCTCCGAGCAGCCCGCCATGCGCTCAGCCAGGGCCTGGCGTGCGGCCTGACGCTCGGCAGCGCTGGTACCGACTAGCGCCTCGCGCACCTCAGCCAGATCTTCGATCAACGGTCGCGCGCGCCCGGCGGTGAAGACACGCGCATAGGCGTTCCAGCGAACGTCTGCGACAACGAGATGCGGCTCGCCGTCGATCGCATCGCGCAGCGCCGTCACCGCAAGCTGCGGATCCATCTTCGCCAGTCCGTAGCGAGCGGCCTCGCGCTCGCCGATCGCGTCGGCCATGCCCCTCCCGCCCCATGTGCCCCAGGCGAGCACGCTTGCGGGCAGACCGCGGGCGCGCCGGTTCGCTGCGAGTGCGTCGAGCGATGCGTTGGCGGCCGCGTAGGAGGCCTGCTGGCCGAAGATCGCCGCCACAGAGGAGAACAGCACAAAGGCATGCAGGTCCAGCCCGCTCGTGAGGCGGTCCAGGTGCTCCGCCGCATAGGCCTTCGGCGCGATCGTCTCCGTCAGGCTTTCGCTGCCGAGGGTCTCGATCGCACCGTGCCCACTGGCCCCCGCCGCGTGGATCACCACCGAAAGTGGCTGCTCGACTGGGATCGATTCGATCGCGGAGGCCAGCTGGCTCTCGTCGCTTACGTCGCACGCGGCGAACTGGACCTCGCTTCCCATCGCCGCCAGCTCCGCGGCCAACTCGGCAGCGTCGGATGCCTCGCCGCCGCGACGACTGAGCAGCAACAGGCGCTCGGCCCCGTTTTGTGCAAGCCAGCGGGCGACGTGCGCGCCCACCCCCCCGGTGGCGCCTGTGACCAGGATGGTCCCGCTGGGCAGCCGCCACTCTGGACTCGGCGCGGTCTGTTGGTGGGCAACCTCCGGCGCAGGCACGAGGGCCACCCCGGCGCGCACCAGTCGGCGGGCGAACACACCGGCCGGCCGGACCGCCAGCTGTTCCTCCTCTCCGTCGCAGAGAAGCAGATCGGCCACTCGAGCCAATGCCCGCTCGTCGAGCGTCTCGGGCAGGTCGATCAGGCCTCCCCAATGGGCGGGCCGCTCGAGCCCAGCGGCAAGGCCAAGTCCCCATACCCACCCGTGCCGGACGCCGGCGAGACGATCGGCTGGCCCGACACCGACCGCGCCGCGGCTGAGCAGCCACAGCCGCGCGTCGAGCCCGACGTCCTCGAGCGCCTGGACCGTCGCGAGCGTGGCCACGGCGCCAGCTGTGAGGCTCGCGTGGGCAGCGTGGGAGGTCTCATCCAGCGCCAGTAGCGACAGGACCCCGGTCGGTCGAGCCGAGCGCCGAGACGAGGACCTTCCATTGCCCTCGCCCTCGCTCGCACGCACGGGCAGGGACAGGGCGGCGGCCAGCTCACCGGCCAGGTCGGCCCGACCGACGCGAGCGCAGTCCACAGGTACAGTCAGCACCTCCGCGCCACGCGCGGCAAGCGTCGCCGAAAGGACGTCCCCCAGCTCTTCGCCCTCGGGCGCGCAAGGAACCAGCGCAAGCCAGCGGCCGCCGACGGGCGGCGCCGGAGGCTGGGCGATCGGTCGCCACTCGATCCGGTAGCGCCAATCGTGCTCGGGCGGTCGCGCAGGGGAACGCTCCGACTCCGACTCCGGCTCAGACTCGCCCGAGCGCCGAGCTGCGCGCAAAGCGCCGTCGCCGACCGACTCGAGCCAGTGCCGCCGGCGCTGAAAGCCGTAGGTGGGCAGCTCAACCCGCCGGCCCCCTTGCTGCTCGAGCATCGCGCCCCAATCGACGGCGTGCCCACTGGCCCACAACTGCGCCAGCGCCGACTGCAGAGTCTGTGCCTCCGGCCGCTGCGCCCGGCACGCGGAGACGGCGAGGCTCGGCGCGTCTTCGTGCTCGCTCGACGGCGTGTGCTCCTCTGCGGTCGCGTCGCGCAGGCACTCGGCCGCCATCGCGCTCAGGACCCCGTCGGGTCCCAGCTCCAGGAAGCTGCGCACTCCCTGACCGGCAAGCCAGCGCACGCCCGCCTGGAAGCGAACCGTCTCGCGCGCGTGCCTGACCCAATACTCGGGCGAGCGCAGCTGCTCGCCCGCCGGTTCCCCCGTGAGGTTGGAGATCAGGGGTATCGAGGGCTCGGCGAAGTGGACGCCGCTTGCGACCTCGGCAAAGCGCGCAAGCATCGCCTCCATGCGCGGGGAGTGGAAGGCGTGGCTGACTCGCAAGCGCTTGGTCTTGCGCCCCTGCGCGCGCCACCGCTCGGCCAGTCCGAGCACCTCGTCCTCCTCGCCGGAGAGGACGATTGCGGAAGGTCCGTTGACCGCCGCCAGTGACACCCTCTCCTCCAGACCCGCCAGCGCGCTCAACGCCTCCTGCTCGCTGGCCTGGATCGACACCATCGCGCCCCCCGCGGGTAGCCCTCCCATCAACTCACCGCGGGCTGCGACCAACGTGCAGGCATCCTCAAGCGAGAGCACGCCAGCCGCGTAGGCGGCACTCAGCTCGCCGACGGAATGCCCGATGACATAGTCGGGCAGCACGCCCCAGCCGCTCACCAGACGAAAGAGGGCGGACTCGAAGGCAAACAGCGCGGCCTGCGTGAACCGGGTCTCGTCCAGCGGGCCGCCACCGCGCGAGCCGCCGTCTGAGCGTTCCCCGTCGGAGCGCTCCGCGTCAGCACGCTCATCGCCGGCATCCCGCTCGCCAGCATGCCTCTCGCCGGCATCCCGCTCGCCAGCATGCCTCTCGCCGGCATTCCCGTCGCCAGCATGCCCGTCGCCTGAGCGACCGCCCGTGACCGGCTCGCCAAAGCTGATCTCGCGAAGCGAACAGCCGAGCAGTCCGTCCAAATACGCCCATGCCTGCTCGATTGCCTCACGGAAGCATGGAAAGGCTTCGTAGAGATCACGACCCATGCCGACCCGCTGGGCGCCCTGGCCGCTGAAAAGCAGCGCAAGCTGGCGCTCCTCGTCGCGCACGACCCCAGCGCTCGCTCCGAGCGGCAGCTCGCCGCAGGCCAGCTCCGCGACCGCGGCAAGCAGCCGCTCGCGATCCGTGCCCAGTAGCACCGCGCGGTGCTCGAAGGCGGTGCGATGTCGGGCCAACGAGAACCCCACGTCCAGCGCGCTCAACGACGGACGCTCGCCGAGATGAACGTGCAGGCGGCGAGCCTGCTCTCTGAGCGCCGCGTCGCTACGCGCCGAGAGCGGCCAAGCGAGCGGGCCATCATCGCGCGAACCGTCACGACCGTCCTGCTCGTCCGACTGCCAACGCTCTTCGCCGCCGACGCGCCCGTCCGCCGGTGCCGGGCCTTCCCCGCCATGGTCCCGTTCCCCCACCTGCACCCGCTCTTCGCCGCCGACCCGCCCGTCCGCAGGTGCCGGGCCTTCCCCGCCGTGCTCCCGCTCCCCCACCTGCACCCGGTCGTCGCCGCTGCGTTCCCCCTCGCGTGGGTCGCTCTCGGCCAGAGCCGGCGCTTCTTCGAGGACCATGTGCGCGTTGGTCCCACTCGCACCGAACGAGGAGACGCCGACCAATCGCGGACGCTCGCCGCGCGGCCACTCGATCGTCTGCTCGAGCAGCTCGATCCGGCCCGATGACCAGTCGACCTGGGTGGAGGGGCGGCTCAGATGGAGCGTCCTCGGCAGCTCGCCGGCACGCATCGCCATCACCATCTTGATCGCGCCGCCGATCCCGCCTGCGGCCTGGGTGTGTCCGATGTTCGACTTGAGCGATCCGAGCCACAGGGGCCGTCCCTCGGGACGCTCCTGGCCGTAGGCGGCAAGCAGCGCATGCGCCTCGATCGGATCGCCCAGCGCGGTGCCGGTGCCGTGCGCCTCGACCGCGTCGATCTCCGCCGCGCCGACACCCGCGTTGGCGAGCGCCTGGCGGATAACCCGCTGCTGAGCCGGACCGCTCGGAGCCATCAGGCCGTTGCTGGCGCCGTCCTGGTTGACCGCGCTGCCGCGCACCAGCGCAAGCACCGGATGCCCGAACCGTTGCGCCCGCGAGAGCCGCTCGAGCGCCACCACGCCGACACCCTCGCTCCAATTGGTTCCGTCGGCTTCATCGTCGAAGGACTTGCAGCGTCCATCGCCGGCGAGCCCGCCCTGACGCGCGAACTCGACAAACGCGGTCGGCGTGCACAGCACCGACACGCCCCCGGCAAGCGCCAGCGTGCACTCTCCCGCGCGAAGCGCCTGGCAGGCCAGATGCATCGCAACCAGCGAGGACGAGCAGGCCGTGTCGACCGACACCGCCGGACCCTCAAGGCCGAGAGCGTAGGAGAGGCGACCCGAGAGGATGCTCGCCGAGCTGCCGCTGAGCAGGTAGCCACCCGCCTCCGACGCCTGCACCTGCCGGGCGAGATAGTCCTGCGAGGCGCTGCCCGCAAACACGCCGGTCTGCGAGCCCCGCAAAGAGAACGGGTCGATCCCGGCGTCCTCGAGCGCCTCCCAGGCGACTTCCAGCAGCAAACGCTGCTGCGGGTCCATCGCGACCGCCTCGCGCGGGGAGATCTCGAAGAAGTCGGCGTCGAAGTCCGCGAGGTCGTACAGAAAGCCGCCTTCGCGCACCCAACCCGCTTCGGAGGGAATGCCCCCATCGAGCTCCCAGCCCCGATCGGTGGGGAAAGGCGAGATCGCGTCTCCCCCGCTGCGCACCAGCTCCCACAGGTCCCGCGGCGAGCGCACACCGCCGGGGAATCGGCAGCTCATTCCGACAATCGCGATCGGCTCGCGCATACTCGCCGGGGTGGCAAAGCTCGCACGCTCGGAGACTGGCGCCCGCCCGACCTGACTTACCAGATGCTCGGCCAGCGCGGCCGGGCTCGGATGGTCGAAGACGACGGTGGTCGCAAGCGCCACTCCGGACGCCCCCGCCAGCCGGTTTCGCAACTCGACTGCGAGCATCGAGTCGAAGCCCGCGTCCTTGAACGCACGCCGCATGTTGACCTCGGCCGGCGAGCCGTGCCCGAGCACGGCGGCGACGTGTTCGCGTACGAGCTGGCGAGCGGCTCGCCTGCGCTCGGCGCCGGCGAGCCGTGCCAAGCCCTCGTCCAGGGAGTCGGGCACAGGGTCGGCCTCGGACTCGGTCGCCTCCGCCGCGGAGATCGCACTGGCGGCCGGCGACCCGCCGGTTCCGCGAACCCAGAAGCGACGGCGGTCGAAGGCGTAGGGCGGAAGCTGGACTCGCTCGGCGCTCTCGCCCAGCACCTTGGCCCAATCCACAGCGGCGCCGCGCGTCCAGGCGCTGCCGAGCGAAGCCAGGAACCGCCGCGGACCGCCATCGCCGCGGCGCAGCGATGCGACGACAGCCCCCTCGCGCTCGGCGGCGGCAAGGGTTTCCTGCATCGCGATCGCGAGCACCGGGTGCGGCGCGACCTCCACGAAGGTCGCATATCCGTCGTCGAGCAGGGCACCGTGCGCTTGGTCGAAGCGCACCGTCTCGCGCAAATTGCGATACCAGTAGCGCGCGTCCATGCTCGTGCCGTCGATCGGCTCGCCGCTGACCGAGGAGTAGATCGGGATCTCACTCGCGCGCGGCGATACCGCTTCGCACGCGTCCAGCAGCCGGTCCTCGATCTCACGGACCTGCTCGGAGTGAGCGGCGTAGTCGACGGCGATCCAGCGGGCGCGCAGCTGCTCGGCTTCGCAGGCGCCGAGCAGGTCCTCCAGCGCGAGCACGTCACCGGAGAGCACCGTCGCACCGGGCCCGTTGACCGCCGCCACCGACACGCGCCCGTCGAGCGGAGCCAGCATCGGGCAGAGCCGCTCGACGCCGGCCGCGACCGACACCATCCCGCCGCGGCCGGCGAGCGCCGCAAGCGCCGCACTGCGCGCGCTCACCACCCGCGCTGCGTCACCGAGCGTCAGCGCACCCGCGACGCACGCCGCCGCGATCTCGCCCTGGGAATGGCCGACGACCGCTCCAGGACGCACCCCTGCGGCGCGCCACAGGCCGGCGAGCGCGACCATCACGGCAAATAGCGCCGGCTGCACCACATCGACCCGAGCAAGCCCTGGCGCCCCGGCAGCGCCGCGCAGCACCTCGCTCAGCGACCAGTCCACGAACGGTTCGAGCGCCTGCTCGCACTCCTGGAGCACGCCGGCGAACAGCGCCGAGGCATCGGCCAGCTCGACCGCCATTCCCGCCCACTGCGATCCCTGCCCCGGGAACACGAAGGCGAGCCCGCCGGGACCGTCCTCGGCGAGGGCGCCCGTCACCAGGCCGGCGTGGGCGCGCCCCACCGCCAGCGCCTGGACGCCCTCGAGCAGCTCATCGCGACCGCTCCCAGTCACGAGCGCGCGAGTCGGCAGCATCGCGCGCGAGCGCACGAGCGAGTCGGCGACTGCGTCCAAGGGCGCCTCGGGGTTCGCGAGCAGCCACTCGTGCAGCCGACCGGCCTGGCCGCCGAGCGAGCGCGAGGTCTTCGCCGACAGTGCGAACGCCTTCGCGCCGGGTCCGAGCAGGCAGTGCCCGGTCGGTGAGGAGGACTCGCGCGGCGACTCCTCCGGCCCCGGCGCGTCCTCGACGGGCGCCTCCTCGAGGATCACGTGCGCGTTGGTGCCGCTGACTCCGAACGAGGACACGCCGGCGCGGCGAGGAGAGCCGTTGCGCCGCCACGGGACCTGCTCGGTGAGCAGCGAGATCTCGCCCGAGGACCAGTCCACCTGGCGCGACGGCGCGTCCACGTGCAGGGTCTTGGGAAGTGCCTGGCGCCCCAGCGACAGCACCATCTTGATCACGCCGGCGACACCCGCGGCGGCCTGGGTGTGACTGATGTTCGACTTGATCGATCCAAGCCACAGGGGTCGTCCGGCGGGACGCTCCTGGCCATAGGTGGCAAGCAGCGCCTGGGCCTCGATCGGATCGCCCAGCGTCGTTCCGGTGCCGTGCGCCTCGACGGCGTCGACCTCGGCCGCAGAGACGCCGGCGTTTGCCAGGGCCTGGCGGATGACCCGCTGCTGCGAGGGACCGTTGGGCGCAGTCAAGCCATTGCTGGCGCCGTCCTGGTTGAGCGCGCTGCCGCGCACGAGCGCCAGCACGCGATGACCGTGCGCGCGAGCGTCGGAGAGCCGCTCGAGCGCCAGCAGGCCGACTCCCTCGCCCCAATTGGTGCCGTCGGCGGCATCGGCGAAGGACTTGCAGCGCCCGTCCCCAGCCAGCCCTCCTTGACGCGCGAACTCCAGAAACGCCACTGGCGTCGAGAGAATGGAGACCCCGCCAGCCAGTGCCAGCGCGCACTCCCCGCCCCGCAGCGCCTGACAGGCCATGTGCAGAGCGACAAGCGAAGAGGAACAGGCCGTGTCTAGGGTCACAGCCGGACCCTCGAGCCCAAGCACGTACGCGACTCGTCCGGAGAGGACGCTGGCCGAGTTGCCAGTAACCAGGAAGCCGCCTGAGCTCTCCGGCAGCAAGCGCGCGAGCGCCGAGTAGTCCTGCGCGGTGGTGCCTACGTACACGCCGGTCTGGCTGCCCCGCAGCGAGCTCGGCGCCAGGCCGACTCCTTCGAGCGCCTCCCATGCGGCTTCAAGCAGCAGGCGCTGCTGCGGATCCATCGCCAGCGCCTCGCGCGGGCTGATTCCGAAGAACTCGGCGTCGAAGTCGGCCGCGTCGTAGAGGAAGCCCCCTTCGCGCACCCATCCGTTCGCCGCGCCATTTGGCTCAAGGGCCCACTCGCGATCGGCAGGAAACGGTGAGATCGCGTCGCGCCCGGCCTCGAGCAGCTCCCACAGCTCGGCCGGCGAGCTGACCCCGCCCGGGTAGCGGCAGCTCATCCCCACGATCGCGATCGGCTCCTCGCTGCGGAGCCGGGCAGGCGCAAGCGAGGAACGCTCGTCCGCGCCCTGCACGCTCTCCAGCAGATGAGCCGCCAACGCAGCTGGTGTCGGGTAGTCGAAGACGAGCGTGGCCGGTAGGCGCAAACCGCTGGCCGCCGCCAGGCGGTTTCGCAGCTCGACTCCCAGCAGCGAGTCGAACCCGAGCTCCTTGAACGCCCGCTGCTCATCCACCGCGGCGGCGGCGGAGTGGCCGAGCACGGCCGCGGCCTCGCGCCGAACGAGCTCGAGCACGAACTCCGAGCGCTCCGACTCCTCCAGCGGTGAGATCGCGGCAAGCAGCGAGTCGCCGCCGCTCGAGCCGGCGCGTCGCGGGCCCGAGCGCAGCAAGGCTCGCAGGAACGGCGGCGAGGTCGAGTCCTGCGCCTGCCCACGAAGCGACGCCAGGTCGAGCCGCATCGGTATCGCCAGCGCGTCCGGCCCGGCAAGCGCGGCGTCGAACAGCGCGAGCCCCTGCTCGGTGGACATCGGCCGCAGCCCGCCACGCGCCATTCGGGCGAGGTCCGAGTCGCGCAGGTGGCCGGTCAGCTCGGTCTCCTGCTGCCACCATCCCCATGCCATCGAGACCGCCCGCAGACCACGTGCCCGGCGGTTCAGCGCGAGCGCGTCCAGATAGGAGTTGGCGGCTGCGTAGGCTGCCTGCCCGGCGCTGCCGAATACACCGGCGGCCGAGGAGAACAGCACGAATGCGTCGAGATCGAGATCCGCGGTCAACTCGTGCAGGTGCCAGGCGGCGTCGAGCTTGGCAGCCAGGACGCGGTCCAGGCGCTCGGTCGTGAGCGAGTCGATCAGGCCATCGTCGAGCGCGCCGGCCGCGTGGACGACCGTCCGCAGCGGCTGCTCGCCCGGAATCGAGTCGATCAGCCGCTCGAGCTGTGCGCGATCGCTCGCATCGCAGGCGGCGATTCTCACCGCGGCACCTGCACCCTGAAGCTCCGCGGCAAGCTCCTCGGCACCGGGGGCCGTACTCCCACGACGACTCGCGAGCAGCAGGTGACGCACGCCGTGGACGTTCACGAGATGGCGGGCAAGCTCGGCCCCGAGCACACCAGTCCCGCCGACGATCAGCGCGGTGCCCGACGGGCCGACCGGCGGCGGCGGCGACGCGAGCACGATCCTGCCGACGTGCCCGGCCTGGCTCATGTGGCGAAACGCCTGTCGCGCGCGACGGATGTCGAAGGCGCGCAGCGGCGGCGGCTGCAGCTCGCCACGCGTGAACAGCTCCAACAGCTCCTGCAGCATCTCGCCGATCCGCTCCGGACCAGCCTCGATCAGGTCGAAGGGGCGGTAGTCGACACCCGGGTGCGCGGCGGCTACGACTGTCTGCTTGCGGACGTCGGTCTTACCCAGCTCAAGGAAACGGCCGCCGGGACCGAGCAGCCGCAGCGACGCGTCGACGAACTCGCCCGCGAGCGAGTTGAGAACGACGTCGACGCCTGCCTCGCCGGCTGCGCCGCGCAACCGCGCCTCGAAGTCCAGCTCGCGCGATGAGGCGACGTCTGCCTCGTGCACACCCAGCTCTCTCAATGCCGGCCACTTCCACGGACTGGCCGTCGCCAGCACGCGGGCGCCGAGATTGCGAGCGATCTGGACCGCCGCCATGCCGACTCCCCCGGCGGCGGCGTGAACCAGCACCGTATCCCCGGACCGCAGGTGGGCGAGATCGACTAGCGCGTAGTAGGCGGTCAGGAAGGATCCCGGCACGGCCGCCGCCTGCGCGAAGCTCCAGCCGTCCGGAATGCGCGCGAGCACGTTGCGGTGGCTTACCGCGACGGGACTGAAGCCACCACTCAGCATTCCGAGCACACGCTCGCCCGGCCGGAGATCCTCGACGGCCTCGCCAACCTCGAGCACCACCCCGGCCCCATCGCTGCCGATCGCGTCCCACTCGCCTCGTAGGGGAACCATCCCGAGCGTGGTGACTACGTCGCGGAAGTTCAGGCCGGCCGCGCGCACGCCGATTCTCACGGCCCCCGGCTCGAGCGACTCGTCAGCCTGCGGACAGGGCCGCAGGCTCAGATCCTCGAGCGTACGTGCGTCGCCTGCCTGCAGACGCCAACTTCCGTGGTCCTTCGGAACCTCCAGCGCGCCGGTCGCAGCGGCGCGCACCAGCCGCGGCGCGTACGTGGTCCCGTCGCGCACCGCCAGTTGGGACTCCTCGACCTGAGCGAGCGCAGCGGCGACCATCGACAGGCTTCGCTCGCGCCCGTCCACGTCGAGCAACAGCAGTCTGCCCGGGTGCTCTGACTGGGCCGAGCGAACCAGGCCCCAGATCGCTGCCGTGTCCGGATCGGGGGCCACGCCGTCTGTGCCGATGCTCACCGCCTCGCGCGTCAGCAGCACCAGCCGCGCCTCTGCCAGGCGCTCATCGGCAAGCCACGCCTGGAGGAGCTCGAGTACCCGGCGCAGGCGCTCGTGGGCGACACGCGGCCCGCCGGCACGGCCACTGCCGAGCGCGAAGATCACGTCGGTCGGCCCACCGGGCCTGTGCTCGATCAGGTCCGCCAGGGCCTCCAGATCTACTACCACCCGGCTGTCCAGATCGGGCGTCGGCCGGTCGTCGAGGAGCCCAGAGAGCTCGCATGCGGCCCGCGCGACGGCGTCGCCAACCCCGCCATCTCCGCGATGCTCGTCAGCGAGCGACTCGTCAGCGAGCGACTCGTCAGGGAGCAACTCGTCAGGGAGTGACAGGCATCGCCGCACGCTCGCCTGCGCCGCCTCCAACGGCTCCCAGCTAACGGCAAAGAGGGCGTCGGCGACGGCCGCGGCGCCCAGCTGGTCTGCCGAGACAGGGCGAGCCACGAGCGAATGCACCGCCGCAACCGGCAGGCCATTGGCATCTGCCAGGACGACCGAGATCGCTCCGTCGGGGTCGAGCGTCAGACATGCGCGCAACGAGCGGTGGCCTGGTGCCCACACCCGCACCCCACTCCAACTGAAGGGCAGTCGGATCGGCCCCCCCTCTCCGAGCAGGCCGACTCCGAGCGCGTGCAGCGCCGCGTCGAACAACGCCGGATGCAGGCGGTATGCCGCCGCTTCGCCGGCGACCTGCTCGCCGAGCGCGACGTCCGCGTACAGCTCCTCACCGCGACGCCACACCGAGTGCAGCCCGCGAAAGGCCGGCCCATACTCAAGACCCAGATCGGCCAGTGCCTCATAGAGGTCGTCCGCGGCGATCCGCTCGGCGCCGTCGGGCGGCCAGGCGCCCGCGAGCGAGGCCAGGCCCGCCTCGATCCGCTCGGCCTGCGCTCCAGACTCGACGTGAGGCGCAGGCTCGCCGGGACACAGGGTCCCCTGAGCGTGCAGCGTCCAGTCGGCTTCCGCTTCGTCCTCGAGCTCACCGTCCCCGCTCGGGGCGAGGCGCGAGTGCACGCTCACGGCGCGCCGACTTGACTGGTCGGCCTCGCCGACCGCGACCTGCAGCTCGACGGCGCGGCCCTGAGCGAGCACGAGCGGCGCCTGCAGCGCCAGCTCCTCGATGGCGGGGCAGTCGGCGTGCGCGCCTGCGTGCAGCGCCATCTCCACGAACGCCGTGCCGGGGACCAGCACCGCTCCCATCACCGCGTGGTCTGCAAGCCACGGGTGCGAGTCAAGTGAGAGTCGACCGGTGAACAGCCACCCCTCGCCAGTTGCCAGCGAGACGGCCGCTCCGAACAGCGGCATCCCGGGCGAGCGCTGTCCGAGTGCCGTCGGGCTTGCGTTCACCCGTCGGGGGCCGCCGATCCGATAGCGCCCACGCTGGAATGCGTAGGTGGGTAGCTCAACCATTGGTGTCTCGCCGCCACCGACGATCGGCCGCCAGTCAACCTCCACGCCGTGAGTCCAGGCTTCGCCGATCGAGGTGAGCAACCGACCGGCGTCACCTCGATCGCGACGCAGCGAGCCGATCGCGACGATGCCCGCGTCCGCGGGCGCGTGTGCTGCTCGCCCGCCATCCTCGCCGTGCGCCCCAATCCTCGCGGGCTCGGCGCTTGTCTCGCTTGCAGGTCCGCGCCCGGCGGCCTTCGGCCTCGCCGCGTCGCCGTCGGCGACTTCCTCGATGGCCGCACACAGCACGGGGTGCGGGCTGACCTCGACGAACACACTGGCGCCGTCGCCCACGGCGGCCATGACCGCCGCGTCGAAGCGAACTGTCTCGCGCAGATTGCGATACCAGTAGCCGGCGTCGAGCTCAGCCGTGTCGAGTGCCGCGCCGAGAACCGACGAATAGAACGGAATCTCACCGGAGGCCGGCGCGATCGCTGCGCACGCGTCGAGCAACTCGGACTCGATCTCTTCGACCTGCTTGGAGTGAGCGGCGTAGTCGACCGGTATGCGCCGGGCGCGCACTCCCTCCTTCTCGCAGCGCTCGAGCAGACCGGACAACGCGGCCGGCGCGCCTGACACGACCGTCGCGCCGGGCCCGTTCACCGCCGCGACCGACACCTCCTGGCCGGCGCTCAGGTCGGCAAGCAGCTCCCGCACCCGATCCACACCGGCCGCGATCGAGACCATCCCCCCGGCCCCGGCCAGACGCTGCAGGGCACGCGAACGCAGCGCCACTACCCGGGCGCCGTCGCTCAGCGATAGGCCGCCGGCCACGCATGCAGCCGCAATCTCTCCCTGCGAGTGGCCCACGACCGCCACTGGCAAGACGCCGCAGGCGCGCCAAAGCTCGGCGATCGAGACCATCGTCGCAAACAGCGTGGGCTGGACGACCTCGACCCGATCGAGCGTCGGAGCGCCGGCCGTCCCCCGCAGCACCTGCTCGAGCTGCCAATCGATGTATGGGGAGAGCGCCTGCTGGCAGCGCTCGATCCAGTCGGCGAAGAACGGCGACTGCTCGAGCAGCTCGACCGCCATCCCGATCCACTGCGCCCCCTGGCCGGGAAAGACGAACGCCGCGCGGGCGCGCCTGCCGCGCGGTGCCCTGCCCGTGCGCACGAGCGGGTCCGGCTCACCCCGCGCCAACGCGTCCAACCCCGACAGCAGCCCGGCGTGCTCGGAGCCGACCAGCACGGCGCGGGACTGCAGCGCCGAGCGCGACAGCGCCAGTGCCGTGCCGATCTCGCAGATCCCGCGATCGCCGGCGAGCACGGCGTCGCGCAGGGCGCGTGCCTGACCGCGCAATGCCGCCTCGTCTCTGCCCGAGAGTGGCCACACGGCGATCCCTGCCGCGAACAGCGACTGGCTCTCGGCGCTTGCCGCGGCGTCTCGCTCGCGCGGGTCCTGCTCGAACGTCCGCTCCTGACGGGGCGCCTCCTCGAGCAAAAGGTGCGCGTTGGTGCCACTGATCCCAAACGAGGAGACGCCCGCGCGGCGAGGCTCCTCACCCCGCTCCCACGCCACCTGCTCGCCCAGCAGCTCGACCGAGCCACGCGACCAGTCGACCCTGCTGCTCGGCTCGGCCACGTGGAGGGTCTTCGGTAGCAGCCCGTGACGCAGCGCCATCGTCATCTTGATCACGCCCGCGACGCCGGCCGCCGCCTGGGTGTGACCGAGGTTCGACTTGATCGACCCCAGTCGCAGCGGGGCCCGCCTTTGCAGGACTCCGTAGACGTCGAGCAGGGCGTTCGCCTCGATCGGATCGCCGAGCACCGTTCCCGTCCCATGCGCCTCGACGGCGTCCACCTGCTCGGGCAGCAGGCGCGCACTCTCCAGGGCACGGCGGATCACCCGCCGCTGTGCAGGCCCGTTGGGCGCCGTCAGGCCGTTGCTGGCGCCATCCTGGTTGACCGCGCTGCCTCTGACCAGCGCAAGCACGCGATGGCCCAGCCGCTGTGCTCGCGACAGGCGCTCGAGCAGCACCAGACCGACGCCCTCGGCGATGCTGGTGCCGTCGGCACCCTCCGCAAACGCCTTACAGCGGCCGTCGCCGGCCAGCCCGCGTTGGCGGCTGAACTGAACGAACAGGTCCGGGGTGTTCTGCACGGTGACGCCACCGGCGAGCGCCAGGTCGCATTCCCCGCCCCGCAGGGCTTGGCAGGCCAGGTGGATCGTGACCAGCGAGGAGGAGCAGGCCGTGTCGACGGTGAGCGCCGGCCCCTCCAGGCCGAGCGCGTAGGCCACGCGACCGGAGATGACCGCACCCGAAAGGCCGGTGACCTCGTGCCCTTCGGCGCCGTCGAGAGCTCTGAGCCCTGCGGCGGTCGGCCCCGCGGCGGCCGGGACGTAGTCCTGGTGCATCGCGCCAACGAACACTCCAGTCGAGCTGCCGCGCAACGAGGTCGGGGCGATCCCAGCGCGCTCGATCGCCTCCCAGGCGACCTCGAGCAACAGCCGCTGCTGCGGGTCCATCGCAACCGCCTCGCGTGGGCTGATCCCGAACAGCTCGGCATCGAACTCGTCGGCACCGTCGATGAACCCGCCGTGGCGAACGTAGCTGGTGCCGACGCTGTCGGGGTCCGGGTCGTACAGCGCGTCGAGATCCCAGCCGCGATCGGTGGGCAGCGACCCGATTGCGTCGCGCCCCGCGGCCACCAGCTCCCACAGATCCTCGGGCGAGCGCACGCCACCGGGCAGGCGACAGCCGATGCCAACGATCGCAACCGGCTCGCCCGCGGCGGCAAGCAGCCTGTTGTTCTGGGCCTTCAGACGCTCCGTCTCCTTCAACGAGGCGCGCAGGGCCTCGACCACCTGCTCGGGCTGCGTGCTCACAGGAACTCCCCTCCATCCGTCGATCCCGCACCGGCCGGCTCCGAGTCGGCCTCATCGCCGCCGTTGCCGAGCGTCATCCGCACCAGCTCGTCGATGTCCATCGCGTCCACGTCGAGTGTGGGCTCCTGCGAGTCGGGGCCGACAGTGCCTTCGTCTGCGTGCGCGAGGGCAAGCAACGTGTCGAGCAGCCCTGCTTCGCGTAGGCGCGCCGGCGAGAGGGACTCCAACGCTGCGCGCAGCACCTGCTCTTCCTCGTCCGCCGGCGCAGTCGCGCCGTCAGGGGCGAGCAACTCGAGCAGGCGACCAGAGAGGGCGGCGGGACTCGGGTAGTCGAACACGAGCGTCGCCGGCAGGCTCAACTCGGTGGCCACCGCCAGGCGGTTTCGCAGCTCGACCGCTCCGAGCGAGTCGAACCCGAGCTCCTTGAACGAGCTGTCGAGCTCCACGAAGTGCGCCGATTGGTGGCCAAGCACGGTGGCGGCTTCAGCGCGAACCAGCTCTGTGACCAGCTGCTCGCGCTGATCGGCGGGCACCCGCGCCACCTGCCTGCGCAGCGCCCCCCGTTCGACGCCTCTGGCCCGTGAGCCAACCAGCCCGCGCAGCAGCGGTAGCGGCTCTCCGAGAGCGCGCAGGGCGGCGAGCTCCAGTCGGGCCGCGACGAGCAAGGGCTCCTCCGAGGAGCACGCCATGTCGAACAGACCAAGCCCCTGCTCCGCGGAGAGGGCCGACATGCCGCCGGCGCTCAACCGCTGCGCCGCCGTCCTGCCCGCCTCGTCGACGATCTCGCCGGCCGCCGACCACAGCCCCCAGGCGAGGGACTGAGCGGGCAGACCGGCGGCTTGCCGCTGCGCGGCGAGCGCGTCGAGGAACGAGTTGGCGGCGGCGTAGGCGCCCTGCCCGGCGCTGCCGAACACGCCGGCGACCGAGGAGAACAGCACGAAGGCGTCGAGATCCAGGCCGAGTGTCAGCTCGTGCAGGTGAAGCGCACCGTCCACCTTTGGCGCCAGCACACGGTCGAGACGCTCGTCGGTGAGCGAGTCGATCACGCCGTCGCCGAGCACTCCGGCGGCGTGCACGACCGCCCGCAGCGGACGCTCGGACGGGATCGATTCGATCGCCGCGGCAAGCTGATCGCGATCGGCCACGTCACAGGCGACGACCCGCGTGCCCGCGCCGTGCTCTGCGAGCCGCTCGCACAGCTCGGCGACCCCCTCGCCGCGCTCGCCGTTGCGGCTGAGCAACAGCAGCTCGCGGGCGCCGTGGGCGGTGACTAGGTGCTCGGCGAGCAGAGCGCCCAGCTCTCCGGTCCCGCCGGTGATCAGGACCGTGCCCTCGCCGCCAAGCAGACCGGTGCGCTCGGAGCCATTTTGGGGGCGGCCGGCCTCGCCGGTACCGTCGGCCCGACGAACCGTCAGCCGGGCCAGGCGCCCGGCGCGCAACTCGCCTGCGCGGATCGCAAGCTGTGGCTCCTCGGAGCCAAGCGCGGCCGTCAGGGCCCTCTGCCAGCCTTGCTGGTCGACGTCGATCAGCCCGAAGCGTCCGGGATGCTCGGCCTGCGCCGAGCGCATCAGCCCCCAAGCCGCTGCCGCCGCGAGGTCTCTGACGCCCTCCGCCGCATCGACGGCGACCGCGCCACGGGTTACGAGCACCAGCCGCCCCGCCGACGACCACTCCGGATCACTGCTCCAGCGCTGCGCCAGCGCCAGGATCCGGCTGAGCGTCTCACGGACGGGCAAGCCGCCGTCAACCCAGTCGAGGAGCACGGTCTGAGCGGCGGCCCGGTCCGCGGCGGACTCGCGCAGCGCGTCCAAGTCCGTATGACTCGTCGCGATCAGTGAGCCGTCGCTGCTCAACGCGCGCATGAGCGCTCCGTCCGGTGCGCCGAGCACCGCGACGGCGACCTCGCGGTCAAGCTCGCGCGGAGCGTCGATCGGCTGCCACTCGACTCGATAAAGCGACCGGTGCGGGCGTACGTCGAGTGCCGCCACGCCGCCGGCAGGAAGTTCGCGTGAGCGCACAGAGTCGATCGAGACGACCGGTCCGCCACGGTCATCCGCTGCCACCACCGACACCCCGCCGGAGCCGTCCTCGCGCAGCGCGACGCGCATCGCCCCGTCCGCAGCGCCGCTGCTTCGGATGCCCGTCCAGGAGAAGGGCAGGCGCGGGCGAACCTGCTGACCGTCTCCCTCGCGAGCGTCGAACAAGAGATGAAACGCCGCGTCGAGCAGTGCGGGATGGACGTGGAAGCGATTGCCGCGCGGACGTGCGGGCTCCGACGGCGCGACCTCGACGAGCAGGTCGGGACCCTTCCGCCAAGCCGCGCGGAGCGCCTGGAAGGCGGGTCCGTAGTCGAGCCCGAAAGCCGCCAGACGCTCGTAGAGGCCATCGAGCTCGATCGGCGTCGCACCCGCCGGCGGCCAGGAGCTTGCGCACACGCTCGCCTCCAGCTCGTTGCGACGCATCTCGGCGTCCTCGGCGCCACGCGCCGTGACCGTCTCGTCCAGCTCGGCGGGCGACGCCGCCAAGGCGCCACCCGGCGCCACCGTCGCCGATCGTCCCAGCTCACCGCACGCGTGCCTCGTCCACCGCTCGAACGGCAGATCCTCGCCCTGCTCTGCCCGCGTGTAGATGCCGAGCGCACGTCGACCCTCGGCGTCCTCAGCGCCCACCAGCACCTGCAGACGCAGGGCATCGTCGTCATCGAGGATCAGCGGCGCCTCGATCGTCAGGTCGAGCACGGCCTCACAGCCGGCGTGCTCGGCGGCGTGCAGTGCAAGCTCTACGAAGGCAGTGCCGGGGAGCAGCACCGTCCCGCCCAACGCGTGGTCGCCCAGCCACGGTTGCTGGTCGAGCGCCAGCCTGCCGGTGAGCACGACGTTGCCCTCGTCGGCGGTCTCGGTGGCGGCAGCGAGCAACGGATGGGCAACGGCGAGCAGCCCGATCGACAGCGGATCGCTGCCGCCGGCGCCGCGACGCGGCCAAAAGCGCTCGCGTTGGAAGGCGTAGGAGGGCAGGCGCGTCGGGCTTGCCTCGGTCTCCTCGAACAGGCCACGCCAGCTCACCTCGACACCACGCACCCACGCCTCGCCGAGCGAGAGCATGAACCGTGCCGCTCCGCCCTCGTTGCGGCGCAGCGAGCCGATCACAGCGGCGTCGGCTCGCTCGGCGAGGGTCTCCTGCAGGCCGAAGGCCAACACCGGGTGGGGGCTGATCTCGATGAAGGACCGGTGCTCGTCGCGCAGCAGCGCACGCACGGCTGGCTCGAAGCGCACCGTTTGACGAGCGTTGTCGAACCAGTAGCGCTCGTCCAGACCGGCCGGCTGGATCAGATCGCCGGTCACCGTCGAATAGAACGGGACCTCGCCGGCGCTCATCGTCGCACCGGCGCAGACCTCGAGCAGCTGCTCTCGCAGGTCGTCGACCTGTGGCGAGTGGCCGGCACCGAGCGCAGCCGCCACCTCGCGTACCCGCACCCCGTCCCGGCGGCACTCCTCGACAAACTCGTCAAAGCTGCCCGCCCCACCTGAGACGACCACGGAGCTCGGGCCGTTCACGGCGGCCACGACCACCCTCTGATCCCAACGCGCAAGGCGCTCGGAGGCCTGCTCGACGCCGAGCGCGACCGACGCCATCCTGCCGCGACCGGCAAGCTCACACAACACTCGGCTGCGCAGGGCCACGATCCGCGCACCGTCGGCGAGCGACAAACAGCCGGCGACGCACATCGCCGCGATCTCACCCTGCGAATGGCCGACCACCGCATCCGGCTGCACGCCGCAGGCCTGCCACAGCCGTCCCAGCGAAACCATCGCAGTGAACAACAGCGGCTGAACCACGTCAATCCGCTGCAGCGAGTCGGCGTCCCCCTCGCCGCGCAGCAGGCTTTCCACCGGCCAGTCGACGAACGGCTCGAGCGCCGCCGCGCAGGCCGCCACGCTCTCGGCAAACACGGGCGAGCCGTCGAGCAGCTCGCGACCCATCCCCGCCCACTGCGATCCGTGCCCGGGGAACACGAACGCGACTTGCCCTGACCCGTCGCCAGGCACGGCTCCACTCGCAAGGCCCGGCGCCGAACGGCCTTCGGCCAGGGCGCCCAGCGCGTGTAGCCGTTCGTCGCGATCGGCGCAGACGATCACAGCCCGGCTCTCAAACTTGCTGCGGCGCGTCAGCGACAGCCCGACATCGAGCGCAGCGGCAGAGCCGTCGGCGCCGACCCAGTCGTGCAGTCGCTCGGCCTGGCCGCCGAGTGCGCGCTCGCCCCGAGCCGACAGTATCCACGGGACGGCCTCGGCCGTGACCAGACCGGATCGCTCGTGAGGCCCGAAGCGCTCTGTCGCCTCAGCCTGTGTCGCGGTCGACGGCGCGCGCGAGACCGCTCCGATCGCGGCCGGACCGTCGCCTTGCTGCGCTGGTGCCGCCGCGCCGTCGCGGGAGGCGAGGATCGCCGGTCCGCCGTCCGCATCCGCAGCCACCGGCATCCGAGGCGCCTCCTCGAGGATCACGTGCGCGTTGGTCCCACTGATCCCAAACGAGGAGACGGCGATGCGGCGCGTCTCGCCCGCGGCCGGCCACGGCACCGGTTCGGCCAGCAGGGTCACGTTGGCCTGCGACCAGTCGATCTCCTCCGACGGGCGCTCCAGGTTGATCGTCCTCGGCAACAGCTCGTGTTCGAGCGCCATCGCCGCCTTGATCACGCCCGCGATACCTGCCGCCGCCTGGGTGTGACCGAGGTTCGACTTGACAGAGCCGAGCCACAGCGGCCTGTCCGCGTCGCGACCGCGACCATAGGTCGCCGCGAGCGCCTGCACCTCGATCGGGTCGCCCAGTCGAGTGCCGGTGCCGTGCGCCTCGACCGCGTCGACCTGCTGGGAGTCCAGACCGGCGTCCGATAGCGCAGCTCGGATCACGCGTTGCTGCGAAGGACCGTTCGGCGCCGACAGACCGTTGCTGGCTCCGTCCTGGTTGACCGCGGAGCCGCTGATCTGGGCGATCACGCGATGCCCGTTGCGCAGCGCATCGGAGAGGCGCTCGAGCAGCACCACGCCGATCCCCTCGCCCCACGCCGTCCCGTCGGCTCGCGCCGAGAACGGCTTGCACAGCCCGTCCGGCGCCAGCACTCGCTGGCGGGAGAACTCCACGAACACGCCGGGGGTGGAGAGGACCGTGACGCCTCCGGCAAGCGCCAGCGAGCACTCGCGTGTGCGCAGCGAACGCACCGCCGTGTGCAGCGCCACGAGCGAGGAGGAGCAGGCCGTGTCGATCGATACCGCCGGCCCCTCCAGCCCAAGTGCGTACGCGACCCTCCCGGACACCGCGCTGCCGGAAACCCCTGTGCCGAGGTGTCCCTCCAGGCCGACGGCCTCCGCGGGCGCGATGCCGTCGGTGTAGTCGTGGTACATCACCCCGGTGAACACGCCGGTCGAGCTACCGGCCAGCTCGTGCGGGTCGATACCGGCGTGTTCGATCGCCTCCCAGGAGACTTCGAGCGCCAATCGTTGCTGCGGGTCGGTGGCCAGCGCCTCGCGTGGCCCCATCTCAAAGAAACGGGCGTCGAACTCGCCTGCGTCGGCAAGGAACGCCGCTTCGTTGACATAACTGGTGCCGGGGTTCTCGGGGTCGGGGTGAAACAGCCCGCCCAGCTCCCAGCCGCGGTCATCGGGAAAGCCACGGACGCCGTGTCGCCCGCCGCGAACCAACTCCCACAGCCGCTCGGCGCAATCTGCGCCGCCGGGGTAGCGACAACCGATGCCGACTATCGCGATCGGCTCGCGTGCGCCCTGCTCGAGCTCCGCCAGTCGCCGGCGTGTGCTCTGCAGGTCAAGCGTGACTCGCCGCAGGTATTCGATCGAGCGCTCGTCGGCCATCACGAGGACCCCAGCTGCGTGTCGATGAACTCATATATCTCCTCGGCACTGGCGGTTTGCAGCGCTTGCTCGGCCTCGTCCACGCCGGCAGGGCGACCGTCGCCGAGACCGCCGAGCAGCTCGCGCAGACGAGCCGCCACGCGCTCGCGCTGGGCACCGGCGGCGTCGATGCCGGCGAGCGTGGCCTCCAGGCGATCGAGCTCGCGGTCGATCTCGGCGGTTTCCTCGAGCGCCAGCTCATCGAGCAGGCTGGCCGCCAGTGCCTCGGAGGTCGGGTAGTCGAAGATCAACGTCGCCGGCAGGCGCAGACCGAGTGCCCGCCCGAGCCGGTTGCGCAGCTCGACCGCGGCCAGCGAATCGAATCCGAGGCTCTTGAACGTGCTGCCCGGAGCCGGGCGGCGCGTCCCGCTGTAGCCGAGCACCGCGGCCACCTCCTGCGCCACCAGATCGCGCACGGCGAGCTCGCGCTCGGTGCGGGACATCGCGGCGAGCTCGCTCAGAAGCGACTCGGAGGGCCGCTGCATGGAGGCGGGCGCAGGGACCGCCACCAACCCGCGCAACAGCGGCCGCAGCGTTCCGGCGAGCGCCTCGGCGCGAAGCGCTCCGCGGTTCAACCGCGCCGGCAGAATCAGCTCTCGCCCGCAGGCAAGCGCCCGCTCGAACAGCTCGAGGCCCTGCTCGGGCGAGAGCACGCCCAGTCCGGCGCTCCCCGCCATGTGACGCATGTCCAGCTCGTCCATGTCGCGGCCCAAGCCGACGCCCTTCCACAGGCCCCAGACCATCGAGCTGGCCGCCAGACCGCGGGCGCGGCGCTCGCAGGCAAGCGCATCGAGGAAGCTGTTGGCGGCCGCATAGTTGGCCTGCCCAGGCCCACCGAAGACCCCCGCCATCGAGGAGACCATCACGAACGCCTCGAGCTCTGCGCCCGCAGACAGCTCGTGCAGGTGAATCGCACCGTCCACCTTCGCCGCCAGGGCGTGCTCGAGGCGTGCCGGCGTCAGCGACTGCAACAACGCATTGTCGCCCGCCCCAGCTGCGTGGATGACCGCGCGCAGCGGCGCTTGCGCGGAGATCGAAGCGAGCAGTGCCCGCACCTGCTCGCGGTCGGCCACGTCGCATTCCTCGACCCGCACGCGTGCACCCAGCGCGCGCAGACGCCGCTGCAGCTCGCTCGCGCCGTCCGCACGAACTCCGTTTCGACTGACGAGCAACAGCTCGCGAACACCGTGCCCGACCACCAGGCGCTCGGCCATCAACGCGCCAATGCCGCCGGTGCCGCCCGTGACGAGCACTGTGCCAGAGCCGCCAAGCACCGCATCCTCGCGAGCGTGCGCATCGGCAAGCGCCGCCAACCGCGGGACCATCGCCGCTCCACTGCGCAGAGCGATCTGCGGCTCCTCGTGGAGGCTGTCGAGCGTGCTGGCAACCGCGGCGACGCTCGCTTGGGCCTCGTCGAGATCGAGTAGCGAGAACTGTCCTGGATGCTCGGACTGCGCGGAGCGGACGAGTCCCCAGACGCTCGCGCCGGCGAGATCCTTGACCCCCGAATGCTCGTCGGTTGCCACGGCTCCCCGCGTGCAGAGAACCAGGCGGCTGTCGGCGAGGCGCGGCTCGGAGAGCCATCGCTGCAGCGTCTCGAGCACGGCGTCGAGCAGTGTTCGCGTTGCTCGAGCGGGGTCGACGTCGGCGGCGGAGCGACACTCCATGAGAACCACCTCGGGCACCGCGATCCCGCGCTCGCTCGCCGCGGCGATCGCCGCAAGGTCTTGCTGGCAATCGACCTCGACCGCGTGGGGAGCGCGAGTCAGCGAAGCGGCCAGCTCCCCAGCCGGATCGCCCAGCACCACCAACCGCTCGAGCGGGGAGTCGGCCGGCGCGGCGTCGAGTGTCGACCAGGCCACCGTGAGCAGCGAGCCGAGGACCTCCCCCTCGCCGGCGGCGTCCAGCTGCTGCCGGGAGATCTCGCGCAGCGTGAGTCGCTCGACGCTTACGACCGTCCTACCGTCGGCGCCTGCCAGCGTCAGCGAATAAGCGCCGTCCGGCCGTGCGCTCAGTGCGACGCGAAGCTCGCCGCCGGCCGTGCCGTGCGCCCGGACTCCGCTCCAAGAGAACGGCAGCGATACGGCGTCCGCGCTGCGCTCGGTGCCTGGGAAGAGCGCAATCGCGTGCAGCGCCGAGTCCAACAGGGCGGGGTGCACGGCGTAGGACCCGAGCTCTCCGCGCTGCCCGCCTTCGAGCGAGATCTCGGCGAACAGGTCATCTCCCGAGCGCCACGCCGCCTTCAGACCTCGGAACGCCGGTCCATAGTCAAACCCGGCCGTCAGCAGATCGTCATAGAGCGTCGACAGCTCCAACGGATCCGCGCCGGCAGGTGGCCATTGGGCAAGCGGCGCTCCGTCGGGCTCCAGCTGCAACGCATCCGTGCCGGCGAGATCGGCGCCGGCCAGAACGCCACGTGCGTGTCGCGTCCACTGGGCCGGCTCCTCGATCTGCTGCTCGGTCGCGCGCACCGGTCGCGAATGGATCGTCAACGCCCGAGCGCCCGAGTCCTCCGGCGGCTCGACGGTCACCTGGATGTGCGCCGCCTCTCCTGACGCAAGCAGGAGTGGCGCCTCGATCACCAGCTCCTCGAGCGGCCCGCCGCCCGCGGCTAGGGCTGCGTGCACGGCGAGCTCCACGAACGCCGCGCCCGGCATCAGAACCTTGCCCATGACCGCGTGATCAGCCAGCCACGGATGCGAGTCAAGCGAAAGACGCCCGGTGAACAACAGCCCGCGACCTCCCGCCAGCTCGAGCTTCGCACTGAGCAATGGGTGCTCGTCCGCGGTCTGCCCAAGCCCGGCGGCGTCGGCCCCATTCCGGGTCGTTGTGAGCCAGAAGCGCTCGCGCTGGAAGGGATAGGTCGGCAGCGGCACCCGCCGCACCGGCCAGCCGGCGAAGAAGCCGTCCCAGCTGACCTGGCCGCCGTCAACCCAAAGCGAGGAGAGCGCCCGGATCAGCGTGGGAACCTCTGGCCTTCCCTCGCGCAGGGCCGAAACCAGAGCCGGCCCCGAGTATTCGTGCTTGGCGGCAGAGCTGGGCGTCGTCTGCTCGGTGTCGGCTTCCGCCACCGCGGGCCGAGCCTCGTCGGCGCGGAGGCTCGCGCTCTCACGCGGCTCGCAGCACTCGGCGGCCATCGCAGTGAGCACGCCGTCCGGACCGAGCTCGAGCATCTGCACGACGCGCTGCTCGATCAGGGTCGCCACGCCGTCGGCAAAGCGAACGGGCTCACGCGCATGCCGGACCCAATAGTCGGCGCTGCAGAACAGCTCGCCATCGGCGAGCTCGCCGGTCAGGCACGAGACGAGCGGCACGGACGGCGGCGTGTAAACGACCGTCTCGGCCACCGCTCGGAAGCTGTCGAGCATGCCGTCGATCAGCGGTGAATGAAACGCGTGGGAGACGCTCAGGCGCCTGACCTTGCACCCTCGCTCGCGCCACTGCGATGCCAGCTCGAGCACGTCCTCCTGCGCCCCCGAGAGCACCACCGAGCTCGGCCCATTGACGGCGGCGAGCGCGACGCGCTCGGCGACGCCGGTCAGCGTGGGCTCGATCTCCTGCTCGGAGGCCTGTACGGCTACCATCGCGCCGCCCGCCGGCAGCGCCTGCATCAGGCCACCGCGGGCCGCGACCAGGCGGCAGGCATCCTCGATCTCGAACACCCCGGCGACGTGTGCCGCCGCCAGCTCGCCGATCGAGTGGCCGAGAAGCGCAAACGGCTCGCTGCCCCACGACTCGAGCAGCCGATAGAGCGCCACCTCGAGTGCGAACAGCCCCGTCTGAGCGTAGGCGGTCCGGTCGATCGCCGACTCCTCGTCCGGCTGCGCGAACAGCACGTCGCGCAAGGGCGAGTCGGCGCCGTACTTGGACAGCTCGCCATCCAGTCGCTCGCAGAGCTCGTCGAGCGCCTCGGCGAACAGCGGGAAGGCAGCGTGCAGCTCGCGGCCCATTCCCACCCGCTGGCTACCCTGCCCCGAGAACAGGAAGGCCGTTCTCGCCCTGTTCTTGGCGGTCCCGCGCGCGATCTCGGCGCGTTGCTCCCCGCGTGCAAGCGCCGCCAGAGCGGCGACCAGCTCCTCGCGGTCGGCGCCCACGAGCACCGCGCGATGCTCGAGCGCTGCACGTGTGGTGGCGAGCGAGTAACCGACGTCGAGCGCGTCCGGCCGCGGCTCACGCTGGAAGCGGGCGAGTAGACGCGTCGCCTGTGCACGAAGCGCCAGCTCGTCCGCAGCCGAGAGCACAAGCGGAACCGCCTGCGCTCGCAAGAGCTCGTGCGACTCGAGGGCAGGTCCGTTCGCGGCCGATCCATTCGATCCGCTGG
>DATASE010000020.1:0-11135 GCA_036269375.1 Solirubrobacteraceae bacterium
ATCGCAACCTGCCGCGAGCGTTCGACGTTATGAGCGACATGCTGTGGCGGCCGCGCATCGACCAGCTCGACGCCGAGCGCCAGGTGGTGCTCGAGGAGATCGCGATGTACGAAGACGACCCGCAGGACCGGGTCTTTGACCTGCTCGGCGAGGCCGTGTTCGGCTCGCACCCGCTCGGCCGTGCGGTGATCGGGCGCGCCGAGGTCGTCGCGGCCGCAAGCGAGCAGGGGTTGCGCAGCTTTCACGACGATCGCTACCGACCCGGAGAGATCGTCGTCTCGGCCGCCGGATCGGTCGAGCACGAGCGGTTGGTGGAGCTGGTGGGCGAGCTGTGCCCGAGCGGGGAGGACGGCGCCGACGGCTTGGACGCGCGCGCGCTCGAGGAGCCCAGCTTCGAGCGGCGGGTCAGATTTCTGAGCAAGGCGACCGAGCAGTACCACGTCTGCATGGGCGGAGGCGGGCTTGCCCGCGGCGACGAGCGGCGCTTTGCGCTTCGCGTGCTCGAAGGGGTGCTCGGATCGAGCTCCTCCTCGCGGCTGTTCCAGGAGGTGCGCGAGCGGCGCGGGCTCGCCTACTCGGTGTTCTGCTTCTCCAATCTGCACGCTCACACCGGCGAGGTCGGCATCTACGTCGGCACGCGGCCGGAGAACCTGCGCGAGGCGATCGCGACGATCGCCGGCGAGCTGCAGCGACTCGTGGACGGCGAGGGTGGAGGCTCGATCGCCCAGGACGAGCTCGACCGCGCGCGCGAGAACGTCAAGGGACGGATGGTGCTCTCGCTGGAGTCCACCGCGGCGCGGATGAACCGCCTCGGCGCCTCGCTGCTGGCCGAGCTGCCGATCCTCTCCGTCGAGGAGATCATCGAGCGCCTGGATGCCGTCACGATCGAGGACCTGCACGAGCTGACCCGCGAGCTGTTTGCCGGCGAGCGGCTCTCAGTCGCCGGCGTCGGGACAGAGCAGGGGCTGTTCGAGGAATCGCTGCAGGCGTTGCAGGCGGTGGCGTCGTGACTGGGTGTCGTGCCGTCGCGCGCGTCCTCGAGCACGCGCCTGCGGGCCGGTGCCTTCGGCGCGATACGGCGGTGGCGCCGTGATCCGCGTGGCCGTCAGCGGCGCCGCGGGGCGGATGGGTGAGGCCGTCTGCGCAGCCGTGCAGGGCGCGCAGGACATGGAGCTCGTCGCGCGCGCCGACCCGCAGCTGGGGGTCTCGCTGACGCAGGCGCTCGCGCAGGAGCCCGAGGTGGCGGTCGACTTCTCCCAGCCCGACAGCGGCCTGGCAAACGCATTGCAGTGCCTGCGCGCCGGGGTGCACGTCGTGATCGGGACGACCGGCTTCGATCTGGACGAGCTCTCAAGCCAAGCGCAGGCGATCGCCGCCGAGCGCGGGCGAGCCGCCAACGCGTTCGTGGCGCCCAACTTCGCGATCGGCGCCGTGCTGATGATGCGCTTCGCCGCCGAGGCGGCGCGCTACATGGCAAAGGCCGAGATCGTCGAGCTGCACCACGACCGCAAGCTCGACGCCCCGAGCGGGACCGCCGCGCGCACCGCGCGGCTGATAGCCGAGGCTGCGGGCGGGGCGCAGCCGCCGATCCACTCGGTGCGGCTGCCTGGGCTGGTCGCAAGCCAGGAGGTGATCTTCGGCGACGTCGCTCAGACGCTGACGATCCGCCACGACACGATCGCACGCGAGTCCTTCATGCCCGGGGTCCTGCTTGCCGTTCGCCGCGTCTCCTCGCTGCCGCGCTCGCCGTTGGTCGGCCTGGAGCAGCTGTTGTTCGAGGATGGCTGAGCGGCGAGGAGGTCGGCGGCCAGCATGGAATACTTCAAGCGATGAGCGGCAAACTCGGGCTCGGCAGCATCCTGACTGCGATCGTCACGCCGTTTGACGCGCAGGGCAGGGTCGACGAGCAGTCCTTCGTGGCCTTGATGGGCCACCTTGCAGAGCACGGCTCCGATGGCTTTGTGGTTTGCGGCACGACCGGCGAGGCCGCGACGCTGACGGACGAGGAACACCTAGCGCTGATCGGGTTGGCGGTACGCGAGCGACCGCCGGGAGCGACAATTGTGGGCGGAACCGGCTCCAACGACACCCGCCACGCCGTGCACCTGACGGAGGCCGCCACCGAGTTGGGGGTCGATGCGACCCTGAGCGTCACGCCGTACTACAACAAGCCGAGCCCGCGCGGGATCGTCCGCCACTACGAAGCGATTGCGAGCGCCACAGACAGGCCGGTGCTGCTCTACAACGTCCCCGGCCGCTGCGTGGTCAACATCGGGCCGGAGCTGCTGGCGCGGCTGGCGCAGATCGAGCGCATCGAGGGGGTAAAGCAGGCAAACGCCGAGGAGCTGCAGCCGATCGACGGGCTCGACCTGTACGCAGGCGACGACTCCAGCCTCGCGCGCACCCTGGACGTCGGCGGCGCCGGCGGCATCTGCGTGGCCAGCCACGTCGTCGGCGATCAGATGCAACAGATGGTCGAGCAGCCAGAGCTGCGCGCCGAGATCGACGCGAGCCTGCAGGACGTATACAGGACGCTGTTCATGACTGCCAGCCCGACCTGCACGAAGGCCGCGCTGAACATGCTTGGGCACAAAGTGGGCGGGCTGCGACTGCCGCTGATCGAGGCCGACGAGCACGAGCTCGCGGAGGTCAGGGCGATGCTCGAACGCCACGGGCTGCTCGGCGACAAAGCGAACACACACAACGTCGCGTCGGGCGGCAACAGCGCCGGCCCGACTCCCGCGAGCGCCCGGGCGACCGGAGCGTGACCTCGCAACTGCGCGTCCTGCCCCTCGGCGGGCTGGGCGAGATCGGCAAGAACATGACCGTCGTGGAGCACGACGGTCGGATCGTCGTGGTCGACGTGGGGCTGCGCTTTCCGACTCCGGAGATGGTCGGGATCGACTTGGTGCTGCCCGACTTCTCCTATCTGCGCGAGCGCGCGCGCGACATCGAGGCGATCGTCGTCACCCACGGCCACGAGGATCACCTAGGGGCGCTGCCGTGGATCCTGCGCGAGCTGGGCGAGCAGCAGGCGCCGCCTGTCTATGGCGGACCGCTGACCATGGCGATGGCGCGCTCGAAGCTGGAGGAGCACAAGCTGCGCGAGGTCGAGTGCTGCGACGTGCAGGTGGGGGAGATGCTCGAGCTCGGGCCGTTCTCGCTCGAGCTGATCCACATGACCCACTCGATCCCCGACTCCAGCGCGGTGGCGCTCACCAGCGAGCTCGGCACGGTGCTGCTCACCGGTGACTACAAGTTCGACCAGACCCCCGTCGACGGTCCGCCGGCCGACGTCTCGCGCCTGGCCGAGCTGGGGCGCGAAGGCGTTTTGCTGTTGTGCGGAGACTCGACCAACGTCGATCGACCCGGCTTCTCACCCTCGGAGGCGCTCGTCGGGCCGCACCTGGAAGAGACCTTTGCGCGCTGCGCAGGGCGGATCGTGGTAACGAGCTTTGCCTCGAACATCCATCGCGTCCAGCAGGTGATCGACGCCGCCGCATCGCTCGACCGCAAGGTCTGCCTGGTGGGGCGCTCGATGCGAAAGAACGTCGGCATCGGTCGCGCGCTCGATCACATCGAGGTGCCGGAGGGCATCATGGTGGGGGCGCGCGAGATCGAAGACTTCCCCGACGAGCGCGTCGTGATCATCTCCACCGGCTCGCAGGGGGAGCCGCTCTCTGCGCTGCGGCGGATGGCCTACCGCGACCACCCGCAGGTAAAGCTCCGTCACGGGGACACCGTCGTCTTCTCGGCCACACCCGTCCCGGGCAACGAGCGCGCGGTCAATGAGACGATCGACCGCCTGTACCACATCGGCTGCGACGTGGTCACAGCCAACGACGCCCCAGTCCACGCCTCCGGCCACGGCTACGCCGAGGAGGTCAAGCTGATGCTCAATCTCGTCAAACCGCGCTACGTGATGCCCTTCCACGGCGACTTCAAGCGCCTACGCCTGCACGCCCAGCTCGCCGAGGCGGTCGGGATCGACGCGGAGAACGTCTTTCAGGGCGAGAACGGGCTGCCGCTCGACCTCGACGGGCGTCGGGCGCGCTGGGGAGAGCACGAGCAGTCGGGGATGATCTTCGTCGACGGCGTGGACATCGGCGACGTGGCCGACGTCGCGCTGCGCGACCGGCGGATGCTCTCGGCCGACGGGATCTTCGTGGTGGTCGTGACGATCGCCGAGCAGGACGGCCGTTCGGTCGCCGACCCCGAGGTCATCTTCCGCGGCGTGCCGTTCCCTAAGGAGGCGGGCGAGCTGGCGGCTGAGATCCGCGCAACCGTCGAGTCGACGGTGCTGCGCGCCGCCGGCGAGGAGATCCGCGAGGTCGACCTGCTCCAGCAGATGCTCCACGACGACCTGGCCGCGCTGGTGTACGACCGGCTCAGACGCCGACCGATGGTGTTGCCGGTCGTTGTGGAGGTGTAGACAGTCGCTGCTGCGCACGGATAGACTATAATTCTGGTCATGTCTGAGACGTTGCCTCTCTCCGCAGTCAAGAGCCATCTCTCCGAGCTGGTGGACCGCGTGGAGGGCCAGCACGATCGCGTCGTCCTCACGCGCAACGGGCGGCCTGCCGCCGTGCTGATCAGCAACGAGGATCTCGACGAGCTCGAGGAGACGCTCGCGATCATGTCTGACCCTGCTCTCATGGCACACGTCCGCGAGAGCGAACAGGAGTCTGCCGATGGCGAGCAGGGCACTGGACTCGCTGAGCTTCGTGCTGCGCTGGATCGCCGCGGCGACACTGCCGCGTGAGCGAGGCTTCCTGGGAGGTGCGGGTGATGGCGCCCGCTCGTCGCCAGCTCGAACGCCTACCAACCGCTGTCGCTGCCGCGGCTCTCGAGACGCTCGGAGCCATCGCGAGCAACCCACGCCGTCTCGGCAAGCCACTACGATTCGAGCTAGAGGGGTGCTTCTCGGCGCGTCGCGGTCCCTACCGCATCGTCTATCGCATCGATGACGAAGCCCGCGTGGTGAGGGTGCTGGCCATCGCGCACCGCTCGGACGTCTATCGCCCACGCTGAATGCCGGCTCAAACGAGCTGCCTGTTCCCTGCGGAAGCATCCGTGGTAGCGCCCTCCGCGCTCGGTCCGGCCGAGCGCGACTCGGCCGGCAGTCTCACCACAAACCGCGCACCCGGATGCTCGGCGCCCGGGTGCGTCTGCTCCACTGACACACTGCCACCGTGGGACTCGGCGACCGTGCGCACGATCGCAAGGCCCAGACCGAAGGAGCCGCCACGGTCGCCTGCGCCGCGCACGAAGCGCTCGAACAGGCTGCCGACCAGGTGCTCGGGGACGCCCGGGCCGTCGTCCTCCACGACCAGGTAGGCCTCGCCGGCGGCCTGCTGAGTAGGACCGCTCGCCTCGACGCCCGTGCTCACGCGGATCTCCGTCCCGGGCGGCGTGTGGCGCAGCGCGTTCTCGATCAGGTTGAGCGTGAGGCGGTGCAGCTCGTCGCGCGAGGCACGCACGATCACCGGGTGCGTGTCTAGCGAGATCTCGTGCCGATCGCTGACCGGGCCGAGCTCGGCGGCCGCCTCGACCACCACCTGCGCCAGGTCGCACGGCTCGCGCGCGACCACGCGGCCGACGTCGCTGCGCGCGAGCAGCAGCAGGTCGGCCACCAGGCGGCGCATCCGCTGCGAGGAGCGAAGCGCCGAGCGCGCCGCCTCGGCGTCTTCGCCGCGCAGCGATTCTGAGAGCAGCTCCAGGTTGGCAAGCACGCTCGTCAGCGGCGTGCGCAGCTCGTGCGAGGCGTCGGCGACGAATTGGCGCTGGCGAGCGAGCGTGGCCTCGGTCTCGGCGTGGGCGGCGTCCAGCTCGCGGAGCATGCCCGCGAGCGTGCGCGATAGCTCGGCGACCTCGTCGTCGGCGGTCGGCTCGGGCAGGCGCCGGGAGGGGTCGCGGGTGCGGGCGATCTGCTCGGCGGTGCTCGTCAGTAGAGCGATCGGCGCCATCGCGCGGCGGGCGATCGCAATACCCGCCAGCAGCGCCAGCATCGTGCCGGCCAGCACGCCCAGGACGAGCAGCAACTCGACGCGGGCGATCGTCGCTTCGAGGTCTGACAGGCGGCGACCGTATTGGACGACCACCGCGCCCCCGACCGGGCCGTTGAGCGCGACTATACGCGTGTGCACGCGGTAGCCGAACACGTCTGCTTCGCTTGAGAGACCTAGGTTGGGCGCCCGGTTGGTGGCGTCCAACAGGGTTCCCGACTCGGTCATTATCCGCACCACCGCGTCCCCGTCTTCGCTGACGCGGTTGAGCTCTGAGGGGTTGAGGATTTCCAGTTTGAAGCCTTCGATGTAGTTGCCCGTCACCTTCGGCCCCAGCAGCTCAGCGACGTTGTCGCCCGCGACCGCCACTTCGCGGTTGAAGTTGGCGCGGATGCGGTGCACGCTCAGCGAGCCGACGACGAGCGCAAACGCGCACAGGATCGTGAAGGTGAGAAGCGCCGAGACCGCCGCCAGCCGCGTTCTGATCGGCAGACGGTCAAACGCCACAGAAACCCGATCCAGGCGACGCGCAAACCATCCGCGCATGACGCGCGGCAGGACGATCGGCTGCTCAGGCGCGGAGGACATAGCCAGCGCCGCGGATCGTGTGCAACAGGCGCGGCTCGCCTTCGGCCTCGAGCTTGCGGCGCAGGTTGGAGACGAACACCTCGATCGTGTTGGTGGTCGAGAAGGGGTCATAACCCCACACCTCGTCGAGCAGGCGCTGGCGGGAGATGACGATCCGCTCGTTGCGCATCAGGTACTCGAGCAGCTCGAACTCGCGTTGGGTCAGATCGATCGGGCGATCGCCCCGGGCGATCTCGTGCGTGTCGACGTTCAGGCTGAGATCGCCGACCTTCAGCGGCGCCGATCCCCGCGGGGGACGACGGCGCAGCAGCGCTCGCATGCGCGCGAGCAGCTCCTGGCGCTCGAATGGCTTGACCAGGTAGTCGTCGGCGCCGGCGTCCAGACCCTCCACGCGCGACTCCAGCCCGTCGCGCGCGGTCAGGATCAGGATCGGCACGTCGTCACCGTCGCGCAGCTGCTTGGCGACGTCGATCCCGTCGATGCCCGGCAGGCCGAGGTCGAGGATGACCAGGTCTGGGGCAAACGCGCGGCCCTGCTCGATCGCGGCGTGGCCGTCGCCGGCGCAGCGCACCTCATAACCCTCCATCCGAAGCGAGCGCTGCAGCGCCTGGGCGATGTCCTCGTCGTCCTCGACTACCAGTACGCGCGGTGCACGTGCGAAGTCGCTCATGTCAGTGACTGTATGTAGCTGCGCGCACTAAAGCCATGGTAAGGCGCCCGCGGCGCGATCCACGCCGAAGGGCGACGATCCTTGCGGCCTGGCGGCAGGTCCCGAGACTCTGGCGTCGAAGTGACGCCTGATGCCCGCCACCCGCCGCAGCCCAAAGCGCCAGCCTGCACGCAAGCGCAGCACGCGTACCGCACCGCGCTCGCGCGGGCGCGGTGCTCGCCGCAGTCGTAGCTCGCTTCGCTGGCCACCTTCGCTGCCGGCGCTCGAGCAGAGCCAACGCGACGTGATCGGGCTGGGGCTCGTCGCGCTCGGCGTCTTCATGGGGTTTGTCCTCTACGACAACGGCGACGGCGGTCAGATCGGGCACGGGCTGTCGGTGGCGATCGGCTGGTGCATCGGCGAAGCGCGCGTGCTGGCGCCGATCGCGCTGGTGGTGGGCGGCGCGGCGTTGCTGCTCGACCAGGTTCTCCCCGCTCACAAACCACTGCGCACCGGGGGGCTCTGCCTGTTTGCGGCAGTCACGCTGGCGCTGGCAGCCGGGACGCTCGGCGTCAGCGACGGCACGCCCGAAGGCGGGTCCTCGCGCCAGTGGACCTCGGCGTTCCTGCAGAGCCATGGCGGCATCGCCGGACAGGGGGCCTACTGGGTGGCCCACCGGCTCGTGCAGACGGTCGGAGTCGACATCCTCGTCGTCTTCCTCGCGCTGGTCGGTGCGATCCTGCTGAGCGGGGCGTCGCTTGCGGCGGTCCTGCGCGCGACCGGCAACGGGATCTTGGACACGAGTCGAGTCGTGCGGGCACGGCTCGACGACAGCGCCGAGCGACGCGGCGCTCGTCCCTCGCGCGCGACCTCTGGCGGCGGGGACTCCTCGCTGCTGCCGCCCGAACCGGCGCCCGACGAGCTGATCGTGCGCGCCACCCACGTGGAGGCACCCTCGCGCGACGAGCTGTTCACGCCCTGGGAAGCCGAACAGGCGGAGGGGGGGAGCACCGGCAAGCTCGATCCGCGCGACGAAGAGGGAACCGAAGCGGGGGCGCCCGGGCCGAAGGGGCCGAGCGATGCGACAGACGGACACGAGCCGGACGGCGAGGGCTCAGCCGACTCGCTGCCCGAAGAAGACTCCGAGCACGAGGAGCCGGAGGAGCGGATAGCCGGCATCGCCCAGGTCGACGCGGACTCCTTGACGCCGCAGGGGCGGCTGCGCGACTCTGTCACAGACGATCCCGACTTTGCCTGGGAGCTGCCCGCTCCCGATCGTATCCTCACGCGCTCGAGCGCCGAGCAGGCTCGCCCGGACACCGCCGGTCAGGAGCGCACCGCAGCGAGCCTGGTCGAGGCGCTCGGGCACTTCGGCGTGCAGGCGAAGGTGATCGGCACGGTCGCCGGGCCGCACATCACGCGCTACGAGCTGCGTCTGGCCCCCGGCACCAAGGTCGGCAAGGTCGCTCAGCTCAAGGACGACCTCGCCTACGCGCTCGCCGCGACCGACATCCGCATCCTCGCGCCGATCCCGGGCAAGCAGGCGGTCGGAGTCGAGGTGCCCAACAGCAAGCGGCGGATGGTGCGTCTCGGCGACGTCTTTCAGCAGCCGCCCGCCGACTGGTCGCCGCTCACGGTGTGGCTCGGCAAGGACGTTGCCGGCAAGGCGATCGGCGCCGACCTTGCCAAGATGCCCCACCTGCTGGTCGCCGGCACCACGGGCGCCGGCAAGTCCGGCGCGATCAACGCGATGCTCTGCAGCGTCCTGTTGCGCGCCACGCCGCACGAGCTGCGCCTCGTGCTGGTCGACCCCAAGCAGGTCGAGCTAAACCACTACGAGTCGATACCGCATCTGCTCACGCCGGTGATCACCAGCCCGAGAATGGCTGCCAACGCGCTGCAGAACCTGGTGCGCGAGATGGAGCAGCGCTACGGGATCATGTCGCTGTCGCGTACGCGCTCGCTGATCGAGCTCAACAAGGCTCGCGCGCAGAGACAGGAAGCGGCGCTTCCCTACATCCTCTGCGTGATCGACGAGCTCGCGGACCTGATGATGGTCGCGCCCGCCGACGTCGAGGATTCGATCATCCGCCTGGCCCAGAAGGCGCGCGCGGTCGGCATCCACCTTGTCTTGGCAACCCAATCTCCGCGCGTGGACGTCATCACCGGGATGATCAAGGCCAATGTCCCTTCACGGATCGCTTTCTCGGTCTCCTCGCAGACCGATTCGCGTGTGATCCTCGACCAGAACGGGGCGGAGTCGCTGCTCGGCCAGGGCGACATGCTGTTCTCGCCGGTCGGCTCGTCGCGGTTGCAGCGGATACAGGGCGCTTACATCGACGAGTCCCAGATCGCCAAGCTGACTGATCTTTGGCGCAAGCAGGGCGAGCCGGAGCTGCGCGAAGAGCTGCTCGAGGAGGTCGAGCCCGCCGAGCCCGAGAAGGGGTCCGATGACGAGTTCGACCCCGATGAGGATCCGCTGCTCGGCGATGCGATCCGCCTCGTGGCCGAAATGCAGACCGCGTCGACCTCGATGCTGCAGCGCCGGCTGCGCCTGGGCTACACGCGTGCGGGACGATTGATCGACATGCTCGAGCGGCGCGGCGTGATCTCGGGCTATGAGGGCTCAAAGCCACGCCAAGTGCTCGTCTCAGAGGGCGATTTGCCGCGCGTCCTGGCGGCGCTTGCCGACGGCACGGGCGGGCGCACGCAGCCCGAGCCGAGCGAGACCTCGATTCCAGGCTGAGACGAATCGCGGCCACTCGCATCTCGGGACGATCTCTGCAAACAACCCGCCCATGTGTTACAGGCACTAGCCTGTCGGGCTGAGATGGCCGAGATCGGAGCGACCCTGCGCGAGGCGCGCATGCGTGCCCGCATCGACGTGTCCGAGATCGAGGCGCAGACGAAGATTCGCGCCAAGTACTTGCGTGCGCTGGAGAACGAAGAGTGGGACCTGCTGCCCGGGCCGACGTTCGTGCGCAGCTTCCTGCGCACTTACGCCCAAGCGTTGGGACTCGACGAGAAGACGCTGGTGGACGAATACCGCCGCGAATACGAGCGTCCACTCGACCTCGAGCACCAGCCGCCGGTGATGGCAAGCTCGCGCCGTCAAGCGACGCGCACGCCCACCGCTCGCACTTCGCGCGGATACCTGATCGCCGTCGGCGTGATCGCGCTGCTGATCGTGCTGCTTCTCGTCGGGTTGATGACACAGAAAAAAGGCGGGCCCTCCACACCCACGAGCAGCCGGAGCGCGAGCCTCGGTGCGAAATCCCGCCACCGCCACTCAGACTCGCGTGCCAAGAGCCTCAGCACCGGATCGCAGACCGCGACCGGGATCGTTGCCGTCTCGGTGCACCCGACCGGGTCTGTGTGGGTTTGCCTGATCGGCGACGGGACGCGTAAGGCGATCCCCGGGGTCATCCTGCAACCGTCCTACACGTCTGTCACCTATCACGCCCGGCGCTTCACCCTGGTGCTCGGCAACGACGAAGCGAGCATCGACGTGAACGGACGGCCGCAGTCGCTGCCCACGACCTCTCAGGCAATCGGCTATTCGATCGACGCCAGCGGTCGCCACCCGTTGAGCGGACGGCTCCCGGCGTGCAAATGAGCGGGCATGAGCCGCTGGCGCGAGCGGGGATAATCGTCACCGGCACCGAGGTGCTGACCGGTCGCGTACGCGACCGCAACGGGCCGTGGCTGGCCGACCGGCTGTTCGAGCAGGGGGTCGACCTGGCACACATCCTGATCGTCGGCGACCGTCCCGCCGACATGCGCGCGGCGCTGGAGTTCATGGCCGGCGAGGGGCTTGCGGTGGTGCTGACCAGTGGTGGCCTGGGCCCGACCGCCGATGATCTCACCGCCGCGGTCGTCGGAGCGTTCCAGGG
>DATASE010000021.1:0-3900 GCA_036269375.1 Solirubrobacteraceae bacterium
TTTGTCTTCTGCGTCGGTCGCGGCGAGGCAACGCTGATCGCCGCGAGCCCCGAGCTGCTCGTCCGCCGCCAGGGGCAGAGGGTCTCTACGATCGCGCTCGCCGGCTCGACGCGGCGCAGCGCCGATCCCGCCGTTGACGCCCACCTCGGCGAGCGGCTGCTGCGCGACGAGAGCTACCGCGAGGAGCACGCGATCGTCGTGCGGCGGATCGAGCGCACGCTCAACCGCCACGCGATCTGGGTGGCCGCGTCGCCCGAGCCGACGCTTGCGCGGATCGCCAACATCCAGCACCTGGCCACCCCGATCCGCGCCCAGCTGGCGGCGCCGATCGACGCGATCGAGCTAGCGGGCGCGATGCACCCGACGCCCGCCGTCGGCGGCGAGCCGGCCACCCGGGCGCTCGAGCTGATCCCTGCACTGGAGGGACTCGACCGTGGCTGGTACACGGGCGCGGTGGGATGGAGCGACGCCGCCGGCGACGGCGAGTTCTGCGTCGCGCTGCGCTGCGCGCTGTTGCGCGGCAACGTCGCGCGCTGCTACGCCGGCAACGGGATCGTGCGCAACTCCGATCCGGCCACCGAGCTGGGGGAGACAGAGATCAAGCTGGCGGCGCTGCTGCCTTTGCTGAGCTCCTGAGCGCCTCAGCTGGCAAGCGCGCTCGCGACGGCCCTCCAGATCCGGCCGTGCAGCTCGGCGTTGGCGGCGCGCTCGTCGCGCACTTCGATCAGCGTTGAGCGCTCGCCGCCGAACGCTCGCTCCAGCGCGCCGCGCAGCGCCGGCCGGTCGGCGACGCGCTCGTGCGTTAGGCCGTACAGCGCCGCCGCGTGGGCGAAGTCAAGGCCCGTCGGGGTGGCGATGTGGCGCGTGTAGAGATCCTGCTCGTCGGCCGCCGGCGGCCCGCTAGCCCGTCGTTCGCTCTCGCTGGGCAGCTCGCGCCGGGCGGCGGCTGCGCGTGAGACCGGCAGGAAGTCGAAGATGCCGCCGCCGCCGTTGTCGATCAGCACGATCGTCAACTTCAGAGCAAGGCGGCGCGCCGCAAGTAGCCCGCCGACGTCGTGTGCCAGCGCGACGTCGCCGATCAACAGGACGACCGGACCACCGCCGGCCGCGGCGGCGCCGAAGGCGCTGGAGACCGTGCCGTCGATGCCGTTGGCGCCGCGGTTGCACAGCACGCGCGGCGGGTCCTCGCGCGCCGGCCAGAAGGACTAGACGTCGCGCACCGGCATCGAGGAGGCGACGAACAAGGTTGCGTCCTCGGGTAGCAGCGCGCCGAGCTCGGCGGCCACCAGCGGCTCGCTCAGAGCCTCCTCGCCGGCGGTCAGCGTCTGGGCGATCGCCGCAGTGGCTCGCTCGTCGGCGCTGCGCCACTGCGCCAGCCAACCGGGCTCGGCGCTCGGTGGCTCGAGCGTGGCCAGCGCTGCCGCCGGCTCGAGCGCGAACACGCGGCACAGCGTCGCGTCGGGGTCCTGCCAGGCGCCCTCGGGGTCAATCGCGACCTGCGGCACCTCCGGCATCGAGGCGAGCCAGGCGCGCAGCGGCTTGGAGGTCGGCAGATCGCCGACGCGCAGCACGACGTCCGGTCGCAGGTGGCTGGCCAGCTCGCGGTTGCGCAGCAGCGCGTCGTAGTGCGCGATCGCCGCCTTTCCGCGGCGCGCCCGCGACAGCGGGTCGGCGAGCAGCGGCCAGCCGGCGCGCGCGCACAGCTCCGCAGCGGCCTTGCCGAGTGGGGTGTCGCGCTCGTGGCGGCCGGCGACGAGCACTCCGCGCCGGCGGCCGGCGACCGCGCTTGCGAGCGAACCCTCGTCGTCTGAGGCGACGCGCCGAGCCGGCGGGCGGGTCACCAGCGGGCGCCCGTCGGGACGGCCGCCCAACGGCGGTTGCGGCAGCGCGTCCGCACTGACCAGCGGCTCGCGCAGGGCGAAGTTCAGGTGCACCGCCCCAGGAGCGCCCTCGAGCGCGCTCCAGTAGGCGCGGCATGCCAGCGTGCGCAGCCAGCGCTCGTCCTGTGCCGCCGCGTCGAGCACGCCGACGTCGAAGAACCACTTGGCAAAGCCGCCGAAGATGGCGAGCTGGTCGATCGTTTGGCCGGCGCCGACCTCGCGCAGCTCGGGTGGACGGTCGGCGCTCATGACGATCAGCGGCACGCGCGCCTCGCGCGCCTCAACGACCGCCGGCAGCAGCTCGGCCACGGCGGTGCCGGAGGTGCAGGTCAGCGCGACGGGTCGGTAGGAGGCCTTGGCCAGACCGAGCGCGAAGAAGCCGGCGCAGCGCTCGTCGACGTGGGAGTGGCAGCGTAGCTGAGGCTCGCCGGCGAGCGCCAGCACGAGCGGGGCGCAGCGCGAGCCGGGCGAGGTGCAGGCGTCGCGCAGACCGCAGCGCGCCAGCTCCTGCACGAACGCGGCGAGCAGGCGATCGGTGCCGCTGGCGGCGGTCATAGGATGGGGCGATGATCGGGCCGAGAACCGGCCAGGAGGATCTCGTGCTCCTGCACGGCTTCGCCGGCACACACAGGACCTGGGATGGCGTTCTCTCGCATCTGGAGGCAGAACGCTATCGACCGCTGGCGCTCGACCTGCCCTGCCACGGTGAGCTTGCCGACGTGCGCCAGATCGACTTCGCCGGCGCGATCGCCTCGGTGCTCGAGCGCAGCCCACGGCGCTTTGCGCTGTGCGGCTACTCGATGGGCGCGCGGATCGCCCTGCAGATGGCCCTGGTTGCCCCCGAACGCCTGTCGCGGCTGGTGCTGGTGGCCGGCGGAGCGGGGATCGCCGATCGCGACGAGCGCGCCGCGCGCCGCGCTGCCGACCGCGCGCTGGCCGATGAGATCGAGTCGGCCCCGATCGAGGACTTCGTCGCGCGCTGGTGCGCGCAGCCGCTGTTCGCCGACGATCCGGTCGCGGTTCAGGAGCTCGCCAGTGCGGACTATCGCCGCAACGACCCGGCGGCGCTCGCGGCGGCGCTGCGCGGCCTCGGCACCGGCGAGATGGAGTCGATGTGGGCGCGGCTGCCGGAGCTGACGACGCCGATCATGGTCGTGGTCGGCGACCGCGACGACAAGTTCCAGGAGATCGCCTGGAAGATGATCGAGCAGCTGCCCGAAGCGCGGCTGCGAATCCTCGCCGGGGGCCACCGTCTGCCGCTCGAGTGCCCGGCTGCGGTGGCGCTTGCGATCGGCTCGCAGTAGGCGCCCAGCGCGCTCAGAGTGGCTCGACGCCGAGCCCCGCGCCCGCCGGCACGGCGATCTGGCCCATCTGCGGGCTGAGCTGGCCGTCGACGCCGGCGAACACGCCGAGTGTCGCCAGACCGCACGGCGGTAGCGGGCCGCGTGCCGCCAGCGCCGCGGCGGCGTGCACGGCGGCTGCGACGCCGAGCGGGCCGTCGAGCGTCGAGGCCAAGTAGGGCTCGGCGCCGGAGGCGCGCACCAGTGCGGCGGCGGCGAGCAGGCCGGTGATGCCGCCGCAGCGGGAGATCTTCAGGCAGATCGCATCGGCCACGCCGGCGCTCAGCGCGCCGTGCTCTGCGGCGGTCTCGTCGATCGCCACGCGCGTTGCCACCCGGGCGCGCACCTCGCGCATGCCGGCCAGGCCGCGCACCGGCTCCTCGACCAGCTCCAGGCCGACCGGCGAGAGCGATTCGATCGCCTGCACCGCCTGCTCGACCGTCCAGGCTCCGTTGGCATCGAGGCGCAGCGCCATCTGTTCGCCGGCGGCGACCCGCACCGAGGCGACGCGGCCCGCGTCGTCGCCGACCCCGACCTTCAGCTTCAGGCACGAGTAGCCCTCCTGCGCCGCCGCGGCGGCGGCGCGCGCGGCCTCGGAGCGCTCGAGCGCCCAGATCGATGCATTTACCTGCACCGCCGCCGCCGGCTGCTCGACGATCAGCTCGCACACCGGGCGCCCG
>DATASE010000022.1:0-29409 GCA_036269375.1 Solirubrobacteraceae bacterium
CGCACGCAGCACTGCTGCGTGCGCGGCCTCTTGTTTCGGCCGCGAGTCGCGCCCTCAGTCGGGCAAACGTCGGTAGCGGCGCGTTTCCGGGTCGCGCTCGAGCAAGCCGGCGGCGACCAGCGTGACGACGTAGCGGTGCACCGTGCTCGTGTTCAGCTCGAGCCGCTCTGCGATCTCCTTGATCCCCAGATCGGGACCGTCGGGTGGGAAGCACGAGAGCACCAGCAGGCCGGCCAGCAGCGAGCGCGACAGGCGACGATTGTGCTGCAGCTCGCGATAGCGCGAGCTCAGCTCCGCGCACGCGCCCTGCCGTCCGTCTCGCCGCTCGGGGACGATCGCAGCGAGGCTTGGCCCCGCGCCGTCGCCGAGAGCGGCGCGCACGACGTTGTCGACCTGGTGACGCGAGAGCGTGATGGTCACCGGCGGCTCACCGCGCGAGCCAACGCGCCCGCCGACGCGGACCTCGCCGTCCCGATCTTCGCTCACGCCACAACCGCCGCGGGCGAGTGTGCCCTCTGTTCGCTCATGCCAGGGCCACCGATCACGAGCGCCCCCCTCCGCGCAGAGGCAGCTCGACCACGTTGTCTCGCTCGGCGACCGCACCGGTGGGGACGAGCAGCCTACCGTCGCTGAGCGATCCGATCCGGTGGGCGTGCACCATCGAGGGCATGTCGGGAACCGTGATGAGCACGGCGATCCACTCCTGCTCGGCGGTGGCGCGCAGAAGCCCCATCACCTCCTCGCGCTGGAGCACGTCGAGGTTCGCGGTCGGATCGTCGACGACGAGCAGGCTAGGCCTGCGCACCATCGCGTGGGCGATCGAGACGAGCGTGCGCTCCCCGTCGGTCAGGTCCTCCCAGCGCCCTTTGCAGCAATCGGCGACGCCGACACGCCCAAGCGCCTGCGCAGAGCGCTGCCTGGCGCGCTTGAGAGTCGTGCCTTTCAAGAGCGGAAGCGCGACGTAGTCGAGCATCTCCAGTTCGTCGCTCTCGGGACCGGAGCGGCGCGCCCAGCCGATCTCCTCGCGCAGCAGACGCACGATCTCGCCACGCGAGAGCTTGGCAAGCTCTCGCCCTGCAAAGCTGACTACCCCCTGTTCGTGGCGCTCAAGCCCTGCCGCGACCTTCAGCAGCGTGGTCTTTCCCGATCCGCGCTGACCCCAGACAGCCACGCACTCGCCGGCGTAGACCGACAGCGAGATGTCCTTCAGCACGACGGTCTCGTGCGGTCCCCGCCAGTAGCTCTTGCTGACGGACTCCAGCGAGAGGCGTGGATCGTCGCTCACGCCACCCGCGCCTTTGCCGCCGACTCATCCGCCGCCGACTCATCCGTGACTGACTCCTCGGTGGCTGACTCCGCGACAGTCCCCGTCTGGGTGTCGGCGCCCCGCGCCTCTGCCCGAGCCGGGTCGGAGAGGCGGGACATGATCGCGCGCACGCGTTGCAGCCACTCCACCCGAGCCTGCAGCTGTCTGATCTCGGCGTCGCGTACGAGCAGCGCGGCGACCTCATTCCACGCCAGCTGGCGCCGAGTCGCGCCGCTGTCGCCGCCGGCCATAAAGGGCTCGCGCAGCGCCTGCAGTCGGGACATGCACTCGCGCTCCTGCGCACACACCAACTCGATCAGCGCAGGCAGGTCTTGCGGACGCGACAGCGAGAGCTTCATGTTCAGCTCGTCGCGAACGTTGGCTGGCGGCGACTGCGCACGCATCCAGCGGTCGAACTGCTCGGCGCCGGCCGGAGTGGCTTCGTAGATCGTGCGCGGAGCCGCGCGCTCGGCGGTCGACCCGCCGCCGAGTCTGCCTGCGCTGCGCACCAGCCCTTCCGCGCTCAGCTGGTCAAGCGCCGAGTAGACCCCGGTCGGCGCAAAGCCCGAGGAGCCGAAGCGCTCCCGCAGGCGCTGCGCCAGGTCGTACCCGTAACCAGGACGCTCGATCACGAGCCCCAGGACGGCGTGCTTGGCGGACATTCTCCGCTCCTAGTCGCAGACGTCGGTAGGCATCGCGACACAGTATGCAAGATTGAGCCAAGATATGCCTTTTTGCGGAACAGTTTCAACTAACAGGTATTTGCGCTCGGCCCTCCTCCCGCGTCGGCGTCGGCACGAACCCCGGCAGCTCGAGCACGACCCGGGCGCCACCCATCGCCGACGCCGACGCCCCCACCCGTCCGCCGTGCGCCTCGGCGATCGCCCGCACGATCGCCAGCCCGAGCCCGGTGCCGCCAGAGGCTCGATCGCGAGCCGCGTCGGTCCGATGGAAGCGATCGAAGACGCGCTCGCGCTGATCGGCGGGGATGCCCGGCCCGTCGTCCTCGACCGCGAACTCGATCCGCCCACCGGCCAACAGCCGGATCGACGTCCGCACCACGCCGTCCGGGTCGCGCGTGTGCGCGACGGCGTTTGCGATCAGGTTGCGCAGCGCCTGCGCGAGCCGGTCCGGATCGGCTCGCAACGTCCCTGCCGGCACCGATCCCAGCTCGAAGTTGCGGGTCGCTGTCAGCGTCATCCCGTCCCACAGCGAGCGGACGTGGTCGCCGAGCTCGATCTCGTGCACGCGCAGGAACTCGGTCTGCTCGGCGCGTGCCAGCAGCAGCAGGTCGTCGACCAGGCGGGTGATGCGCGCCACCTCGGCGAGCACCAGCGCCTCGACGCGCCGCACCTCCTGCTCCGGCGGCGAGGCCTGCGCGGCCAGGACCTCCACCTGGCCGCGGATCACGGTCAGCGGCGTGCGCAGCTCGTGCGAGGCGTCGGCGACGAACGCCCGCTGGCCGGCAAACGCATCGGTCAGCCGATCGAGCATGTGGTTGAACGAGTCGGCCAGCACGCGCAGCTCCTCGGCCTCGCGCGAGACACCGTGGATGCGCGGGTGCAGATCGCCGGCGTCGACCCGCGCCGCGACGGCCGCCATCCGCCGCAGCGGCCGCGAGATGCGCGTGCCGACGACGTAGGCCGCGAGCAACGCTCCGATCAGCGCCAGCAGCGAAGCGAGCACGAAGGCACGCGCGACGCTGCGCTGAGCGTGCGCGACGAGCGCAAGCGGCTCGCCCGCGCCGACGGTGACGCGGGGACCGCCGCGAATCGCCACGGCACGCTCGAACAGCCGCAGCTGCCCCACGTCGGGGAGTTCGAGCGTGCTGTAGCCGTAGCGGACCGCGGAGAGCTGGGCCGCCAGGCGGTTCTCGCGTGCCTGCTCGCCGTTGGTCTCGCCATTGTCGGCACCGGCCCGGCTGAACAGCTCGGGCCGGTTGGAGGACGTGCGCGCGCCGGGCACGATCGCAAACAGCAGCGTCGAGCTGGCCTTGAACGGCTGCGCGCGAATGTAGGCGGTCGCGCGCCGCGCGAGCGCGCTCGGCGTCTGAGCGGGCGCAGTGCGACTGCTCGACGCTGCGACGGCCTGCGCCAGCTCGCCGGCGTCGCCGGCGAGCTCGTGGTCGATCTGCGAGCGCAGTTCGCTGCCCGTGTCGCTGTAGACGATCGCGAAGGTGAGCGCCGAGGAGGCGAGCACGACAAGCGCCACCCACACCGCCAGGCGCCAGCGCAGGCCGCCGGGGACCGGTAGCCGCAGGCCCTTCACGGTGCTTACGCGCTGTCGCCGAGCCGGTAGCCGACCCGGCGCACGGTGTGGATCGGCGCCGGCGAATCTGGCCGTCCGAGCTTGCGGCGCAGGTAGCCGATGTAGACGTCGACGACGTTCGTGGCGGGATCGTGCTGATAGCCCCAGACCGTCGAGAGGATCTGCTCGCGACTCACGACCTGCCCGCGGTGGCGCATCAGGTGTACGAGCAGCTCGAACTCGGTGGTCGAGAGCGCCACCGGCACACCGGCGCGCGTCACCCTGCGGGTCAGCAGGTTCGCCTCGATGTCCCCGGCGCTCACCGTCGTCGTCGCGGTCTGCGCGGCCACCCGCAGCTGGGCGCGCACGCGCGCCAGCAGCTCGGCCAAGGAAAAGGGCTTGACCAGATAGTCGACCGCGCCGGCGTCGAGCCCGGCAACGCGGTCCTCGACGTCTCCGCGCGCGGTCAGCACGATCACCGGCAGCTCCGGCTTTGCGGCGCGCAGGCTGGCGAGCACCTCCATGCCGCCCCGTCCGGGCAGCATCAGATCGAGCACGACCATGTCGTGGCTCTCCTGCAGAGCACGGCGCTCGCCCTCTGTCCCGTCGGCCACGGCGGTGACGGCAAAGCCCTCGGCCCGCAGTCCGCGGGCGAGGAAGTCGACTATCCCCGGCTCGTCCTCGACCAGCAGGATCGAGGGCGTTAGCGCCCGATCGGGCGCCTGGGCAAGCTCGGCCATCTGCGCTCAGGATAGAGCGAGGATCGGAAGGCTCGGAAGTCCAAAGCCCCACGTCAATGAAGCCCAAAAGCCGCACGTCGAAATAAATGACTGGTTCAGAGCGCCGGGCCGTGTCCGGCAGGCGATTCGATGACTTTTCTCATCCTCCTGTTACCGAGTCCTTAGCAACCGAGCCGAGACTCGTTGTGATGGATTCACCGCAGCAGACGCCCACACGGCCACCGAGGCGACAGGGCTTTGACTGGGTACGCAGTTTCACCACCCTCGGCGAGCCCCAGCCGCAGGCCCTCGAAGCGCAAGCAGGAGCGGCCGCCGGCTCGGATTGGATCGGCGTCGGGTCATCACGGCTAATCGGGGGCGGGGTGCTCGGCAACGAGCGCCTCACCGCGGCAAACGGCGCGATCCTGATCGTGCTGCTGGCGGCGCTCGGCGTGACGATCGTGCGCATCGGGCCGCTGATCGAAGAGCACCTGTTCCTCGGCTTGCTGTTGCTACCCCCCGTCGCGCTGAAGCTGGCGAGCACCGGCTACCGCTTCGCCCGCTACTACGGCAGAGACTCCGCCTACCGTCGGCGCGGTACGCCGCCGATCGGCCTGCGCGTGCTGGGACCGGCGGTCATCGCCACGACGCTTGCCGTGTTCGGTACGGGCGTGGCGCTGCTGGTCCAAGCCGGCGGGGCCTCGCCGACGCTGCGCGAGCTGCACAAGATCAGCTTCATTCTCTGGATCGCCGTGACCGCAGTTCACGTCCTCGGGCACCTCCCTGACCTCTCGCGCACCTTCCTGGCGCCGCGCCGCGAGCGTGTCGAGCTCAACCGGATGGCCGCCGGCGGCCTCGGGCGCACGCTCGCATTGAGCGGGGCGATCGTCGCGGGGATCGTCCTCGCGATCGTCTTCGTGCCCGACTTCGCGACCTGGTCCCACTTCGAGGCTTATCGCCACCATGGCCATTGAGACGGAGATTCACGGTCCTCCGGCGCGGCGTGATGTGAATCATCTCACCGGCCCCCGGTGGCGGAGCTTGTATCCCGGTGTCGAACGTTCTACGACGAGCTGACCGATGCCACCGATCCACGCAAACGCCAGGGACGTCGCGCTTCGCCGGCTGAGCCGCACCAATCGCTGGCTGCTCGCCGGCTCGCTCGCCCTCACCGCGATCTTCTCCGAGGTGGCAGCCAGCGCGTTCCCGGGACGAAGCCAGAAAGCGGCGGGAAAGACGACGTCGTCATCGAGCTCGCACGGCGACAACACAAGCAGCGGCTCGCTGAAAGCACCAAGCGAAGCGCCGCGCTCGAGCACCACGCCGGAAGTCTCCCCCTCCCAGGAACAGGCTCCCACCCAGGAATCGGAAAGCTCGACAACCCACGAAACCTCCCCCGCGCCCGACACCTCGCGGTCATCGCCGTCTCAGGAAGCGCCGACGAGCGAATCGGCGCCTACCCAGGAATCCCCGCCGGCGCAGGAATCGGCACCTACCCAGGAATCGGCCCCAGCGCAGGAATCCGCGCCAGCGCAGGAATCGGCGCCGCCGGTCGTCTCGGGAGGCTCGTGATGTTCGCCCACGAGCGCTGGCGAGCACTCGGCACGACCGCGGAGCTGCTGGTGTGCGGCGGCCCGGAGCAGCTGGCGCTGGCGCGCGGCGCACTCGAGCGGGTGCTTGCAGAGATCGACCTCGCCTGCAGCCGGTTTCGCGACGACTCGGAGCTCAGCCGGCTGAACGCTGCGAACGGACGGCCGCTGAGCGTCTCGCCACTGTTCTTGCAGGCGGTCGAGCTGGCGCTGCGAGCGGCGAGGGTCACCGACGGGGACCTCGACCCCACGCTCGGGCGCGCGCTCGAGCAGGCTGGCTATGACTGCGACTGGGAGCTCCTGGCGGCGAGCCAACCGGTCAAGCTGGCTGGCACCCACCGAGCCTCCCTCGGCCTTCACGTGAGCCGGCGGCAGCGCTGGCGAGCGGTGCGGGTCGATCGCGCCGGCGCGCGGATCGCGCTACCGCGCGGCGTCAAGCTCGACCTCGGAGCCACCGCCAAGGCGTGGGCCGCAGACCTCGGCGTCGCCCAGGCGACCCGTGCGGCCGGATGCTCGGCGCTCGTCAGCCTCGGCGGCGACCTCGCGACAGCCGGTCGCGCGCCGCAGGGCGGCTGGCAGGTACACGTCACCGACGACCACCGCAGCGACCCCAGCGCCCCCGGCCAGACGATCGCGATCGCCGGCGGCGGCGTGGCGACCTCCAGCACCACCGTGCGCCGCTGGCTGACCGAGCGGGCATCTGGCGGTGCTCCCCGGATCGGGCGTCGATCCCAGACCGGTGGCGTGGAGATGCACCACATCGTCGATCCCGCCACGCAGGCGCCCGCGCGCTCGCCCTGGCGCACCGTCAGCGTCGCGGCCGCCACCTGTGCCGAGGCCAACATCGCCGCCACGGCCGCGATCGTGCGCGGAGCACGCGCTCCACAGTGGCTACACGAGCAGGGACTGCCGGCCAGGCTCGTGCATCGTGACGGCGGCGTCGAGACCGTCGGCGCTTGGCCGGTCGAGCCGCAGGACACGCTGGAGAGCGCCGCATGATCGGGCTCGCCGCCGCCGGGCCCTCGGCCTACTGGTATCTGACTCGCTCCACCGGCGCGGTGGCGTTGCTGCTGCTCACACTCGCGCTCGTGCTCGGTGTGATCGACGTCGGTCGCTACGGCACCGTCGCATGGCCGCGATTCGTGGTCGACGCGCTGCACCGCAACGCATCGCTGCTGGCGCTCGCCTTCCTGCTCGTGCACATCCTCACGGCGGTGCTCGACAGCTACGCGCCGATCTCGCTCGTGAACGCCCTTGTGCCTTTCACCGGCTCCTACCGCCCGTTCTGGCTCGGGCTGGGAGCCCTCTCCTTCGACATGATCGTCTCGGTGATCCTCACCAGCCTGCTGCGCCGCAGCATGGGTCACGCCACCTGGCGCGCGGTGCACTGGCTCGTCTACGCGGCGTGGCCGATCGCGCTGCTGCACGGCTTCGGCACCGGCAGCGACGTCAAATCGACCTGGCTGATGGCGCTCAGCATCCTGTGCCTGATTGCCGTGGTTGCCGCGGTGCTCGGGCGGGTGGCAAGCGGCTGGCCCGAGCGGCTCGCGCAGCGCAGCGCAGCGCTCGGCACGGCCGCCGCGTTCACGCTCGGGCTGCTGCTGTGGCTGCCCGGCGGCCCGCTCGGCAAGGAATGGGCGCGGCGGTCGGGCACCCCAACATCGCTGCTCGGCCACAAAGCCACCAGCGCCGGCAAATCGAGCACGGGCGAGAAATGAGCACGACGACGATCCCCGAAAGACCTGAGCAACGCGAGCTAGACAAACCCGACGAACCGGACGAGCAAGCAAGATGAGCACACGAACAGCCCAACCGCAGATCGAGCAGGACCTCTCGGCGCATGCTGACTCGCTCACCGACGGCAGCGCCACCCTGCCGCGGCTGCTCGAGGGGGTTCCCGCCCACGGGGCGATGTCGCTTCAGACTCACCTGCAGATCCACGGCGAGCTTCCGTCGCCCCGCCGCCGCGACCGTCGCGGGCCGGCGGCCCTGATCGACCAGGTCGAGCAGGCAGGGCTCGGCGGTCGCGGCGGCGCCGGGTTTCCGCTGGCGACCAAGCTAAAGAGCGTCGCCGCCGGGAAAGGCACGCCGATCGTGGTCGTCAATGCCACCGAGGGAGAGCCCGCGAGCGTCAAGGACCGAACCCTGCTCGAGACCCTCCCCCACCTCGTGCTCGACGGCGCCGCGCTGGCGGCGCGCGCGATCGGCGCGCAGGAGGCGATCCTGTGCGTCTGCGAGTCCGCCGACGGCGCGCTGGAGCGCAGCGCCCAGGCGATCGCCGAACGCGAGCGGCTGCCCGGGCCCTGGCCACGGCTCGTCCTCGCCTCGGCGCCGAGCGGTTACGTCGCCGGCCAGGAGTCTGCCCTCGTAAACCACCTGAACGGCGGGCCGGCCAAGCCGACCTTCACGCCTCCAGCTCCATACGAACGGGGCGTGCGTCGCCGGCCTACGCTCGTCAGCAACGCCGAGACGCTTGCCCACGTCGCGCTGATCGCAAGGCACGGCGCTCGCTGGTATCGCCAGCTCGGCCTGCCCGAGCAGCCGGGCTCGACGCTGATCACGCTGAGCGGGCCACTGGCCTATCCCGGCGTCTACGAGGTCGAGTACGGCGCCTCGCTGACCTCTCTGATCGAAGCCGCCGGCGGCACGACCGCGCGCGTGCGCGCGGCTCTGTTCGGCGGCTACGCGGGCAGCTGGATCGCCGGCGCGGAGCTCTCGCGAGTGGCGCTTTCAAACAGCCACCTGGCCCCCTACGACGCGACGCTCGGCGCGGGCGTGGTCGCGCTGCTCTCAGAGCAGGCTTGCCCGGTCGCAGAGGTCGCACGCGTGACGCGCTGGCTGGCTGAGCAGAGCGCCGGCCAGTGCGGCCCCTGCGTTCACGGGCTCGCCGCGCTGGCCGACACGCTCGAGCGGGCGATGCGCGGCGGTGTGCAGGCGGTCCATGCCGCGGCGCGTGTGCAGCAGCTCTCGACGCTCGTGGCACGCCGCGGTGCCTGCGGCCATCCGGATGGGAGCGTCCGCTTCGTGCTCAGCGCGCTTGACGTGTTCGCCGAGGAGTTCGCCGACCACGCTCGGCACGGCGCCTGCGAGGCCTGCGCCCACGGTCCCGAGCTGCCGCTCCCCGCTCGCGCGCGCCCGAGGGCGATGGCGTGATGGCCGAGCGCGTGCGTGTCAACCCGATCACCTGCAAGGCGCACGGCATGTGCGCCGAGCTGCTGCCCGAGTGGATCGCGCTCGACGAGTGGGGTTACCCGATCGTCGACCAGCGCCCGCTCCCGCCCGATCTCGTCGCTCACGCCCAGCGCGCGGCGCAGGCCTGTCCGACGTTCGCGCTGCTGGTGGAGCGCGAACGCTCGCGGCCATAGCCGGGCGCCTTGACGGTATAGAACGTGTCTCAGAGCGAGACGGCGTGCATCGCCGCCAGGCCCGCCCAGCAGCCGTAGGGCGCGAAGTACTCGCGCACCTGCGCTTCTGAGGCGCGCGCCCACGGGTCGCCCCCGGACAGCCGCCGACCGACGTACTTGATCAGGCCGAGATCGCCCGCCGGCAGCTGGTCGTGGCGGCCCTGGCCCTTGAGCGCGAGCATCTCGATCGTCCACGGGCCGACCCCAGCGATCGCGCGCAGGCGCGACCAGCCGCGCTCGTGTTCGCGCAGGTCGAGCCGTCCCCGCGCGACCTCCCGCGCGACGCGCACCAGCAGGCGCGCGCGCGAGCCGGAGAGGTCGAAGGACTCGAGCAACGCGGGTGCGCTTGCGGCGATCGCGCCCGCGTCGGGCACGTCTCGTAGCGGCCGCTTGCGGCCGTCGCCGTCCCAGCTGCGACCCAGCCGGACGACGATCCGCCGCTGAATCGCAGCCGCACGCTCGTACTCGATCAGCTGCTCGCAGATCGCCCACGCAAGCGCCTCGAACGGCTCGGGACGGCGCGTCACGCGTAGCCACGGTCGCTCGCGCACCGAGCGACCGATCAACGGGTCTTGCGCGAAGGCGCGGCGAAACTCGCCGAGGTCGTCGTCCACGCCGAGCGCAAAGCGCATCCGCTCGATCCCATCGCGGGCGGCGCGCGGCGAGAGCGCCAGCGCACCGAACAGGACGCTGTCGGGAGCGGTCTGGGCGACGCGAACGCGGATCGGCTCGCCGTCGCGATGGAGCAGCCGCTCGAGCACGCCGCCTGTGCGCCGAAGCACGCCGTCCATCCCGCTACGCAGCGACAGCCGGTAGGGCCCGGCAGGCCTGACCTCGACGCGCAGCTCGCGCAGCGCAGGCTCGGCTGTGCCAACCGCGACCGCGCTCAACGACCGCGCGCGGAGGAGCCGAGCAAATGCACGTCGACGAGCAGCGAGCGGCTGGCGACGATCTCGATCGCCTCGCCGATCGACTTCGCGCGCGCGCGTCCACGCCCGCGCCGCGCGACGAGCGCAGCTGTGGCACGGCGACGCTGGCGACGGTGCACAAGCCCGAGCACCGCCGCTCCGGCGACAAAGCCACCGGCCGCCACGGCCGCGGTCTGGGCGATCGGCGCCGCGCCATGGGGAACGACCGCTGCGGAGACCTGCTCCTGCTCGGCGAGCACTGGGATCGCGTCGACTTCCTCTGTGTCGCTGTGCTCGATCACCGCACGAGTGTAAACACCCGTTCAGACCGCAACTACGCGAGCTCGCGCTCGTAGACCCGATAGCGCCGCACGATCTTGCCGCCCATTCCCTCCATCGCGCGGTTCATCGCCTTGTTGGTCTCGAGGATCCAGCCCATCTCGCCGCCCCGCTGAGGGGTGCGTTCGGCCGCGTCGAAGTGCATCTGGTAGAAGCGCGCGGCGACGCCCGTGTGCTGGTACTCGGGCTTGACGCCGAGCGCGAACACGCGCACCGCGTCGATCTTCTTGCGCTCGCGCAGCGCCTTGATCCAGCCGAAGGGCAGCAGGCGGCCGTTGAGCTTGGCGAGCACCTGGTTGAAGTCCGGCAACGTGAGCGCCGCGCCGACGACCTCCCCGGTGTCCTTCTTTTCGGCGACCATCGCCCAGTTCTCGTCCAGGACCGGCCCGAGGTCCTTGGCCATGTGGCGGACCTCCTCCTCGTTGAGCGGGACCGACGCCCAGTTGTTCTCCCAGGCAGCGTTGTAGACGTCGAGGAAGCGGGTGATCTCGGCGTGCAGGTCTTTCTTGCGGAATTTGCGACAGACGATCCCGTGTTCGGCCTCCAGCCTGTCGGCCGCCTCCCAGATCGCGGGGTGCACGTTCTCGCGCCCGGTCACGTGCAGGCTCCACATGTACAGGTCCATCGCCTTGTCCATGCCGAGGTCCTGCTCGAAGAGGCGCTGGTAGTAGGGGTGGTGCCAGGGACAGAGGATGATCGGCGGCCGCTCGTGGCCCTCGATCAGCAGCCCACACTCGTCGTTGGTGGTGAAGTCCATCGGGCCGACCATCCGGTCGCGCCCGCGCTCGCGCAGCCAGCGCTCGGCGGTGGCGAGCAGCGCGCGCGCGGCCTCGGGATCGTCCTCGCACTCGAACCAGCCGAACAGGCCCCAATCGTTTTTCTGGAACTCGTTGAAGTTGCGGTCGATGTGCGCGCTGACGCGTCCCACCGCGCGACCGTCGCGCCAAGCCAGGAAGTACTGGGCCTCAGTGTGCTTGAAGAACGGGTTCTTCTTCCGGTCGAGCCTTTTCTTTACGTCCATCAACAGCGGCGCGACCCAGTTGCGCTCGTTACGATAGAGCCGCCACGGCAGCTTGATGAACGCGTTCAGCTCGCTGCGAGACCCAACCGGACGAATCTCCACGTTCGTGGCCGCACCCGCAGAGGACTCGACTGCCATCGGCGCGCACACTACACCAACGGGTCGGAGCAGCTCAACCGGCAAACCCCGGTCTCAACCGGAGCGGACGGTAGCGTCTGAGGTCACTGCGTGCCACGGGAGTCGCCGGTCCCACTCGGGTAGCCGATCACGACAGTACGCACCCAGCCCCGACAGCCGACAACGACCATGACCACATCGACAGACGTCTTTGCCAAGGTGCGCGGCCACGAGCGCGAGGAGGTCTTGCGCGCAGCTCGCGAGGCTGACCTGATGCCCTACTTCCGCACCGTGGAGTCCCCCGCGATGCCGGTCGTGGAGATGGAGGGCGCGCCGCGGATCATGCTCGCCTCCAACAACTACCTCGGACTGACCGGCGACGAGCGCGTGATGCAGGGCGCCCGCGACGCGCTGGCCCGCTACGGGACGGGGTTGACGGGCTCGCGCCTGCTCAACGGGACCACGCCCCTTCACCTGGAGCTCGAGCGCGAGCTGGCCGAGTGGATGGGCACCGACGACGCGCTGGTCTTCACCACCGGCCATCAGGCCAACGTCGGCACGCTCGGCACTCTGCTCGATGCCCGCGACACGGTGATCGTGGACTCCGCCGATCACGCTTCGATCCTCGACGGGGTGCTGCTCTCCAAAGCGAAGATGCGTCCGTTCCGCCATGGCCGCATGGACAAGCTCGAGCGAGCCCTGCAGCGTGCTGAAGGGGACGGCGGCGGCGTGCTGGTCGTAGTCGACGGCGTCTTCTCGATGGAGGGGGACGTCGCCCCGCTGCTCGACGTGGTCGAACTGTGCGAGCGCCACGGCGCACGCCTGATGGTCGACGAGGCGCACGGCGCCGGCGTCCTCGGCGCGCGTGGCGCGGGCGCCTGCGAGCTGCTCGGCGTCGAGCAGAGCGTCGATTTGCGGATGGGCACGTTCTCCAAGTCGCTTGCGGCCTGTGGTGGCTTCGTTGCCGGCTCCGCCGAGGTGATCGACTATCTGCGCATCTCAAGCCGCGCCTTCCTGTTCACCGCCTCGGCCGTGCCCGCCGCACTGGGCGCGGCCCTTGCAGCGCTGCGCATCGTGCGCTCCTCCGAAGGGCCTGGGCTGCTTGCCGCGGTGCTCGAGAACGCGCGTTATCTGGCCGACGGGCTGCGCTCGCTCGGCTACCGCACGCTGACCGGCGAGCCGGTGAGAACCGGTCCGGACGCGGACGCGCCGCGCGAGAGCTTCGTGACGCCGATCGTGCCGGTGCTGGTCGGCGACGACTGGAAAGCGGCGCTACTGTGGCGCGCGCTCTACGACGCGGGCGTGTTCACCAACTGCGCGCTACATCCCGCCGTGCCCCCGGCCGGAGCCCTGTTGCGCACGAGCGTGATGGCCACCCACGACCGCGCGACGCTCGACCGAGCGCTGGACGCCTTCGCGCGCGTCAAGCGCGACTTCGAGAGCGAGCACGGCCCCCTGCCGAGCAGCCTGTGAGCACCGCAGGGGCGCACCGGGCCACCACGGCAGGGCTTGAACGCGGCGCCGGTCCGTTCTTCACAAGAAGTAACAGCGAACAAAAAAAAGGCCGCTTCTAGCGAATGTTCTGGCGCTCGGGAGTTGACCGCAGGCATCTCGATGGCTAGCTTCTCAGAGCGCAAAGCACGACCGTCCAGATCTCGCCAGCAGGCCATCGGTAGAGGGGTGCCAAGGGCCTGAGCGGCAAGGCTCACAGGCTGATCGGGGGGGCGGCGAGCGGCGCGCTACTCGTCAACCAGCCACAGATATCGTCAAGCGCCGCGGAGCCGCGGCGAAGACGGGGAGTGAGTTAGAACATGAACGCGACAGCGACGATAGCCCCTGCCGGTACGTTGCCGGCCCCCTTCGGTGCGACAGACGAACCTGGGACGAAGGACTCCGCTACGGACGACCCCGCCCTGGGCAGGTCTCGGACAGGCGGGTCCCAAGCAGACGGACCTCAGTACATGCGAGCTCTGGAACGAGCCAACAAGGTGCGCCTCGCTCGTGCAGATCTCAAGCGCCGCGTGGCCGCCGGCGAGATCGGCGTCTGCGAGGTGATCCTCGCGTGCCCGTGGGAGGCCGACAGCATGGCGATCGGTGACCTGCTGATGAGCCAGCGACGCTGGGGTCAGACTCGCTGCCGCAAGTTCCTGAGCCAGATCCCGATGTCAGAGCAGAAGACGATCGGATCGATGACCGAGCGTCAGCGCCACACGCTCGCCACGCTGCTCTCGGCCAACGGCCCGGTCGCGCTCACGCAGCCTTGGTTGAACGGCGCCGTCTCCGTCGGCTCGCGTCCGCGCTCCGCGGCGCTGCCGTCGACCGCGCGGTCGCGACCCTCCCTACAGCCGGCCGCGCTGGCGAGCAGCGGCAGCTAGCGCCCGCACGCGCGCGCGCAGCGTCGCCTCGCTGGCGGGACCGAGCAGCGCCGGACTCTGCACGACCCCCCCCGGATAGACGAAGCTCACCTGCGGGCAGGTCGCAACGCCATAAAGCGTGACGAGTATTCCGTCGCGGTCAAGGCCCACCGGAAAGCTCAGTCGGTCGGCTCTGACCAGCGAGCGCATCGCACGGGTTTCTCCCCTGATCGCAACGGCGGCAAAGCTCACGCCGGCAAACGCCGGCGCGAGATCGCGCAGCTGGCGCAGGATCTCCGTGCAGGAGCCGTCGTCGACGAACAGTGCGAGTACAAGCGGGGTGTGTTCGTAGAGCTGACAGACGTTCAGCACCTGCGGCCCGCGCACGCTGCACGCCGGCCGTTCGCCCGCGCTGCCCTGGTGCGGCGCAGTCGCGACGTTGACGTCGCCGCTCAGCGAGCCGGTGGCGAGCGGCGCGGCAAACGGCGGTATCCGACTGCCGACCGCGATCCCGCGCACCGACGGCGAGGAGCGAAGCAACGCGCTGGCAAAGATGCCGACCAGCACGAGCGCCGCCACCACCCCCAGGTAACGGCGCTGGCGAGCGCCGGCGATCCCGCCGGGAGAGCGTCCTCCACCGTCCACCGACTTCTCTTCTTCCGCTGGACTCTCGCGCAATCGACGATCGCGCTCGGCCGGCGAGTCCGGCGCGCGAGCGGCGGCACTGGCAGTCCCGCCGCCGCGCTGCTCGCCGCCCGCCGCAGCGTCGCTCACGGCGCCGTCAGGCCGCGGCTGCCCGCGCGCGGACGCGGTGCGCGTGGCCGGGGAACACGCGCCAGCAGCTCGCCCAGCGGCGGCGCGCTCTCGGATACCACGATCGCTGCGGGCAGCGCGATCAGCACCCCCAGCAGCGACACCGACAGGTCGAGCAGCGTGACGATGCCGAAGTCGCGCAGCATCGCGATGTCCGACAGCGCCAACACGCCGAAGCCGGCGATCGCGGTAACTCCCGACGCTGCGACGGCGGCGCCGGTGCCGCGATAGGCGCGTGCGAGCGCCTCTCGGCTCGTCCAGCCGCTGGCGAGCTCCTGGCGGTAGCGCTCGGCGAGCAGCACGCTGAACTCGGTGGAGATCGCGATCACCAGGGCACCCAGCGTGACCGACATCGGGTTCAGGGGGATCTGCAGCGCGAACAGCACCAACGCCGACCAGCCACTGGCGAGCGCGATCGGCGCCAGCGGCACCAGCGCACGGCGACGGTCGCCACGGAAGACGGCCAGCAGGATCGCAGCGACCAACGCAAGGGCGGCGAGCAGCGTCAGCGCCCGCCGCCCCGGCGAGGCGAGCGCAGCGCCGGCGCCGGCCGCCAGCACCGACAGGCCGACAAGGTGAGCGCTCACGCCCGCAGGCGGGTGCAGGCCGGCGCGCATCGCTTCGATCACCTGCTGCTGGCGTTGCAAGCTCATCAGCCGGATGCCGAACGCGACCGTCGCGGTGCGGTGGTCGGCGCTGATCACGCCCTGGGAGAAGTAGGACGGGATCGCCGCCAGCAGACCGCTCACCGCGGGCGCGGTGAGCTTGCCCTGCGTGCCTTCTTCGCGCTGAAAGAGGTCTGGCAGCGAAAAGGCCGGGCACAGGCGAGCCCGCGCACAGCCGGCGGTCGCGCTGTAGCCGAAGCGGCGCAGGATCGCGCTCTCGTAGCTGCTCATCCATCCGATCGTCGCCGGCTTGGCAAGCGAGCCCGAGGGCGAGCTGACCGTCAGGTCGATCTCGCCGCCGACGCCGGTGGCGTGCTCGAGCGCGGTGAGGTTGCGCAGTGAGGAGAGGTCCTGGGGCGCAAGCTTTGCGATGTCGGTCTGCACCTGCGTCTGCGTGTCAAGGCCCCAGCCGAGCACGGCCAGCGCCAGCCCGACCGCGAGCACGCGGCCCGGATGTGCGACCGCGCGGCGCAGCGCCGTGTCGGCGACCCAGCGCGTGAGCGGGTTGTCGGACAGCAGCTCGCCGGCACCGCGCCAGGCGGCAAGGAACGGGGCAAAGACGGCGCCTCGACCGGCATCGGTGCCGACAGCGGGCTCGAACGCGCCCGTGCCCGCCTTCCCGCGCGCCACCAGCGCCATGGCCGCCGAGCCGGCCGTGAGCGCGCAGAGGAACGCCAGCGCTAGGCCCACCACCAGCAGCACCCCGAAGCCGCGCACCATCGGCACCGGCGAGAGCAACAGCACGAGGATGCCGCCGGCGCTCGCCACCGCTGCGGTGAGGATCGTCGGACCGCCACGCGCGGCGGCGCGGGCGATCGCCTCGGGCGCGGCGCGACCGGCAAGCGACTCCTCTCGCACGCGCGACTGGAACTGGATCGCATAGTCCACCGCCAGTCCGACCAGCACCGGCAGCACCGCCACCGATGCCATCGTCAGCTCGGCGCCGGACAGCGCCAGGACGCCAAAGGTGAGCGCTGTCGCAAGCAGCGCGACCCCCAGCGGCAGCAGTCGCGGGCGGCCGCGGAAAACCAGGCCGAGCACGAGCGCCATCACCACCAGCACCGCCACCAGCAACAGCTCGATCGAGTGCGCGAGCGAGGAGGTGACTTCGGCGACGATCGCCGGCTCACCGGTCACCAGGTAGCGCTCGCCGTTTGCCAATCGCCACTGCGGCATCACCACGGCCGCACGGATCAGGGCGATCGCGTGGGCACGCTGGGATTCGCTCAGGCCGGCGCGCAGGCGCACCGACACGAGCGCCGATTCGCGGCTCGGGAACAGGTATGCGAAGCGCTGCTTGGGCACGCCGCCGGGCTTGGTCGGGTCAAAGACGACCTGCGAGACGAAGTCGTGTTCGTCAAGCGTCGGCGGCCGGCTGATCCCGTAGCGGATCGCCAGCGCGCTGACTTCGGCGGCAAGACCCGCCATCGTCGCGCGGCGCGCCTGCTCGCCGAGGGTGCTTGCCTGCGCGCTGCCCATCCCGCGCGCGATCGCCGAGCGATAGACGTCGTGCTGGGCCAGCGTGGCCTGATGTTCGGCCTGGGCGCTGCGACTCGCAAGCGTCGCGTCGATCTGCCGCGCGGCCTCGGCCAGGAAGGTCGCGGGGCCGAACACGACCTTCACCGCTCGGGTCCGGTCGATCTGCCCACACGGGCCGTTCTTGCCGCCCTCGGTGGGGAGCGCCGCGGCCGGCACCCGGCCGGAGATACAGCCCTCCAGACCTACCAGACGATCGACGTCCGAGCTGAGCAGGAGCTTGCGCAGGTCGCCCTGCACCAGCACCTCGACCGGCTCTTCGCCGAAGTGGGAGTAGAAGCGCTGCGTTTCGCGGTAGTCGGCGCTCGAGCGCCCGACCAGCGTGTCGGTGGCGGCGGTCGGGCGCAGCGACAGCGCCGCGAGGGCGCCGGCGAGCGCGAGCGCCCCTACCAGCGCGAGCGTAAGCCACGGCCTGCGCGCCGCCCCGGCGGCGATCCGCGAGAGAGCCCCTCCTACGTCCACGTTCTCAGGCTAGTCGACCGCGAGCTTCTGAGGGTCGGGTCCCTCGGGCGGCACCTGGACGGCGAGGCGACCCTCAGTCCATCCCCAGTGGGCCCTTGGACTCCCCGGAGAGGAACTGGCGCACGAACGGGTTCTCCGACTCGAACAGCTCCGCCGAGGGCCCCGCTTCCACGATCCGGCCTCGCCAAAGCACGGCTATGTGCTCGGCCACCCGCCGGGCGGACATGATGTCGTGAGTGATCACGACGTAGGTGCCACCGTTCTCTTCGTGCACCTCTTTGATCAGTTCGCAAAGCAACGCGGTGCGCACCGGGTCAAGGCCCGAGTCGGGCTCGTCGAACAGGACGATCTCCGGGTCGAGCACCAGCGAGCGGGCAAAGCCGGCGCGCTTGCGCATCCCGCCGGAGAGCTGGTTTGGCATCTTCTCGCCTGCGTCGCCGAGACCGACCTCTTTCATCCTGCGCGCCACGATCTCGCGGATCTCGTCCTCGCCCTTCTCGGTGTGCTGGCGCAGCGGGAACGCGATGTTGTCGTACAGGTTCATCGACCCGAACAGAGCGCCGTCCTGGAACAGGACGCCGAACTTCTTGCGGATCTCGAACAGGTCGTCGTCCGAGAGGCTCGGGATCGAGTAGCCCTGCACGACCACGTCGCCCTCGTCTGGATAGAGCAGCCCGACGATGTGCTTGATGCACACCGACTTGCCGGTCCCCGATGGCCCGAGGATCATCGAGATCTTGCCTTCGGGCAGTTCGAGATCGAGGCCGCGCAGGACGTGGTTGGAGCCAAACGCCTTGTGCACGCCGACGAACTGGATCGCCGCCGGCGCGTCGGTGGGGCGATTGACGCCCGTGTGGTACTCGAAGCCGTCCTCGGGGGTGCTCATCGATCTCGCCCGCCCATCGCTAGCCGCCGATCGGCGCGCGCGGATTCGTTCCCCAGAAGACCTGTGTGCCGAGCATCCCGATCAGGGTGACGATCACGAGGTTGAGCGCCATCGACTTGGCCGTCGCGGTGCCCACGCCGACCGGGCCGCCGGAGGCGTTGTAGCCGAAGTAACAGCCGACCAGCACGATCGCCGTGGCCATCGTCATGCCCTTGATCAGGCTGAACAGGAGGTCGGGCGGACTCTGAAACTCCCAGAAGATCAGCGAGTAGCCGCCGGAGGAGACGTAGCCGATCTGCTTGACGACGGCGATGTAGGAGCCCAGGTAGCCGACGCCGATCGCCGCGATGTACATGAACGGCAGCACCAACCAGGCGGCCAGCAGGCGGGTCCCGCACAGGAAGGTGACCGAGTCGATCCCCATCACCTCGAGCGCGTCGATCTCCTCGGAGATGCGCATCGCGCCGAGCTCGGCGACGATGCCGGTGCCGACCTTGGCCGACATCATGTAGCCGAATGTGTAGGGGATCGCCTCGCGCAGGTTGCACCAGGCCGCGAACACGCCTGCGTAGGACGGCGCTCCCTGTGACTGGGTGAAGTAAGCGCCCTCGATGCCGCAAACGCCGAGCCCGGTGAGGAAAACCAGCCCAAAGATCACCGCGGTCGAGCCGACGATCAGGATGCCGGCCTGGCGGATCGTCTCGCCGAAGAAGCGCAGCACGCGCAGTCCCCAGACTTCGCGCACGACTCGCGCGGAGAAGCCGCCGATCTCGCCGGCCGAGGCGAGCCATTCGCGCGGGACCGCGGTCCAGGATCCGCCGTAGGCGCTCATCGCGTGCTCATCTCGGTTGCGGTCATCTGATCACCAAGATGTTGGGGTGGGTTGCGAGCAGTATTTGCGTGAATACATAGTTGAAGGCGCCGAAGGCCAGGAACGAGATCACCACGCCCTGATTGACCGCGCGGCCGACGCCCTCGGGACCTCCGGACGCTGTCATGCCCTTGTAGCAGCTGACGATCGCGACGATCGCCCCGAAGATCATCGTCTTCAGCAGCGAGCCCCACAGGTCGACCGTCGAGGTGTTGGCGAAGAACGTCGCCCAGAACGGGCCCAGCGGCTGGCCCTTGATGACCGCGGCCAGCAGGCCGCCGAAGATGCCGAACAGCAGCGCGTACAGGTCGAACAGTCCGGTCACCAGCATCAGCGCCAGAAAGCGCGGGACGACCAGGTTCTTGACGGGGTCGACGCCGAGCACCTGCAGCGCGTCGAGCTCCTCGCGGATCTTGCGCGCGCCGAGGTCGGCGGTGATCGCGGTCCCGGCCACGCCGGCGAGCACGATCGCGGTGATCAACGGACCGATTTCTCGGATCGCGGCCAGCACGAAGAAGCCGCCGAGACGGTCGATGGCGCCAAAGATCGAGAGGAAGTTCGCGGCCTGCAGGCCCGGGGCGCCGTAGTTGATCGAGACCGTAGTGACCAGCAGCGGGAACCACACCAGGCGCAGGACGAACAGGAACTGGGAGACGAACTCGTCGCCGTAGGGATAGGGCGGTCGCAGCGCCGAGGTGATGGTCCTCCAGGTGAGGACCATCATGTCGCCGACTTCTTCGAGCAGGTTCCTGACCGGCAGGAACACCCGTTCCGCTGCACTGCTTCCCATCGAACCCCTCCTCGGGGACACGGCCTCGGTCCCCCACTCTACCGGCAGAGCAGGAACTGTACGCGATGTTCCCCTGGTATGGTGGCGCGACTGTGAGGAGGGGAGGCGTCCGCACACCGGCGATGCTCGCGACGTGCGCCGCGCGAGTCGCGCTGCCTGTAACCTGCGGAGTGCTCGCCACGGGCGCGTTGCTCGCTGCCGGCTGCGGCGAAGCTCAGCGCGATGCGCACGAACAGAAGCGCAGCTACGCGGTCGAAGTCGTGCGCGCCCGCTTCCCGCGCCGTCAAGCTGTCGCCCGCGACGTCTCGCTCGAACTGGTCGTGCGCAACGCCGGCCCACGCGCGATCCCGAACGTGACAGCGACCGTCGAATCCTTCTACTACACGAGCGACTATCGGCTCCTGGCGGTCAACAAGCGACCGGTCTGGATCGTCAACGACGGGCCGGGGGCGCGCGCCAACCCACCCGTGGAAAGCGAAGCTGTCGACCGCGAAGGCGGGGCCTCGACGGCGTTCGTGAACACCTGGTCGCTGGGGCCGCTGGCCGCCCACGCGCGGGCGGTCTTCCTATGGCAGGTGACTCCGGTGAAGCCCGGCGGCCACATCGTCCACTACACGCTTGGCGCCGGCGTAGACGGGCACGCGCGGGCCACACTGCGCGGCGGCGCTCCGGCCCGCGGGACGCTCGTCGCGCAGATCGCTCCGGTGCCACCGCACACGCACGTCAATCCCGAAACGGGACGGATCTCGCCGGGATCGAGCCCGGTGGCCGCGGGGCCGGTCGGCGCGGTTCCCTGATCTGATCGCCCTGCGGGCGTTGGGGGGTTGGACGCCTGTCGAAACGCCCTGACGCACCTTTCGCCATCTGAGCGACACGAGCTTCACCGCGAGGGCTACGATGCGTCTCCCAGATACGCGTGAACCAGATAGAGGAGTCGAGCCCGCACATGCCACCCAGGACCCGCCAGACCAACGTGACCGCCGCCCAGTGGAGCGCCAACGGGAGCGCGCTCGGCTCGATGGACCTGACGCTCCCGGGCAACCAGATCTTCGCCTCCAACGTGTTCAGCGTCGCCGTCCAGCGTCGTCGCCTGCCGAAGCACGTGTTCCGTGCGCTGCAGCGCACGCTGGAGCGCGGCGAGGCGCTCGACACCACGCTCGCCGATGCCGTGGCACAAGCGATGAAGGAATGGGCGATGGAGAAGGGCGCGACCCACTACACGCACTGGTTCCAGCCCTTGACCGGCTCCACCGCCGAGAAGCACGACTCCTTCTACGGGCCCGCCGGCGACGGCACGGCGCTGGCGGAGTTCTCAGGCAAGGAGCTGATCCAGGGCGAGCCCGACGCCTCCTCGTTTCCGACCGGGGGGATCCGCGCGACCTTCGAGGCGCGCGGCTACACGGCCTGGGACCCGACCTCGCCGGCGTTCATCCTCGAGAACCCCAACGGCGCGCTGCTGTGCATCCCTACCGCCTTCACCTCCTGGACCGGCGAGGCGCTCGACCACAAGATCCCGCTGCTGCGCTCGATGGACGCGCTCTCAACGGCGGCGATCGGGGCGCTGGAACTGCTTGGCGTGGACGAGGCCCAGCGCGTGTTCACGACGATCGGCTGCGAGCAGGAGTACTTCCTGATCGACGAGCAGTACTACTTCGAGCGCCCCGATCTGTTGACGACCGGCCGCACGCTGTTCGGCGCCAAGCCGCCCAAGGGGCACGAGCTCGACGACCATTACTTCGGCTCGATCCCCGAGCGGATCCTCGCCTGCATGCTGGAGACCGAGGTGGAGCTGGCCAAGCTCGGCGTGCCGATCAAGACGCGTCACAACGAGGTCGCGCCCAACCAGTACGAGGTCGCGCCGATCTTCGAGAACTCCAACGTCGGCGCCGACCACCAGATGCTCACGATGCAGGTGATGCAGAACGCGGCCCGTCGTTACGGCCTTGTCTGCCTGCTGCACGAGAAGCCCTTCGCCGGCGTCAACGGCTCGGGCAAGCACAACAACTGGTCGATGAGCACCGACACGGGCATGAACCTGCTCGAGCCGGGCGAGACACCGCACGAAAACCTCGTCTTCCTGTTCTTCTGCACTGCGGTGATCCAGGCGGTCAACAAGCACCAGGCACTGCTGCGCGCGTCGGTGGCGAACGCCGGTCAGGACCATCGCCTCGGCGCCAACGAGGCGCCGCCGGCGATCATCTCGATCTTCCTCGGCGCGGAGCTCGAGAAGGTGTTCGGGGCGATCGAGTCGGGCAAGGCGCAGTCGGCCAAGCCGGGGTCGTTCCTGGGCCTCGGCACGCCCGTGCTGCCGCCCTTGCCGTTGCACGGCGGCGATCGCAACCGCACCTCGCCGTTTGCCTTCACCGGCAACAAGTTCGAGTTCCGCGCGCTCGGCTCGAGCATGTCGCCAGCGTTGCCGAACACGGTGCTGAACACGATCGTCGCCGAGTCGATCGACGAGCTGGCGGGCAAGCTGAAGACCGCCGCCAAAGCGTCGGGGGCGACCCTCGAGAAGGCTCTCGTCAAGGTCGTCAAGGAGAGCTGGAGCGCCAACAAGCAGATCGTCTTCGACGGCGACGGCTACTCCGAGGAGTGGCACACCGAGGCGCAGAAGCGCGGCCTTGCCAACCTGCGCACGTCCCCGGACGCGCTGCCGTGGCTTACCGACAAGCAGACCGTGGCGACGTTCAAGAAGTACAAGGTGCTCTCAAAGCGCGAGTTGGAGAGCCGCGAGGAGGTGTTCACCGAGCAGTACGCGGTGACGCTGAACATCGAGGCCGAGACTGCGGCGTCGATCGCCCGCACGATGATCTTGCCGGCGGCGATCCGGCACCTGAACGAGCTCAAGGCAACGGGCCTTGAAGAGCTGGTCGCCGAGGTCGAGCCGGTCGTCAAGGAGCTGCACTACGCGCTGGTCAAGCTCGAGGACGCAAACCTCGCCGACAACCAGCCCGACGGCGCTCACAAGTGGGCCAAGTACATGCGCGACACCGTGATCCCCGCGATGGAAGACGTGCGCGAGGTGGCCGACCGGCTCGAGAAGATCGTCGCCGACGACCTGTGGCCTTTGCCGAAGTACTCGGAGATGTTGTTCATCAAGTAGATGCCGAGGAACCGAGACGGAGCACCGTCGAGAACGAATGCTTGGCGACCTCGGCTGCCGCATTCGCAAGGCTGATACTTTTTCGCTTGTCGTGCGATCGACGACGACCTGCTGCTGCTCAGGGGAAGCAGAGACGACAGCCAGTCGAAGAGTGAGAAGCAGCGCGCCGAGGAGACCGGAGCATGGCTAACTATCAAGCACTCGGGCCTGAACGTTTTCAGACCTTTTGTCAGAGCCTTCTGACCTACGAGTTTCCATCTCTGCAGGCGCTCCCCGTCGCGCAGCCCGACGGCGGTCGGGACGCGATCGCACCGACAACCGGTAAAGGCTTCATCGCCTTTCAGGTGAAGTTCCGCCGCCGCTCCGAGCGGCAACTGGACCCCGTCAAGACGCTGTCGAAGATTCTCAGCGCTGAGTTGCCCAAGATCGAACGACTCAAGGAGGAAGGCGCGCAGGAGTACTACCTGCTCACCAACCATCTGGGCTCCGCCCATCCGCACAAAGGGTCCGTGGATCGCGTCCAGGAGTTGCTGTCAGAGCAGGTGCCGATACCTGCACAATGCTGGTGGGAGGCGGACCTAGACACGCGACTTGCCAAGCATCCGGAGCTGCGCTGGAAGTACCTTGAGCTGCTCGAGCCCGGTGACCTGCTGGCGCAGCTGATGGGTGCCGACGCCAGCGAGGCAGCGCGCCGGCGCGCACGAGCGATCTCTGCCTTCGTCGCAGCTCAATACCTCGACGATCGGAACGTTAGGTTCAAGCAGGTCGAACTCGATGCCGACCTGCTCAACCTGTACCTGGATGTGCCGCTTGCCTCCGATATTCGCGGCGGTTTCCGGCTTTCTACCGAAATGGGCACGTCCCATGCTCATACAAGGGTCGACTGGCCGAGTCCGACGCGGGGCGCCGAGGGAGGCGGGGCAGCCAACTTCTTCCTCCGTGGGAAGCGCAGCGCCGCCTTCGCACTCAGCCCCGCCTATGCGAGCATTCAGCTCGCTTCCTCGAGTTCGGGAGACGACAAAGCCCGCCGGTTTGTCGTCGAGGGCGCGCCCGGCCAGGGCAAGTCGACGCTTGCGCAGTACCTCTGCCAGGTCAACCGGATCAAGCTGCTGCGCAAGACAGCCGACCTCGAGCGGCTCGATCCGACGGTCCGTGAGGCTCCTGCGCTGCTCCCGTTCAAGGTCGAACTCAAAGAACTCGCCGAATTCCTCGCGGGCGCCGATCCATTCGCAAATCGTCCTGGATGGGGGCCAATTCCGGCTGGCTGGCCGCGCTCGCTCGTCGGTTTCCTCGCCGCACAGGTCCGTCAAGGCTCGGGTGGGCTCGAGTTCGAAGTCAATGACCTGTTCGAGGTGTTTGCGAGCGGACCGACCATCATCGCGCTTGACGGATTTGACGAGGTCGCCAACCCGGACGAGCGCAGGGACATGGTCGACGCCGTCGAGCAGGGTCTCGCGGCGCTCGAGGCGTTGGCCGTCGATCTGCTTGTGATCGTCACGAGCCGCCCGCCGGCGTTTGCGAACTCTCCCGGCTTTCCGTCTGAGCGCTTCCGTTACCTGCGGCTGGCCGACCTCGACCTCGAGGCGATCAAGGACTACGCCGAGCGCTGGATCGCCGCCCGCGCGCAACGCAAAATCAATCGTGACGAGATGCTGACCATCGTCAACGATCGGCTCGAGGAGCCGCACATGCGCGACCTCGTACGCAATCCGATGCAGCTCTCGATCCTGCTCAACCTGGTGGAGACGATCGGCGAGGCGCTGCCTGATCGACGCACGCAGATGTACAAGGAATACATGAGGGTGTGCTTCGCTCGCGAGGCGACCAGCAATGCAGTCGTCAGACAGCACAAGGATCTGCTGTATGACGTGCACCGCGTCCTTGGCTATCGCCTGCACGTCCAAGCCGAGGACTCGAGCCACGGCGGCACCGTGTCGCTGGAGGACATCGCCACGGTGATCGAGGAGCTGCGGCAGGAAACGGGACGCACCGAGTGGGCGGTCGAGGAGATCCTGGGCGGAGTCACCGACAGGTTGCTTCTATTGGTTGCCCCCCAGCTGGATGGGCGCTTCGAATTCGAAGTGCAACCACTGCGCGAGTTCTTCGCCGCGCTGCATTTGTACGAAACCGCGAAGGTGGTCACGCAGGGATCGCTCGCTCGCGGCACCAAAGCCGACCGGCTCGCCGGGCTTGCACGCAACCCGTTCTGGCTGAACGTGCTGCGCTTCTACGTGGGCTTCTACACCAAGGAGGAGCTCTCGTCGGTTCCAGACGAGCTCGAAGAACTCGCCGCCGATCCTGCGCAGGGACCTACTGGCCGGTCGCGATCGCTCGCTGCGACGTTGCTGTCGGACCGGACGTTCGAGGCAAACCGCAAGAGCCGCGAGCGGGCGATCCAGTGTGTGCTCGACGGCCTGGGCACGCGACATACGCTGAACGGCCCCGAAGGCGCGTTTGGGCTGGCGGACCCGCTGCGCCTGCCGCCCGGCTCCGGAGCCGAGGAGGTGGTCGGGCGCGCGTTCGAGCTCCTGGACACCCCTGTCGGCGAAGACCGCAAGCGCCAGCTCGCACTGTGCATCGCCAGTCACTCGACACCCGAGGCAATCGAGCCGATCTGGCGTCAACGGGTCGGTGCGGTGGAGGGAGACGCACGGACGTGGTGGTTCCTGTGGGGCAACGACCTGGGGCTCTTCGGCCAGATCGAGCCAGAGGAGATCAAGGCGTTGATCCACGGCGATGGGTGCAGCGGGGAGGCCGGAAGAAGAGCTGGATGCGTCATGCTCGGCAACAATCCCCAGCTCGATTGCGACGATCAGCTGGCCAGGGCGACAATCGACGCTGTCCTGCAAGCCAGGCTGTTCGTGACCGGCACGAATTCGGGACCGAACTACTCGTCGTTGCGACACCTGCTGGAGATGGTCCGAGCCGGGATCCATTTCCTCGATTTTGGCGCGCGCCAACTGTTCCTCGAATCCAGAGACGAATCCGGGGAGAATGACTGTGAGACGCTGGCTGCCTGCCGCGAGGTGCTCGCCGCGAGCCTCGGGACATCGGGCGAGCACGGCGAATTCCACGGTTTGGCGGAGCTGCTCGAACGGACACGTCTGCTCTGGGGCGAGGGCTGCCAGCTCGTGGCGGCCGCCGCGACGGTTGCGGGGCGCGACCCACGCAGAGGCTTCGGCAACGCCTCGGCGCTGTTCGACCGCGATGCTCCCCTGATCGAGCGGCTCCGTTACGCGCGAAAGATCTCCGGCGCGCACGCCACGACCTGGTGGCGCTCGCAAGCCGACGATGCGTCATCCGGCGAGAGTCGGTTTCTGTTCGTACTGGCCGCGGCGCTCTGGGCCCCCGCCGATGCACTCCGCGTAGTTGCCGATGACGCAGACGCATGTGCGGCAGAGCTCGACTGGAACTCGATCCGTGTGATCCGCGACACGCTCGACGCAGTCAGGAAAGAGCTGCCTGATCCGGAAATGCCGGCGAGCGCAGCAGCGAAGCTGCCGCCGCTCTTGTCCACCCTGCTGTGGCTGCGCACGACCACGGTCTCCGCTGGACCGTTCTGGCCAGCGGTCGAACGCTACGCCGGCGATGACTACCGCGTGCTTAGACTGCGAGCGTCGATTGCGCCCGAGATCGTCTCATGGGAGACCGCGGTCGAGTGGGCCAGGCTCGGATATGGCGTCGGCTCGGGGCTTGGGCGCTCGGCGACCGTCACCGGCAAGGACGCGATGCCGCACGAGACAGCACTGCTCGTGCTCGAAAACCCAGGCAACTACCCGCTGGAGCTCGTGCAAATGGCCGAGCGCACCGAGAACTATCTGGTGCTTGCGTCGAGCCCGCAACTTGCAGCGGTCGCCGCGGCCGAGGACTGGTTCTGAGTCGCGCCGCGCGAGGACGCCGACTCACGGCAGCTCCGACCACAGCGCTTGATCCTCACTACCCAAGCGCCAAACGCCCACATGAAGCCCCGTATTCAGCCCGGCCCGCAGCCGCGCCACGATCGCGCGGGCGTCTAGGTACCAAACGCGATGCAGCACCCCCCCGCGTCGGTAGGCAACCGTCATCTCTCCCGAGCGTCGGTCTCGGTGCGGATGCACGCCAATCCGGGCGAGCAGCGCCGCGACGCCCGCATACTGAGCAGCCACGGCGCGACCGAGCGCCCGCACACCGCCCGGCCCCGGGCTCGCCACGCGCCAGTCCAGGCCGTACATCGGCACCCCCAGGACGTACCGCCGCGCGTGCGGCAGCGACGCTACGAAGCGCGCCACCTGCCTGACCCAGCCCAGCGGCGCGATCGGGCCGGGGGCCGAGCCTTCCCAGTGAACGCCCCAGGCCATCACGAACACTTCGTCGGCCAGCGTCCCCAGCGCGCGCTCGTCGTAGAAGGCCGTGGACAGGCGCGCGTCTTCGTGCGTGACGCCGTCGACCACCACCGAGAGCCGCCGTCCGAGCGCGTGCAGTCGTGCGGCTAGTTCGGCCACGAAGGAGGTCAGCAGCGCGCGGTCTTCGGCCCCGTCGTTCTCCAGGTCGAGGCTCAACCCGCTGTACAGGGGGTGCTGCTGCACGATCGCCACCAGCTGGCGCAGCAGGTGCGGGCGTAGCGAGCGGTCGAACAGCAGGCGGTGCACCTGTAGTCCTTCCTGGCAGGTGTAGCGCGGCATCAGCGCGGCGCCGTGCGCGGCGATCCATTCGCTGAGCCGCGGGTCGTCTTGGCCGAGCACCTGCGAGCCTTCGCCTGAGCATTCGAAGTAGGTCGGGTAGGCGACGCCGATCGAGCCGGCGTGGGCCTGCAGGTCGGCAAACGAGTCGGGCGAGCTGGCGAGCACGAAGGCCCGCAGGCCGCCGACCGTGGCCGCCACCCCCCGAATGGGCTCAGCCGCGACCACGACGGGCGCCCATCCGCACGCCAGCACGGCGAGCGTCGCCACGACCGCGGCAACCGACCGAGCCGCGCATGCGCTCGAGACGCCGACTCGGCGCGTCATTCCACGCCGGGCAGCGACCACACGCTCTGGTCCTCGCTGCCCAGGTGCCACAGGCCGACGCCGAGGCCCAGCCGCCGCGCCAGCGCGATCCGGATCCCGATCGACTGCTGGTTCGTGTACCACGCGGAATGGTGCACGCCGGCGCCGTCGACGTAGGAGAAATGTGGATCTGCGGCGTTCGCTTCCCATTCCAGCGGCGCTCCAAAGACGGCCGACTCGGCCATCAGGTTGTTGTACTCGAGCGGGGTCCCCGGGTTGGTCGGCCCGCCCGACCCGGGCCAGTCGATCCCGTACATCGGCATACCGAGGATGAAACGTTCGCGGTTGGGCATCGTTGCGGTGTATTCGGCGACCTTCGTGAACCAGCCGAGTTCGTCGATCGGCCCGGGCACCGAGGTCGTCCAGTGCAGGCCCCAGTCGAGCACGAACAGGTAGTCGGATACCTGGGAGAGCGAAGCGTCGTCGTACATCGCGGCCCGTCCGCTCATCACGTTGTAGTACTTGGCGGTCACCACCGTGGACAGCTTCTCCCCCTGACCATGCAGCCGCGCCGCCAGCGCGGTGATGAACGCGGTGAACGGCGCGCGCTCGGTCGGCTGGGCGCCCTCGAAGTCGATCTGAAAGCCGCTGTAGCCGTACTGACGCCCGAGCGCCGCCAGACCTTCGATCATCGCGCTCTGAGCCGCCGGTTCGTTGAGGATTTCGTTCTCGTCCTTGGGGTTCTGGCAGTTCAGGCGCGGCATCACCGCAATCTGGCGCGCGAGCGCCCAGCCGGTGACCAGGGGGTCGTTCTGGCCGGTCACGCCGCCCTGCACGTTGCAATCGAAGTAGGTCGGGTAGACGACACCGATCTGCTGGTAATGGGCCTCCAGGTCGTAGAAGCTCTGGTCGGTCGATGCGAGCAGGAACGCCTGCGCGTTGCCGTGCGTCGGCGTCGGGTCTTCGGTGCGGATCGTCAGCGCCGGCGTCGGCTTGCTGATCGCCCCGAGCGAGTCCACCGCGGTGACGGTGATCTCGTATTCGCTCGACGGTGCGAGGCTTGGCAGCGTCATTTCCGTGCCGCTGGCCTGCCCGACCGGGACTTCGTCGCGGAAGACGCGGTAGCCGACGATCCGCCCGCTGACCGGTGTCGAGGGCGACCAGGAGATCTTCGCCGAGGAGGCGGTCACTTCGCGTGCCGACAGGTTCGCCGGAGTCGAGGGCGGCGTGTGCGTCGTGAACACCGCGACCGCCGGCGCCGGCGCGCTGAGGTAGCCGTAGGAGTCGAGCGCGCGCACCGTGAAGCTGTAGTGGC
>DATASE010000023.1:0-5024 GCA_036269375.1 Solirubrobacteraceae bacterium
AGGTCTGCTCGCGAGAACCAGGCCAGGCTACCGAATCAGATCGTCGAGCTGATTTCGTTCTTGTTCGCCGACCGGGTCGCCTGTGACGAACCGGCACATGGCCAGCGGCGACTGACGGAGGCTCGGTCAAGGACGGGCGAAGCCCGCCGCTGCGGCGCGAGCGCAGCGAGCGTGCTGGACGGAGCCGAGTACGTCGGCCATCTGGCGGCCGTCGAGCCGGTGACACTGCCGCCGGTCATCATCATCACCGGCTGGATGGTGCCCAACTCCGAGACCCTCCGCGAGGGCGGTGATGCGCCGCGAACGGCGGCAAGCAGAACGCCCCCGCCGCGAGGCGACGAGGGTATCCAGGCGTCGAACGGCAGGTGACTCAGGTGGCGCTGGCGCCGTCGCCGTCGCCGTCTCGCAGCGACGGACCGTCGATCTTGACCGTATGGCACTGGTGGCGCAGCCGGCTGAGCAGCGCGCCGACCAGGGCCTTGTTGCCGAGGAAATGGGCCCACTCGGAGTAATCGAGATTTGTGGTAATGATCGTCGCGCGCTGACGATATCGCTCTTCCATCAACTTGAAGAAGATGTTGGTTTGCTCGGGACGCAGATTTAGATATCCCATTTCATCAATGACCAACACGTCGACCTTGGCGAGTCGGTTGAGCAGGCGTCTGGTCGAGCGGTCGGCGATGGACGCGTACATCTCGTCGAACAGGTCCTGGGCACGCATGAACACGCCGCGGTGGCCGTTTTGCAGCGCCTTGAGCAGCAGCGCTGAGGCCAGTCCCGTCTTGCCGACGCCGGTCGGGCCGATGAAGACGATGTTCTCGGCCTTGGGGACGAACTCGAGCTCGGCGAAGGTCCGGATCTGTCGCTGGTTGACGCCGGGCTGGCGCTTGAACGGGAAGGACTCGAGGGTCCATTCCTCGGGCAGGCCGGCGCGTCGGATCCGCCAGGCGAGCGCGGCCTCCTGGTTGGCCTGCCACTGCGCGCGGAGCAGACGGGCGATGAACTCCTGGTAGGAGCTGTCGGCCTTCTCGGCGCGCTTGGCCTCGTCGTCGAAGATCTCGGCGATCTTGCGCAGGTGGAGGCTCCTGAGCAGCTGCTCGAGATCATCCTTCATCGTCGGGCTCCGGGTCATTGCGCTCGGCGGGCACGACGAAGTACGCGGTGGCGATATTGCGCAGGATCATCCGCTCGAGCCGGTCGAGGTCGTAGAGGCCGTAGTGGGCGGCGCTCTCGATCGCGGCGGCCAGCGGCTGGGCCGGGTAGTCGAGCCGCAGCTGGGCGAGCCGGCGCAGCGCGATCGGCCAGCGCAGGCCGGCGCGCTGCTTGAGCGTCTTGGCGTAGTCGGCGAATGGCGCACCCGCGGTGGCAAGTTCGCGCTCCTCCGGCAGGGGCGTGACGTGCACGGCGGCCTGTCCGCGCGGCGGACGGTGCGCCGCGAGCGTCTTGCGCTGCTTGAGTGTGGAGATCACCTTATCGTGGACGGCGACCTCGCGCGGGCCGACGAACACGCGGATCTGGTCCTTGGTCTCGCGGACCTCGACGGCCTTGCCGATCAGCTGGTAGGGCACCGAGTAGACATGCCCGTCGACGTGGATGTAGCCCTCGAGGTCGACGATGCGCTGGTGGAGCAAGTAGACCTCGGGGAGCCACGCCGGCAGCCGGCGCAGCGCCGGCCACTCGGCGCGGTACAGCTCGTTGGAGCTGGTCTGCCAGGCGCGTCGGAACTTGGCATTGATCTGGTCACACCACGCACGGGCCTGGCGGTTGGCATCGGCGAAGTCGGCGAACTTCCGGCCGGCGAGGAAGTTTCGCTCGATGAAGTCGAACGGCCGCTCGACCTGCGCCGAGCGATTGGCGTCGCCCTTCTCGTGCGCGATGAACGTGAAGTGCAGCCGCCGCGCGAACGCCTCCATCTCGGGCACGGGCACCATGGTCTTGCCGGTGCCGCTGAGCACGATGACGTGGGTGTTATCGATCATGCAGTGCTCGCACGTGCCGTCGTGGTACTGCGCACCCTCGTGGAGGAACAGCTTGCACTCGAACCGGGTGAACCGCGGATAGAACTGGAAGAACAGCCGGTGGGAGTGGGCCAGGACCAGCGACGCGGTCTGCACCCGGCGCAGCGCGCTGCCGATGTGCGCGTCGTGCGGCGAGGTGTCGTGCTGCATCTCCTTGCCTGGCGCGAACGGGTAACGCCCCGCCGGCCTTGGCGGCGTGTGGCCGATGCCGTGCTTTCGGCAGAACGCGGTCAGCGCCGGGTACGACAGCGTCACGATGCCGCGCGTCGCCAGCTCCTCGTGCACCCGCACCAGATTGCCTTTGCAGTCGGCCAGGAGCGCCAGGATGTCGTCGCGGTAGGCTTCTGCCTTCTCGGCGCGCTCCAGCAGCGGCGGCGATGCCCGCCCGTCGGCGAGTACCCGTTTCACGGCGACGCGCGAGATGTCGAGTGCGCGGGCGATGGCGCGAATCCCGTTGCCTGCCTCACGCAGAGTCAAGATGGTCTGTCGTTGGGTCTGGTCCAGCATGCATCTCCTCGATGGTGGCGTCGAGCACCGCGAACGCCTCGCTCGCGGCGCGCCACGCCTTGGTCACTGGGGCGGTGAAGCGACCGCCCTCGCGAACCCGCCGCCCCGCGCGCAGCGCGACGGCGGCGAGCACGGTCAGATCCTTGTGGAGCGCCGCCGCGTCGTCTTGGGGATCCGCGCGCATGGCCGCCAGCGCGCGCAGGACCAGCAGCGGCTCGGCGACGATCCGCCGCTTGCCCGCGCGATCGGCCTGCCGCCACGCCGTGTACAGCGCGCCGAGCTCGCGATCCGACACCCGCGTCTCGCCCAGCCCCGCGATCAGCTGTTTGCAGTGCACCTTGTTGGCGCGCGCCAACGGCACCAGGTATTTCATCGCCGCATGCGGCGGCACCGTCCCGGCCCGCACCCGGTCCTGCGCTGAACCGTCGAGCGCGTCGAGCAGTCCGAGCCGCCGCGATACCCAGCTCGTCGAGCGACATAGCCGACTCGCCAGCTGCTCCATCGTCAAGCCGTGCTCGCGCAGCCGGCCGAGCAGCCACGCGTCCTCGAGCGCGACCCACCTGGCCGCCGACAGGTGGCGGTGGTGCACCAGCGCCTCAAGCTCCGTGACCGGCCACGTCGTCGCGATCGCCGTGTCGCGATGCAGCCGACGCAACGCCTCGACCCGCAGATAGCCATCGATCAGCACCAGCCGATCGGCGTCGCGGATCACCACCACGGGCACCTGCTGGCCGATCTCGGCGACCGAGCCGATCAACCGACGGCGTCGCTCGCCGTCATGGATCCGTAGATCGCGATGCCGGAGCTCGAGCTGGTGCAGGTCCACCTCCACGCCGTCACGCTGCCTGGGCGCGGCCTTCCCCTCCATCTCGTCTTGCGTCGCCACCCCCACCAACTCCGCCGAATTTCCCCGCAGGATCAGGTGCTTGCTTCTGCCTCTCGTCTTGCGCGTGGACCGCGAGGACTCGGGCTACTTCCGCAAGGATCACCACAGCTTCGGGGCTCATCGCGTCTTGCGCGACGTCCCAGGGCACTCCCGCCAGCGGCGGCGGTCGCTCCGGTGGCCGCGGCGGCGAGCCGGCCTTCGCCGCGTCCACCCCCGCCTGCCAGCGTCGTCCTCGATCGTAGTCGCGATGCCGTGCATGCCACGCTCGATCCGCTTCGCGGTGCCGGACTCGCTGGCACTCTGCGGCGCCACACGCCCGCTGCCGGTCCCCCACGCGTGCGTCAGGCAGGAACCATCGTCGGCAGATGCAGCACGGTCGCTTCTTGCGCACAGCGACCGCGACCATCGCCGACTACGTGACCCTGGTCGGCCATGCGGCCCACATCGACGATGTGGCCCACGCCATCGCGGCGCCTTGCCGGCCACCACGCGCGGCGCAGCCAACTACATCAGTGGGTCATTTCTGACGAGCAGCCCCGGGTCACTTCTGGCGAGCGTCGAAGGCATGGGTGAATACCAGCGGGTCGCCGGGGGTGGGCATGCGCCATCCGGTGGAGACGCCGGGGGGCTGGGCAGGGCCGTAGCTGTCGGGTGGGTTGGCCGGGCCGCGGCGCACGTTCATGGCGTGCGGCTGGCTGTCGTTGCCCTGGAGGCGCGTCGCCGGCGGCGTGGCAGTTGCGGCAGCGAGGGTGCTGGAGGACGCGGCGAATCACCTCGAAGGCCTGGGAGTCCGACGGTCTGGCTCGGCTGCGGAGCCGGAGCCCGGGCCGGGGCGGACGCGATCGCAGAGCCGAGGGCAGCTACCAGGACAGCTGCTGCGACGACGGCGCTGTGGGTCATTCGATCTCCACCTTGGAGATCATGAGGAGCCGCCAGTCTTCGAGTCCTGCGCGCCGGTGGTGCTCCGCTTCGGAGGCGTATCGCGGGCTCTCGACGAGCTGTCGGAATGCCGAGATGCTGGCGTACTGCACGATCCCGATGTCATGCCAGCGCTCGTCGGGCGGCGCGACGAGGTGGCCGAGGGCTGCGCCGAACCACACGACCTGCGTGCCAGCGGGCGCCAGCGCGCGCCATACCGGGAGGTAGCGCTCCTGGTACGCGGTTCTCCCCGAGCACGGTTCGAAACCGGCGCGCTCGCCGTAGTCGGCGCGCTCCCGGTAGCGCACCAGGTTGAGCATGAACACCGGCTGGTGCGCGGCGATGTCATGGGCCGTCGCACGCAGTGATTCGAAATCGATCTCGGTCGTACGCATGCATCTCTCCTCGCGGCAGGTCTGTCCACGGCAGCCACGCGCGCGCCGCTCCGGGGTGGCTGAACCGGGACACTCTGACAAAATTATAAAAAACGTCAAGTCGACAAGAGACTGGGCAAACATTCACCGGATGTCAGATTGTTTGCCGAGGAAGAGGACATGCCAGACCGGACGACAAAGTCAGAGGGGATCGTGGAGGCCGCGACGGGGGTGTTCATGCGTTACGGGCTGGCGCGGACGACGATGGGAGATATCGCCACCGCGGCGCGGATCTCGCGCCCGGCGCTGTACCTGGTGTTC
>DATASE010000024.1:0-18739 GCA_036269375.1 Solirubrobacteraceae bacterium
TACGCGCTCAACTTCGAAGCGTGCAGTGGCGCGAAGACCACCGACGTCAACGAAAAACAGCTCGGCCATCTGAGTAGCACGACCGCCCTGGTCACGATCACGATCGGCGGCAACGACGCCGGCTTCAGCAACGTGATACTCAACTGTGCCTTGTATTACTTCACCTGCAGCTCGGCGATAAAAGAAGCAAACGAATTCATCGAAAAAAAACTGCCGGCGTTGCTCGAAACAACCTATAAGGACGTCAGCTCGCGAGCGACGACGGCCTTAGTGGTGGTGCTCGGCTACCCCAAGCTGTTCACTAAAGAAGGAACGACGTGCAACGTCAACTTTCTCACCTCCGAAAACGAGAAGAAGATGAACGTCTCGGCTGAACTGCTCGACAAAGTGATCAAGTCCCGGGCCGAAGCGGCGAAATTCACCTTTGTAAACCCGACGGCGCCGTTCGAATCGCACGAGGTCTGCTCGTCGGTGGAGTGGCTGAACGGCCAGTCAAACCCACTGTCGGAAAGCTATCACCCGAATGCTTCGGGGCAGGGCGAGTTCACGTCGTTGATCGAAGCGGTGTTGTAGGAAATGGTGACGATCTCCAGGTCCCGGTCAGACGTGTGACGGGCGGTAGGGCGGTCGCACGCCGTGCGGCCGCCCTGCTTGCCCGACCGCCCGGTCGGGAGGCTAGGATGCGCACGTGATCGAACCCGGCGATCAGGCACCCGACTTCGAGCTCCCTGACCAGGACGGCGCGTCCGTGCGGTTGTCGAAGTTGCGCGGGGCGCCTGTCGTCCTCTACTTCTACCCCAAGGCCGACACGCCGGGCTGCACAACCCAGGCTTGCGGCGTGCGCGACCGCCACGCCGACTACTCCGGCGCCGGCGCAACGGTGCTCGGCGTCTCGCCGGACCCGGTCGCGAAGGTCAAGCGCTTCCACGACAAGCAGGCGCTGAACTTCACGCTGCTGGCCGACGAGGATCACTCGGTCGCCGAGTGCTACGGAGTGTGGGTGCGCAAGTCGATGTACGGGCGCACCTACTTCGGCAACGAGCGCACGACTTTCGTGCTCGACGTGGACGGGCGTGTGGCCACGGTGCTGCGCAAGGTCAAACCGGCCGAGCACGACGAGCTAGTGCTCGACGCGTTGCGCGAGCTGGCCGCCGCCGGGTCGTGACGCGACTGACTATGATGCGCCCGCTCGCTGGGTATACCCGCAGAACCGACCCCGCCTGAGAAGGAGCTAGGACATGCTTTCAACGCCACGGCTCGAGGTTCCAGAGCACGAATTCGACGACGACGATTGGGACGATGTCGACGAGCTCGACGCGGACGATCTCGAAGTCGACCTCGATGAGGAAGGCGTCGAGCCCGAAGACGACGACGACGAGTTCTGAGCCGCCGCCGCAGCTCTCGCCCGCCCGAGACGACGCGGTCGCTTGCACGCGCGTGCCGACCCTGTCGCTTGCAGGCATACGTCCCTGCGTGACGCAGGGACGTAGGCTGGATGCGTGGCGGACCTCTCGGTGAGCTTCGCGGCTTCGGCCTCTTCGCTGCCCACGCTCCCGGTGGGGGCTTCGGTAGCGCACAGCTTCGATGCGTTCGTCGAAGCTGCCGGTCAGTTCTTCTCCGACCTGGCGGCGGTCCACTGGGGCGTCCTGATGCTCGGCCTGGCCTTCTTCGGGTTGAATCTGACGCTGCGCTCGCGCGCCTTCTTTCACAGCCTGCGCGCCGCCTATCCGGCGGTCACGTTCCAGTGGCGGCGGATCTGGGGGGCGTACGTCGCAGCGGTCGGCTTCAACAACGTGGTACCCGCGCGGGGGGGGGACGTCATCAAGCTGTTCCTCACGCGCAGCTCTATCCCCGGCTCCTCCTACCCGACGGTAGCCGCGGCCTTTTTCGTCGAGGCGGTCTTCGACGCGAGCGTCGGCATCTTCGTGCTGATCTTCGCCTTCAGCCAGGGTGTCTTCCCCAAGCCCCCCGACTTCTCCAAGCTCGACTCCTTCGACATCTCCTATCTGGCCAGCCACTTCCGCTTCACCCTGTTCCTGATCACCCTGCTCGGAGTGCTCGCGCTGGTGGCCTTCGCGCTGCTGTCGGTGCGTGTCAAGGCCTTCTGGGCTCGCGTGCGGCAAGGGCTGACGATCCTCACCTACCGGCGCCGCTACCTGCGCGAGGTCGCCGTCTGGCAGGCAGCGGCGTGGGCCTGTCGCTTCGCCGCGATCTGGTTCCTGCTCGATGCCTTTCGCGTCGGCGGCTCGGTGCAGAACGTGCTGCTCGTGTTCGGAGTGGGCCAGGTCGCCGGCGCCGTTCCATTCACCCCGGGGGGCGCCGGTGTGCAGCAGGCGCTGCTTGTCAAGGTGTTCGCCGCGAGCGCCCCCACGGCGGTGGTCGCCGCCTACTCGGTCGGTCAGCAGATTGCGATCGCCGCGTTCACCGCGATCCTCGGGTTGGGCGCTGTCATGCTGATCTTCCGCTTTCGCTCCTTCAAAGAGGTGATCGCCGCCGGGCGCGCCTCGCGCGAGCAGGAGCGGCGCTCCGAACGCGGCGAGCCGGCAGCAGCCGGCCCCGGCTACTGAAGGCCGGCGCGCGCCTCGCGCACGAGCGTCACGGCCTCTGGGAAGACGACCGCCATCACGCTGCGGATCTGCTGGGCCTGCGCCTCGGCGTCGCCCTGCAGGTTGACGCGGTTGACCGCCGCGACGGTCATGTCGACGGCGAGCTTGATCGCGTTGTCGGCCCACGCTAGCGCCTGCTGGCCCTGCATCTGTTCGGCGAACTGGGCGAGGCGGCGCTGCAGCTCCTCGGGGTCGCCGAACATCTCGCCGAATCCGCCAAGGTCGCCGCTGTCCATGCGCTCATCGTAGCGGCGGACAGCCGTGGCATCGGCGAGCGGGCCGGCGACTGCGCGCGTGTGACGCGACGTGAGCCCGGGCGTGCCGTGCTGGCGTAGACTGCGCGCCGATGGCCAAGGCAGAGATAAGAGAGCGGCTCGCCTTCGAGTCGGCTCGCCGCGCGCGGCTGGCGGTGCCTGCGGTCGCCGGCGGGGTGCTCTACCTACTGAGCGGGATCATCCTCAACGCGGCGCTCAAAGAACTGCCGACGGTCGGGATCCTGCAGGGACTCGAACCGGCCTTTCGCGGCGAAGCAAGTCCCGCGGTCTCGCCGCGGGCCGGCGAGGTTCGCTACATCGACCACCACGCCTTCGGGCTGATCGCCGGCAGCGTGCTGAGCGCGATCGCGATCGGGGCACTGACGCTCGTGCTGCTGTTCCTGGCCGACTGCACCCGCTTTCGCCGCGCCGACGCGTGGCCGGCGACGCGGCCGCTCGTGCTGATCGGCGGCATCGGCTACGCCGCGCTCGATCTGATCCACGAGATCGCGCTGGCGATCTCGGCTCACAATTTCCTGCACGGCAGCGACTTCAGCAACAAGGCGGTGGAAAAGGCGCTGTTGTCAAGCGGATCGGCCGGCGTCGCGCTCGGATTGCTCGGGTTGCTGGCGGCGCTGGCGCTCGCGATCGGCGCGATCGCCACTTCGGTCGGGGCGATGCGCGCCGGGTTGCTGCCGCGCTGGGTTGGGATGCTCGGCGTGGTCGCCGGGCTGCTGTTCCTGCCCTTCTTTGCCACCGAGACGCTGCAGCTGATACCGACCTTCTGGCTTGTCGCGGTCGGCATCTTGTTGCTGGGGAGATGGCCGAACGGCGACCCGCCCGCGTGGGAGGCCGGCGAGGCGCGGCCATGGCCTACGCAGACGCGCGGCTCACGCGGCGCCAAGCAGGCCGATGCGGCAGGCTCCCCGAGTTAGCCCCGACAATCGCGATAGACGAATCGCGATTGCCCGCACTTAGTTGCGGGAATAACTAGTACATGAATCTGCGAAGGCCGCCGGGGGTTGATCGGCGGGCTCGCGCCGCAAGCACCTAGTGTCGAGCCGCGCGGGTCGCGCGGCATGAAGGGAGGCTCCATGGAGGCCGCGTCGATCCACCACCATCCAGCGCAGGCTGCGCCGCCGCCGGTGACGCAGGAGCGCCCGGCAGTCGCGTCTTGGTCGCCGGCGAACCCCGCGCCGCTCGGGCTGGCCGCGTTCGCGATGACCACGTTCGTGCTGTCGATGTTCAACGCGAACCTGGTCGATGAAAAGGGCGTCCCGGTCGTGCTCGGGCTGGCGCTCGTCTACGGCGGCGTCGTGCAGCTGCTGGCCGGGATGTGGGAGTTTCGCACCGGCAACACATTTGGCGCCGTCGCGTTCTCCTCCTACGGGGCCTTCTGGATCTCCTTCTTGGCGCTGAACGTCTTCTACGCGAAAAGCATCGGCGGCAACGTCGGTCACGCGGTTGGCGTGTACCTGTGGGCCTGGGCGATCTTCACCGCTTACATGACGGTCGCGGCGTTGCGGGTCAACCTAGCCGTGCTGGTCGTGTTCGTACTGCTGACTGCGGCGTTCGTCTTGCTTGCGATCGGGGCGGTCGGACCGCACCCGAGCGTCACCCACTGGGGTGGCTATGTCGGGCTGGCAACCGCTGCTGCGGCCTGGTACGCGTCGTTTGCGGCGGTGCTCAACTCGACGTTCGGACGAACGGTGCTACCGCTCGTCCCGCTCGTAGGCCACTGATCCGCCGGCGCGCAGACGGAGAGTTCGTCAAACTGGAAACCGAAAGCTGGAGGAACGAGGGAGGCTGACGATGGCGACCGACACGCACCAACTCGATGACGAGCTCGCCGCGTTGCTCGAGGTCGAGCGCTTTGAGCCTCCCGCCTCCTTTCGCGAGCACGCGCTGCTCGGCGACCCCGCCGTCTACGAGGAGGCGGCGCGCGACCCCAATGGCTGGTGGGAGCGCCAGGCCCAGGGGCTTGACTGGTTCGCTCCCTGGGAGCGCGTGCTCGACGACTCCGATCCGCCGTTCTACAAGTGGTTCGTCGGCGGCAAGGTAAACGCCTGCCACAACTGCCTTGACCGGCACGTCGCCGCCGGGCGCGGCGAGCGGGTCGCGATCCATTGGTGCGGCGAGGAGGGAGAGCGGCGCGACGTCACTTACGCCGAGCTGCTGGGTGAGGTCAAGCTGTTTGCCCGCGCGCTTACCGAACAGGGAGTGCGCAAGGGCGACGTGGTCGGCATCTATCTGCCAATGATCCCTGAGGTCGTCGTGGCGATGCTCGCCTGCGCGCGCATCGGCGCGCCGCACAACGTCGTCTTCGGCGGCTTCTCGGCCGAGGCGGTTCGCGAGCGGATGGAGTTCTCCGAGGCCAAGGCGCTGATCACCGTGGATGGAGCGGCGCGCAAGGGCAAGACCGCCGCGGTCAAGGACCGCGTCGATGAGGTGATGGGCGACCTGGAGACCCTGCAGCGGATCGTCGTGGTGCGCAGTAAGGGGACGCCCTGTCAGATGAAGGAGGGGCGTGACGTCTACTACGAGGAGATCCTCGCTGCCGCCGAGCGGGCCGGCGGCGACTGCCCCGCCGAGCCGCTGGACGCCGAGCATCCGCTTTTCATCCTCTACACGTCCGGCTCGACGGCCAAGCCGAAGGGGATCCTGCACACGACCGGCGGCTACTTGACCGGGGTCAGCACGACCCACCGGCTCGTGTTCGACCTGAAGGCCGACAGCGACGTGTACTGGTGCGCCGCCGACGTGGGCTGGGTCACCGGTCACTCCTACATCGTCTACGGGCCGCTAGCCAATGGGGCCACGCAGGTGATGTGGGAGGGGGCGCCCGACTACCCGCACAAGGGGATCTGGTGGGAGCTGGTCGAGCGCTACAAAGTCAGCATCCTCTACTGCGCGCCGACCGCGATCCGCGCCTGCATCAAGTGGGGGGCGCAGTGGCCGGGCAAGCACGACCTCTCCTCCCTGCGCCTGCTCGGCTCGGTCGGCGAGCCGATCAACCCGAAGGCCTGGCTCTGGTACCACAAGGTGATCGGCTCAGGGCGCTGCCCGATCGTGGACACCTGGTGGCAGACCGAGACCGGGGCGATCATGATCACGCCGCTGCCGGGGATCACCGCCACCAAGCCCGGCTCGGCCACGCGGCCGTTCCCCGGCATCGCGGCGGAGGTACGCTCAGAGTCAAGCGGCGAGCCGATCTCCGAAGGGCAGGGCCTGCTGGTGCTGACCAGGCCGTGGCCCTCGATGCTGCGCACCCTCTACAAGGAGCCCGACCGCTTCATCAACGCCTACTTCAGCCGTTTCGGGGGTGAGACCTACCTGGTCGGCGACGCGGCTCGTGTGGACGCCGACGGATATTTCTGGGTGATCGGGCGGATCGACGACGTCGTCAACGTCTCCGGCCACCGGCTCTCCACCGCCGAGGTGGAGTCGGCGATCGTCGCCCATCCCGACGTCGCCGAGGCGGCGGTGATCGGACAGCACGACGAGGACAGCGGGCAGGCGATCGTCGCCTTCGTGACGCTGCAGGGCGACCTGCACGGCGACGAGCAGACCGTCGAGGGGATACGTGCGACCGTCGCCGAGCGGATCGGCAAGCTCGCGCGCCCGAAGCGCATCATCTGGGCCGAGGACCTGCCAAAGACGCGCTCGGGCAAGATCATGCGTCGCTTGCTGCGCGACATCGCGGAGGGCCGCGCGCTCGGCGATGTGACCACCCTGCGCGACCCGAGCGTCACCGAGCAGCTGCAGGAGCAGGTCAAGGAGCTGCAGGCCCAGGAAGCCTGATCTAGGAGCTGTGGGCCGGCAAGCCCGGCCCACAGGTGGATTGCTTATTGCTGGAGCGCCTTCAGGTCTGCTTGGAGCTGTTCGAGGTCGAATCCATCGAGCGTGCGGCCCCCTGCCAGGTCCTCGGTCGAGACGTAGGTCCACGCCTCGTCGCAATACTTCTCGAAGAAGGTCTGGGTCATCTGCTGCAGGGCTCCCCATGTGACGATGTCGATGTTCTGGCGCTTGCCCACGCAGCAGACGTAGTGACCGCCCTCCGGCTGCGGGGCGTTTGCGATCACGTCCCACGGTTCGCCGCGGTTGAACTGTTCCATCGCGAACTCGGGGAAGGCCAGTCCGATCCCAACGATCTGGAAGAGGTAGAGGGCCTGGAAGACGTGTTCGAGATTCGCTGGCTTGAGTTTGACGAACGCGCCGACCTTATGGCGGTTGCCGTGGGCGTCGACGATGCCAGTCTTGCGGCGATAGCCCAGTACCTGACGCACGTTTGAGCCCTTGTCCGTCGGATTGCGCCCGGGCGGACCGGCGTTTGGGTCGAAGCCGGTGCCGGCCGAGTAGTCGCTCAGCACGTCCTGCGTGGTGAACTCGGCGGGTTTGCCGGCCTCCTTTGTCAGCAGCATCGTCTCGTGGGCGGGGCCGGCCCAGGCGCAGTCTCCCCACTCGTCGTTGCCGAGCATCCCCCAGCCCTTGGGGGCAAACAGCGATTCGTGGCCGAACTGCGCCGGCGGCGTCGGCAGCTTGCTGCTGTCCACGTAGCGCGCGAACATCAGGTCGCGGGGGTCCTCTGTGGCGGCCTGCTTGCCGAGTCTGAGTGCTGGCATGTCAATCGCTCCTGTCCCGTGGATAGGGGTCGGTCTGGTTTCTCCGCGCGCGACTACCCGCACGCGGTCTGGGGCCTTGGACGGCTCGAGGGCCTTGGGCAAGCCTTGGGTGCGGACGGCTGAGGGGGACCACCGCTTGCGGCGCAAGCCCGTCGGGCCATGGAATCGGATTGAGCCGCGGTCTTGGCGCTGCAGCGGCTGCCGCGAACAGATGCTGCTCGGGGCGGTCGGGATCGAAGGTGATGATGTGGCGAGCCAGCGCGGCGCCCGCGGGATCCTCGAGCAACTGCTCTCTGCGTGCGTCTGCCGTGGTCGCGCTCATCTCAGCTACCGCCGGGTTGGGATCGTCTCAGCGGGATACGGTGCGAGTGTGAATATTCAGTAACTCAGAAACTCACCGAGGATCGGAACCTTACCGCGATCCGTGCAGAGATGCGCAGAGGTCACACCTTGCTGTTTTCGGGCACCCACGATCCGTCCTGGCTGCGGGCGAAGTCGGCGAACAGCGCGGGGGCCTGCTCGCGCGCGAGGGCAGCGACGCGGTCGAACACCAGTCTCATCTCCTCCTCGGCTGCGGGGGCCGTGCGCAGCTCGATCACGTGGCGCAGCGTGCGCACGTTGGCGCTCCAGACGACGTCGGTCGAAAGGCCGATTGGCGCCAGTCGCCGCAGCGCGGAGGTGACCTCCTTCTTGACCGAGAACGGCACCCCGTCGCGGTCGACACCGAGCGCTTGGGCGGCGCTCAGCTGCAGCTGCTCCAGCTGCTCGACAACGCTCAGCACGTGCTCGCGCAACGGCTGCAGCGCCGGCGGGACGCGAAAGCCGACGTCGGTCAGGCGCACGTAGCGCAAGCTCTCCTGGCTGATGGCCGTACCGGCGCGGTGGCGCACGAGCTCGTGCGTGAAGGCGCGACTGACGTCGTGCAGGACGAATGTGAAGCTGGCGTGCTCGAGCACGCTGCCGTGCCCGCTGGACAGGACGTTGGCGAAGTACTCGCGGCGATCGTCGCGGACGCGGGTCACGTTCGGGTTCAACCCCGGCTTCCAGCTGCGGTAGCAGGTGCGCCCGGCGAACTCGACCAGCAGCTCGCTGGCGGGGATCTCGCCGTCTGCGATCCGGCCCTCGAGCCATTGCTCACCGTCCAGTCGGCTCAGATAGGCGCGCATCGCGTCCCGATCGACAGCGGGCTGCGCGATCAGGAACACCTCTGGGCTGGTCTCGTGCATCAACGCGCGATCCTACGCGCTGCACACGCAGGCGCGCGTGCGCCAATAGAATCTGGGGCGGTGGCTACTCCGCAGACCAGCAACGGTGCCACAGCGATCGTGCAGGCAAGCGCGGTCAGCCGCCGCTACGGCGAAGGTCAGGCGGCGGTGGACGCACTCTCCGACGTCAGCGTGGGGTTTCCCAAGGGTCGTTTCGCGGCGATCATGGGTCCGTCGGGCTCTGGCAAGTCGACGCTCATGCACATCCTCGCGGGTCTCGACCGCCCCACGTCAGGCAGCGTAATGCTCGACGGCGTCGAGCTGACCGACCTCGACGACCGCAGTCTCACCCAGCTGCGTCGCGACCGCATCGGCTTCATCTTTCAGACCTTCAACCTGCTGCCGGTGCTGAGCGCCGAAGAGAACATCCTGTTGCCGCTGTCGATCGCCGGGCGCAAGCCCGACCGGGAGTGGCTCGATCGGTTGATCGACACGATCGGCATCCGCGACCGCCTGCGCCACCGTCCGGCCGAGATGTCCGGCGGCCAGCAGCAGCGTGTGGCGGTGGCGCGGGCGCTGGTCTCGCGCCCAGCGGTCGTGTTCGCCGACGAGCCGACCGGCAATCTGGATTCCAAAGCCTCCGGCGACGTGCTCGATCTGTTGCGCCATGCCGTGGACGACTTCGGCCAGACTGTCGTGATGGTTACCCACGACGCGCACGCGGCCTCGTTTGCCGATCGCCTGCTGATGCTGGCCGACGGGCGCATCGTGCACGACGGGGAGGCGAGCGTCGAGCAGGCGCTCGAGTTGATGAAGTCGGTGGGATAGTGGCTGCTCCGGCGATTGCGGCGCGGGCCCATCGATCCGCTGCCCCGATCGACACGGGCATGCGCCGAGCCATCTCCGGGGCCGGCCGCTAGATGCTGGCGCTGCTGCTGCGCGGCTTCATGCAGCGCAAGCTACGCGTGATCCTGACTGCGATCGCGGTGGCTCTGGGCGTGGCGCTGATGGCCGGCACCTACATCCTCACCGACACCATCAACAACTCGTTTGCCGGCATCTTCCAAACGGCCAACAAGGGCCACGACGTGGTCATCACGCCCGCGCAGCGGCTCGGCAGCCGCGTACGCGCAGAAGTCTCGCCGATCGACGACGCGACGCTTGCACGGGTCCGCGCCGTGCCCGGGGTCGCTATTGCGTCCGGCTCGATCTTCAGCCCCGCGACCCTGCTCGACGCTCACGGCAAACGCCTGAGCACCGGCAGCGCACCCGCATTTGTGAGCGACGTGGTGCCAAAGCGCTTCGAGTCGTTCTCGCCGGTCTCCGGTCGCTTCCCGGCGGGTGAAGGCGAGGCGGCGATCGATCAGGCGACGGCCGATCGCAAGGGCCTCGAGCTCGGCCAGCAGCTGGTCGTCGCCGGCTCGGCGCTCGCGCACCGCTACACGATCGTCGGGATCGTCAAGTTCGCAGGCGGCCAGTCCTTCGGTGGTGCCTCCACCGTGATCCTGACCGCCGCTCAGGCACAGCTGATCACAGGCGAGCCGGGCCACTACGACCAGATCGACGTCGCCGCCGCGGCGGCCGTCACACCCAACGATCTGCGCGCGCGCGTCCGCGCTGCTCTGCCGGCAAGCGTCGAAGTGCGCACCGGCGCGCAGGAGGCCGCCAAGGAGACCTCCGATCTGGAAGAAAACCTCAGCTTCCTGCGCACCTTCCTGCTCGTGTTCGCCTACGTGGCGCTGTTCGTCGGCGCTTTCATCATCTTCAACACCTTCTCGATCACCGTCGCGCAGCGCACGCGTGAGTTCGGCTTGCTGCGCACGCTCGGCGCCGGGCGCGGCCAGCTGCTGCGCATGGTCTTCTACGAAGGCCTGCTGTTGGGAGTGGCCGGCTCGCTGCTCGGCCTGCTCGGTGGCATCGCGCTCGCGCCCGCGCTGGATCAGCTGTTCAAGGCGATCGGCGCCGACCTGCCCGACAGCGGCACGGTGCTGCAGACACGGACGATCGTCGTCTCACTCTTGGTCGGCGTCGTGGTCACGCTGCTGGCGGGCCTTGCGCCGGCGATCCGGGCAACACGCGTGCCACCGATCGCCGCGCTGCGCGAGGGAGTCGAGATCCCCCGCCGCGAGCCCTCGCGACTGCTACGCCTGCTCGAAGCGCTGGTGCTGGTGCTGGCCTCGCTGCGCTTTCTGATCGTCGCGGCACAGGGCAAAGTCGAAGTTTTCGCGGCGATCGTCGTGGCGATCCTCGCCTACCGCCAATGGGCGCGACGGCGCCCACCCGAGCGGCGCTACCGGGTCGTCCCGGCACTCGCTCGCGCCGTGGGCGTCTTGGTCGTTTGGCGGGGGATCACCGGCCGGCTCGCGCGCGAGAACGCGATGCGCCAGCCGGGCCGAACGATGGTGACGGCGGCGGCGCTGACGATTGGGCTCGCGCTCGTGACCTTCGTGGCGGTGCTCGCGGACGGCACCAAGGCGACGATCGACCAGGCGATCAGCAGCACCTTCGCCGGCGACCTGATTATCGAGAACTCGCAGGCGGGCGGGCGCGAAACGGGCATCCCTGCGCTTGTGGCGCCGACCGTGCAACGGGTGCCCGGAGTGGCGCAGGTGACCGCGGTCGCCTTTACGGTCGGTCGGCCGGTCGGGTCGAAAGAAAACGCGACCGTCACCGCCGTCGAACCGACCAGCTTCATCCGCGTCTACAAGGTCGAATGGAAGCACGGCTCCAACGCAACGCTGCTGGCGCTCGGGTCGACCGGAGTTCTGGCGGCCGAAGGGTACGCCAAAGCTCACCACCTGAGCGTCGGCAAGACGATCGTCGTGCTCACGCCGAGCGAACGCCGCGTGCGCTTGACGATCACTGGGATCGTCAAGGACAGGGCTCGTCTGCTCGGCAACCTGACGATCTCGCGCGCGTTGGCTCGCGCCCAGTTCGGCCAGCGCGAAGACGCGTTCGACTTCGTCGCCTATGCTCCGGGCGCGAGCAACGCGACAGTGCAACCGGCGATCGACCGCTTGCTCGCAAGCGCCTTCCCGCAGACCAAGTCGCGCACGGCAGCGCAGTTCAAGCAGGAACAGTCAGAACAGATCAACACCCTGCTGACGCTGATCTACGTGCTGCTGGCCCTGTCGGTGATCGTCTCGCTGTTCGGGATCGTCAACACGCTGGTGCTGTCGATCTACGAGCGCACGCGCGAGCTCGGCATGATGCGAGCGATCGGCACCCAGCGTCGCCAGCTGCGCCAGATGATTCGCTACGAGTCGGTGATCACGGCGCTGATCGGCGGCGTACTGGGGCTTGCAATCGGAGTGGTGGGTGCGGTCTTGACCGTGACGTTTGCGCTATCGGGGTCTGGCTTCGTGCAGTCGATCCCGGTCGGGACGTTGTTTGTGCTGCTGCTGGTCGCCGCGCTGGCCGGCGTGATCGCGGCCCAGCTCCCGGCGCGGCGCGCGGCGAAGCTCGATCTGCTTGAAGCGCTCGTAAGCGAGTAATTACCGGCCCGCGCAGCCGCGAGCCGGTCGGCTTGCGGCTGCTGGCCTGGCAAAGCGAGCGATGCCTTGCTGCTGAGGTAGGCGTGAGCGACCGCACCCTGCGGCGCGCGATCGGTCAAGGGGCATTGCGCGCCGTACGTCCTACGCCGCGAACGCTTCAGATGCCACTGAGCGAGCGCGATTACGTCAGGCGCAAGTGGCCGCTGTTGTCCAGGCTGCGAGGGGCCCTTCGCACCGAGCCGAACGTGCGCTTCGCTTTGCTGTTTGGCTCCGTTGCGACCGGGGCCGACACGCCTGCAAGCGACGTGGACATACTGGTCGACCTGCGCGACGCGAGCTTGGAGCGCGTAGTCGACCTGGTCGCAAAGCTCGAGGAGACTTTGGGGCGCCACGTTGACGTGGTCGGGCTTGCAGAAGCCGAAACGAGATCCCTTGTTCCTGGCGCGTGCGGTGAGCGAGGGTCGCGTCCTCGTCGACCGCGAGAACATGTGGCCACGGCTGAGCACCGGCGAGTCCGTCGAGACTCCCGCCGGTCGAGTGCACGAGGCCGCAAGGCTCGTACACGACTGCGCGCGACTTCATCGGCCGCTACAGAACCTGGATCGAGCCCTATCTCGAGCACGTTCCAGATGACGGGTGAACGTGCCGGCCACGCTCGCTCGCTCAGCTCCGCGCCACGGCCTCCATCTTCTCGACCCGGCCGACGATTTCGCCGAGCAGCTGGTCCTGGCTTTGGAGGTGAGCCTGCAACTGCTGGCACTCGTGCAGGATTGCCTCGGCGTCGGAATACGTCTGCACCGCTCGCTTGTCCGCCGCGCCTCCCAGCACCTGCTGGCCGACCATGATCGCGATCATCAGCAGCATCTGCATGATGCCGCCGAAGATGAGCAGCATCAGCGCCCACGGATAGGGATCGCCAAACAGGCTTTGGCCGAGGCCGGCCATCCACGCGGCCATCGCCAAAGCCACCGCATAGAAGGCCCACATGTTCCCCACGCCCTTGGTGATCAGCGCCGCCAGGCGCCCGTTGAAGCCGACGTTCTCGTCGTCGGTCTTCGGCGGCGGCGCGCTCGCGCGCTCGGCGATCCGCGGGTGCGGTTCGTATCGAAAAGCCTCGGGGTTTACGGCCATGCGCAGTCCTCCTGATCGCGAGTGTCTCGTGTGTGAGAGCCGAACTGAATCAGTATCGCGGCTGGCAGCGGCCCGCTAAGCTGACCGACTCAGCGATGGCAGCCCAGACTTCCACCGAGCGCAGCGATCCCGAGCTGGAGCAAACGGCGTGGGATCTCGACCCGCTGGTCGAAGGCAAGGGCGCCGACGGTGCGCGCGCGCAGCTGAACAAGGCGCGCGAGCGTGCGCAGGCGCTTGCCGAGCGCCACGCCGGCCGGGTCGCCGAGCTCGACCGCGATGGGCTGCTTGCGGCGATGCGCGAGCTTGGGGAGATCCAGGAACTGATTGGGCGGGCAGCCACCTACGCCGGTCTGCGCTTCTCCTGCGACACCGCCGATCCAGAGAACGGCGCGCTGATGCAGGAGATGCAGGAGCGCGCGACCGAGATCGAGACGCTGCTGCTGTTCTTCGAGCTGGAGTGGGCGGCGCTGCAAGACGAGCGCGCCGAGGAGCTGCTGGCCGACGAGCGGCTCGGCTTCTGCAATCACTACCTGCGCAACGCACGCCGCTACCGCGACCACCTGCTCTCAGAGCCCGAGGAGAAGATCCTCGCCGAGAAGGCGGTCACGGGCGCGAGCGCGTGGTCGCGTCTGTTCGACGAGCTGACCTCAACGATCGAGGTCGAGCTCGAGGGCGAGACGGTCGCCCTCGACGTCGCGCTCAGCCGCCTGGCACTGCCCGACCGCGAGCAGCGCCGTGCGACGGCGGAGGCAGTCACCGCTGCGCTGCAGCCAGGGCTACGCACGCGCGCCTACCTGTTCAACACCCTGCTGGCCGACAAGGCGACCGACGACCGCCTGCGCCGCTACCCGAGCTGGCTCGCGGCTCGTAACCTCTCCAACGAGGCAAGTGACGAGTCCGTCGAAGCTCTAGTCGCGGCAGTGCGCGGCCGCTACGAGCTGCCGCGGCGCTGGTACCGGTTGAAGGCAAGGCTGCTCGGCGTCGACCGGCTCGCCGACTACGACCGGATGGCGGCTGTGACCCAGGATGAGACGACCTACTCGTTTGCGCAGGCGCGCGAGCTGGTGCTCGACTGCTACTCCTCGTTCTCGCCCAAGCTCGGTGAGCTGGCCCGTGGCTTCTTCGACGGTCGCTACATCGACGCGCCGGTGCGCCCGGCCAAGCGCGGTGGCGCCTTCTGCGCCTCCGCAGTGCCCTCGGTGCATCCCTACGTGATGCTCAACTACACCTCGCGACGCCGCGACGTGCTCACCTTGGCGCACGAGCTCGGCCACGGGGTGCACTTCGCGCTGGCCCGCGAGCAGGGCGTCTATCACCAAGGCACACCGCTGACGCTTGCCGAGACCGCGTCGGTGTTCGGCGAGACGATCGTGTTCGGGCGCCTGCTGGAGGAGGACTCCTCGCCCCAGTCGCGCCTGGCGCTGCTGGCGGAGAACATCGAGGGCGCGCTTGCGACGGTCTTTCGCCAGGTGGCGATGAACCGCTTCGAGGATCTCGTGCACACCGAGCGGCGCGAGCGGGGCGAGCTGTCGGTGCAGCGCTTCGCCGAGCTGTGGAGCGAGAGCCAGGAGGAGATGTTCGGAGACTCGGTGCAGATCACCGACGGCTACCGCTCGTGGTGGTCCTACATCCCGCACTTCATCGGCTCGCCCGGCTACGTGTATGCCTACGCCTACGGTCAGTTGCTGGCGTTGTCGGTCTACCAGCGCTACGAGCAGCAGGGCGAGGAGCTCGTGCCGCGGTATCTGGAGATGCTGGCGGCCGGTGGCTCGCGCTCGCCAGAGGAGCTCGGCCAGATCGTCGGGATCGACCTGGCCGACCCAGGGTTCTGGGAGGCGGGGCTCGATCTGGTGGAGCGCCAGCTTCAGGCGGCTGAGTCGGCTGCCCGCGTTGTCGGGTCACAGCTAACCTCGTGACTGCTCGTGTCAAGCGGCGGGATCCCGTCGAGCAGTCGTCCGGCCGGTATCCCGAGCCCGATCGCTAGCTTCTCGATGGTGGATAGCCGAGGATCGCGCTTGCCTCGCTCCAAGCGGGATACCTCGGTTCTGTCCAGATTGGTCGATTCGCTCAACTGTTCCTGGCTGAGCTGCTGACGTTTGCGCTCCTCGCGCAGGTTGCGCCCAAAGACCTTTCGACGGCTCACGGCCGCGATACTCATCCGAGGAAGCCAAAAGCTCCACGGCCAAAACCTCACATCATGGTAATGTCAGTAGCGTTTTAGCTACACCGAGACGCCGCCACGCTAGGGATGGCCAGAGCGACAGTGGCCTCTGCGGGACTGTTTTTGCCGAAATGCCCTATTATGTGTTCAATGCTCCGAACAGTCCCGTTGATCGGATCTGTTCCAAGATGCAGCAAAACGAGGCGGAGCCTGACCCAAGGGAGTTCCCTGGCGGCGAGAGGATAGGCCCCTCTCGCCGCCTCCCATCGACAGCGCTTGAGTAGGCGCAATCTCCAGGCAAGGCCAGGTCCGCTCGCGCAGCTTATCGCACTATCCCGGCTTAGATTCCGTTTTCCGGGATCCTTACAGCAGCCCGAGCGCGCTGCCGACCCCGTGCACTAGGTCGAACAGCGGCTGCGGCACGATCCCGAGCACGATCGTCACGGCGCTGGCCAGCACGGCGACGAACACCAGCTCCGGCTGGGTCTGAGAGGTCGCCGTCGTGGAAGCCGCGGCGGACGTGCTCTCGGCCTCCACGTCGAGCTCCTGCGAGCCACCGGCTATCGCCGGAATCGGCCCTCCGGCCTGGGGGGACGCTGAGAGTCCGGTCGCCGGTCGCGTCCACATCTCCGCGACCACCGGTAGGTAGTAGCCGAGCGAGATCATCGAGCCGATCACGATCACCACGCCGAGCCAGGTGTAGCCGCCCGAGACGGCCGCGTCGATCAAGTAGAACTTGCCGATGAACCCGCCGGTTGCCGGGATGCCGGCCAGAGCAAGCATCGAGATCGTAAGCGGCCAAGCGAGCCACGGTCGCTCGCGCCCGAGCCCAGTCAGCGCGGCAATGCTGTCTCCGACGCACCCGCTGGGGTGGTGCTCGCCGGGAACGTGCTCGCCGAGGCCATCCTTGCCGGCGGCGCCAATCTCCCGGGCGGCGAGTTCACGCTCACGCACGACGATTACGGCGAAGGCGGCCATGTTCATCGGCAGGTACACCGCCAGGTAGAAGACTGTCGCCTGCGCGCCGAGCTGGGTGGCGACGACGATCCCGGCGAGGATGTAGCCGGCCTGTGCGACCGAGGAGTAGGCGAGCATCCGCTTCAGCGAAGACTGCCCGAGCGCGCCGACGTTGCCGACGACGATCGTGAGGGCGGCGAGCACAGCCAAAGCCGGCCCCCAGCTGGCGTGGACTTCGATCAGCGCGACGTCGAACAGCCGCAGCGCCGCGCCAAGCGCGGCGACCTTGGTGGCGACGGCCATGAATGCTGTGACCGGGGTTGGGGCCCCCTCGTAGACGTCGGGTGTCCACTGGTGAAAGGGCGCGATCGAGGCCTTGAAGGCAAGCCCGGCCACGGACAGCGCGACGCCGGTCAGCAGCATCGCGTTGCTTGCAAGCCCGCCCGAGGAGATTGCGCCGGCGATCGAGGCGTAGTCGGTGGCCCCGGTGGCTCCATAGAGCAGGGCGATCCCGTACAGCAGCGTCGCCGAGCCGACCGAGCCGACGATCAGGTACTTCAGCCCCGCCTCCAGCGAGCGCTCGCGCGTCATTTCGGTGGCGCAGAGCACGTACAGCGGAATCGAGAGCAGCTCCAGTCCGAGGAACAGCGCAACGGTGTTCTGCGCGGCGCCAAGCAGCGCCATCCCGCCAACGCTGGTCAAAAGCATCGCGTGCAGCTCGCCGTGTGCCGCTTCGCGCGAGGCCTGTGAGCGCCACGCGAGCAGCACGGCGCAGATCCCGCCGATCGCGAGGACAAGCGTCAGCGACAGCGACAGCCGGTCGATCCGAAGCGCCCCGGCGACCACCGACTCGGGCGTGTCCCAGCGCCAGACGGCGGTACCGATCGCGGCGCCGAGCGCGACGATCGAGAGCGAGGGCACTATGTGCTCGCGCACGCGCCGAGCCCCCAGCAGCCCGACCATCAGCACCACCACAGCGCCGCCGAGCAGCGCGATCAGCGGCGAGAGCGCCGCGAAGTCGACGTGCGGTCCTTTGAGCGTGGCGATCACCGTTCTTCCCCTGTTTGGCTTGGCGTGGGTTCGCCGGCACGGCTTTCGCTCGCTTCGGTTTCGCTGTTGCCCCCCTGCGGCGAGGCTGCGCCTTCGCTGCCCGCCCCCCGTTGGCCCGCAACGGTTCCCTGGGCGCCAGGCAGCGCCGGTTCGCCGGCGGCGACTGGGGTTGGGGCAGCGCTCAGATCCGCGTGAGCGGCGGCGACAGAAGCGTCCGCCGAGCCTTCGCTGCGCTTGAGCGCCCCCTGCGGATACAGCGCAAGCAGCATGATCACCGCCACGATCGGCACCAGCACGAGCGCGTCGCGCGCGGAGAGCTCGCGCGAGTCGACGCGCTCCCCGACGCGGTTGTGCATCGCGCCGATGAATAGTCGCAGCGCGTAGACCGAGGCTGCGACCACGCCGGCGAAGGCGATCGCGGCGATCGCGAGCTTGGTTTTGAAGACGCCGAGCAGGATCAGGAACTCGCCGACGAAGTTGGCCGAGCCCGGCACCGCCAGCGTCGCCAGCGCGACGATCAGAAAGACGCAGGCGAGCACGGGAGCGCGGAAGGCGATCCCGCCCATGTCGCGGACGTCACGCGAGCCGCCGCTGCGAGCGGCAAGCAGCGAGATGATGAAGAAGAGCGGGGCGACTACGAGCCCGTGGTTGACCATCTGCAGAAGCGCCCCTTGCGCACCCTGCGGGTTCAAAGCAAACACGCCGAGCGTGATGAACCCGAGCTGCGCCACCGAGGAGTAACCGGCGATCAGCCGCGCGTCGGTGCGGGTGAACGCCATCGCCGACCCGTACAGGATCGAGCACAGCGCGATCAGCAGCATGAGCAGCTGAAAGTGCGCCGCGGCGTGCGGGAACAGCGGCAGCGCGATCGCCAGGAACCCGTAAGCCCCGACCTTCGAGAGCACGCCGCTGAAGACCATCAGCACCTCGCTGGGCATCGCCCGGTAGCCGTCGGGCATCCACCCGTGCAGCGGGAAGGCGGGCATCTTGACCAGGAACGCGGCGGCGAAGAACAGGAAGATCCAGTCCTGGGATCCGTTTGAGAGCGGCAGCGCGTGCAGCTGGGAGAGCACGAAGGTGACGTGCCCACCGTTCTGCTGGGCGGCGAGCACTCCGGTAGCCACCGCGGCGGCCAGCATCAGCAGCGAGCCCACCAGCGTGTAGATGACGAGCTTGATCGTTGCTTTGATGCGCTCTGGGCCGGGGATCGACGGATCGCCGATCAGGATCAGGAAGTAGAAGGGGATCAGCATCAGGTC
>DATASE010000025.1:0-17795 GCA_036269375.1 Solirubrobacteraceae bacterium
CATTCTTGCGCCAGGCGCTGGCGGATCGCCCGATCACCGTCTTCGGCGACGGTGCTCAGACGCGCAGCTTCTGCTACGTCAGCGACCTCATCCGCGGCATCATCGCGCTCGCCGAATCGGGCTACCACGACCCGGTGAACGTCGGCAACCCGAACGAGTTCACGCTCCTGGAGCTGGCTCGCGAGGTGATCGAGGTGACCGGCTCGCGGTCGGAGATCGTCCACGAGGCGCTGCCGATCGATGACCCCAAGCAGCGCCGCCCCGACATCTCGCTGGCAAAACAGCTGCTCGACTGGTCGCCGCAAGTATCCCTCAGGGACGGCCTGCGTCGGACGATCGACACCGCCGGCGTCGAGCAGCTTGTCGGTTGAACGCGGTTCCCGACCGCTACATCTGGGAACCTAAGGGGTTGTGAGGTCCGAGATGGGAGTGCGTTCTCCGGACGTGCCACACCCGACCCGCGGCGCGGCTGCCCCCCGGGCGCGTGGGACCGCCGCGCGGGAGCCGCTCCCCGAGCGCGCTTCGCGCAGCCCCGAGCCGGCTCGCTTGGCGCCCGAGAAGGACGTGCGCCGCAAGCGGCCGCCGGCGCTCTCCTTCCTGCTGCGGATGGACACGCTGCGACGCGCGCTGCGCGTCCTCTCGTTGCTGGCTCTCGACCTCGCGGGCGTTTCGCTTGCGATCTTCACCGCGCTGGCCGTGAAGGCGTCGCTGCTTGCCAGCTTCAACCTGCACGAGGCCTACGATGGCACCCGCTCGATCCTTGCGTTTGCCTACCTACTGACGGCGCTGCTGTTCGCCCGCTCCGGCCTGTACGCGGAGCGCTCACAGCGGCCCGGGCTGGCGCGGATCGTCGGTTCGCTGTTTCAGGTTGCCTTCGTCGCGCTGCTGTTCGGCGTCGTCAGCGGCGAACGCTTCTCGAGCTTCTACATCTTCTACGGCTCGCTGGCGTTCGCGCTGCTGTACGTCTCCTCGCTGCGCTACCTCTACGAGCGCGCGACCGGCGCGATCCTGCGCGCCGCAGGCTACCGGCGTAGAGCGGTGCTGGTCGGCACGGGCAAGCACATCCACGACGTCGCCACAGCGCTCAGCGCAGGGCCTCGCGCCACGATCGAAGTGGTCGGCTTCGTCTCGCCAGAGCCGCTGCCCTTCGATGAGATGGCCACCCACCCAATGCCCGCCCCCCCGCGCCGACTGGGCGCGCTCGACTCGCTGCAGCGCACGATCGAAGAGCAGCGGGTCGACGAGGTGATCATCACCGACCCCGAGTTTCCCCAGGAGGCCGCGGTCGAGCTGGTCGACCAGTGTCATCGCCGCGGCGTGCGCGTGCGGATCGCCCCCTCCACGATGGAGATCCTCGTGCACCGCGCCGAGTTCGTGCCCGGTCAGTCGGTGCCGCTGTTCGAGCTCGGGCCGCCCGTGTTCGAGGGCGTCGACTTCGCGCTCAAGCGCAGCTTCGACGTCGTCGGCGCAGTGCTGATTCTGATCCTGCTCTCGCCGTTGCTGCTGGCGATCGTGGTCGCGGTCAAGCTGACCTCGCGCGGACCGGTGCTGTACCGTTCGGCGCGCCCGGGGATCGGCCAGCTTCCCTTCCAGTGCCTGAAGTTCCGGACGATGCACTGCGACGCCGAGCACGACCAGGCGGCGCTCGAGGAGCTCAACGAGGCGGATGGGGCGCTGTTCAAGATCCGGGACGACCCGCGCCTGACCAGGGTCGGCCGTTTCCTGCGCCGCTTCTCGCTGGACGAGCTGCCCCAGCTGATCAACGTCCTGCGCGGCGAGATGAGCCTAGTCGGCCCGCGTCCGCTGCCTGAGCGCGACTACCAGATGCTCGAGGACTGGCACCGCAAGCGCTACCTCGTGCTGCCGGGGATCACGGGCCTGTGGCAGGTGTCCGGGCGCTCGGAGCTCGACTTCGACGACCTCGTCCACCTCGATTTCATCTACCTGGAGCGCTGGAGCCTTGCGCTGGACTTGGCGATCCTGCTCAAGACGGTGCCGGCGGTGCTGACGCAGCGAGGGGCGTACTGAGTCGTAGCCCGCCGAGCTACTCCAGCTCCAACTCCGCGCGCGGCTCGGCGATCCCGAAGGCGCGTGAGCGCGCGCTCGTGCCGGTGGTCTCCGCCAAGGCCTGACGGTAGACGCGCCAGGTCGCGTGCGCGGCGTCCTGCCACGTCCAGGCCGGCGGCTCGGGCGCCGGGCGGCGCGAGCGTTCGGCGCTTTCGATCAGCGCACGCATGTCGCCCGGATGCACGAACGTGGCGCGCTCGCCGAGCACCTCCCTGAGCGCCGGGACCTCGCAGGCGGCGACCGGCGTGCCGCAGGCGAGCGCCTCCACGGCGGGCAGCCCGAAGCCCTCGTCCTCAGAGGCGAGCACCAGCGCGTGCGCGCCGCTGTAGATCGCTGCAAGCTCGTCGTCTGTGACCTCGCCGGTGAGGATCACGTCGTCCAGCTCGTGCGCCCAGGGCCGTGTCGGCCCGACCAGCACCAGCGGCAGCGCTCGCGGCTCGGCGGCTAGCTTGGCGACGTGCTTGCGCGGGTCGGGATGGCGCAGCGACCCCACCCACAGCAGGTAGCGCTCGGGCAGGGCATAGCGCTCGCGCACGCGTGCAACCTCGGGGTCCGGCCGCTTGTACATGCACGGATCGGGCGCCTCCGGGATTACCGCGATCCTCTCGCGGTGCAGGCCGAAGCGCTCGATCGCATCACGCGCCACCGCGTCGGTCGGGACGATCGCCCGCACGGCGCGCTGGACGGCCAATCGGCGCATGTGCAGCCGCACGCCGCTGCGCAGGTGCTCGCTGGCGCGCTTGAGCGCGGCCAGGTCGTGCAGCGTGACGACCATCGGGCAGGGGCTGCGCAGGATCGCACCCTCCAGCCACGGCGAGTGAAACAGGTCCCAGCGCCGGCCGCGCATCACAGCCGAAGGTCGCTGCGTCTGCACGATCTCGACGTCCGCCGGCGCCGTCGCGATCAGAGCGTCGAGGATGCAGCGCGAGTAGCGTCCGACCCCGCGCACGGCGACAGTTGGCCGGCTGTCGAAGACGACCCGCAGCCGCTCCGGCGGTTGGGACCGACCGCTTGACCCACGCGCGACCCTCACCGACATGCTCCACTAGCGCGTCTTGCCAGAGGCACGAGCCCAAGATAGTCGCTATCGACACTGCGCGTGCGACCATCGCCATCGCTGGGGACGCGTTCCCGCTGTTTGCGGGATTCGCTGCGCCGCGGCGCGCTAGCGTGGCCGGGCCGTGTCGCACTCGAGCGCCTACCACGACTCGCTCTGGGAGACTGTCCCCGAGCAGGCGACGCCCGCCGACGCGCGGCTGCGCGAGCGCTTCCTGCTTGCGGGAGTCGCCGCGGAGCGCCGGCGGCTCGGCCGTCCGGTGGCGGCGCTCGACCTCGGTTGCGGCGACGGTTGGTTCGCGGCGGCGCTGCTGCGCGCGGGCGCCGAGGTCGTGGCGGTGGACGTCTCAGCCGAGGCGGTGCGCCGCGCGCGCGCAAGAGCGACGCCGACCGGTCACGGTGTCGACGCGCGGGTGGTCGCAATCGACTCGCCGCTTCCGTTCTCGGATGCGAGCTTCGACGTCGTCTGGGCGGGGGAGACGATCGAGCACGTGCTGGACACCGCCGCGTGGCTCTCCGAGGTGCGCCGAGTGCTGCGCCGGCGCGCCCGACTGCTGTTGAGCACCCCCGACCATGGGCCGCTCACGCGGCTTGGCCTGGCGCTCAGCCCACGCGCTTTTGCCGCGCACTTTCACCCGTGCGCGGACCACCTACGCTTCTACACGCGTCGGTCGCTGCGCGAGCTGCTCGGCGAGTTCGGCTTCGAGGAGGTCGAGGTGACCGCCGCGGGCGGTCACCTCGGGGCGCGTCGGGTGCTGCTGGGCAGCGCGCTACGCAGGCGCTTCTGAGCACCGGTGGCGGGACCGAACCTGGCGCCGTGGGCGCCGAGCGCCCGCCCCCCGCGTCGAGCGCCCGTTGGTGCTGCGGCGCTTGCTTCTTCGGCCGCCGCGCTGGCCGGCGCGGCCCGAAGAGCGAGTACGTACGCGTTCTGGCGCGCGACCGACTGCGGGTCAAGATAGACGGCGGCGCGCAGCTCGCGCACGGCGGCGCGCGGGGCGCGGCCGAGGTCGTATTCGCCGAGCTCGGTCCAGGTTTCCGGGTTGGCCGGTTGCAGCTTCACCGCCTTCTGCAGCGTGGCGCGCGCGAGCGCCCTCTGGCCGGTTGCGTTCTGGACGGCTGCCAGCCGGAACAGCGCGCCCACCGACAGCGGGTCGCGCCCCACTCCCGCCTGGGCGGCCGACAGCGCCGCGACCGGGTTGCGGTGCAGCAGCGCCAGCGCCTGTTCTGAGGCGTCGACCGAGCGCTGCGGCTGCCACTCGCTCCAGGCCGCGAGCAGCGTCGTCGCCAGGACCGCCAGCGCGACCGCGACGCGCCAGGGCTCGACGCGGCGGCCGGATCGGCGGCGCGAGTCGCCTGTGCTTGGGCGGTGTGGCGGCGCGGGCGCGCCCGGGGCTGCGTGGGCGCCGTTGGTTGTGGGCCGGCTGGTGCCGTGCGCGCCGCCGCTCGCGGACGCCTCCAACCCGAGCGCGGCGTGTGTCGCGGAGGCTCCCACGAGTGCGGCCGCGGCGGGAGAGCCCGCCGGGGCGGTCGGATCGCCGGTCGCGATCGGGCCGCGGCCGGCCAGCCAGCCGGCGCACAGAAGGGCCACCAGGGCGTCGCCGGGGACGTACCAGGTCCAGTCCACGAGCGAGTGCACGCCGAAGGTGAGGACGATGCAGATCATCGTCAGCAGCCCGACGCGCTCGGGCGTGTAGGCGTGGGGCACGCGCTCGAGGCGCAGCCCAGGCGGTCCCCGCCTGCGCGAGCGCCGATGGGCGATCGATGCCCCACTCGGAGTAGACGGCGCGGGCGCCAATCGGCCAGCGCTCCAGCGGCGGCCCAGGGGATGGGTGGCCCTGCCGGCGGCCGCCATCCAGGCGAGCAGCAGCGCCAGCGTCAGCACCAGGCCCACCAACCCGAGGTCGGCAAGCGTTTGCACCAGGTAGCCGTGCGCCTGGCGCACGTCGATCGGTGCCGTCCGGTAGCGCAGCCGCGCCACTTCGTAGCCAGCCGCCCCGGCGCCGAGCGCAGGGTGTCCTTCGAAGATCTCGATCGCCTCCTTCCAGTAGCGCGCCCGGACGCTGCTGACGGCGGTCAGGCGGGCGGAGGTGTTCGGCACCCTCGCGTTGGGGTCGGTGAGCAGCGAGAGCTCGTGCGAGATCGTGCCGGTCAACCCGCGCCGCGACGCGGCCAGGCCCGCGACAGCGCCGAGTAGCGCGAGCGCGACCAGCGCGCCGATCGCCACGCCGACGGCCCGGCGCGTGGCTTGGCGTGGCGCGCGCCGGTCGCCGAAGAAGCCGATCGCAACGCCCGCGAGCGCGAGCACGATCAGCATCGCGGCCAGCAGCACGCCGAACTGGTGCCCGGCGCTCGTACGCGCCGCCAGCGCGACCGATTCGTCTTTGAGCGCCCGCTTGGAGAAGTCCCACGCGACGACCGGCCCGGCCCCAAGTGCCGCGACCGCCAGCACGCGCACGGCGCGCAGGCGCAGCGGCACGAGCGCGATCCAGGCGAGCGCGCCGATCGCGAGCGCCGCCAGCGCACCGCGCGAGTAGGCGAGCATTGCCGTCACCAGCAGCAACCCCATCGCCGGATAGGCAAGCGCGGTAAGCACGGCGTGGCCGGCGCGGCGAGCCCCGAGCCACAGGCAGCCGATCGCTCCCATCGCGGCGGTCAGGCCGATCGCGTTCCAGTATCCGTACGGCTGCTGCAGCCGCGCGTAGGTGTCGGCGGCGTCGAGCTGGTTGGGCAGCACCTTGGTCATCAGCGCGTAGACGCAGACCGCGATTGCGGCGAGCACGACGCCCCCGAGCAGCGCGCGCCATCCGCCGGGGAGGATCCAGGCGATCGCCACCGCGGCGCTGTAACAAGAGCCGTAGGCGAGCAGGCGACCCGCGTCCTGCCAAGAGGCGTCCGGCGCCACCGACCAGACCACCGAGAGTGCGGTGAGTGCCGTGAATGCGAGCAGCAGCCCGATCGACCATGCGCCGTGGCGGGGCGCGCCGGCGGGCGCCAGGATCGCCACAACGGCGATCGCCACGCCGGCCGCGAACGTGAGGACCAACTCGAGCGTCGTCATCCGCGCCAGGTTCAGCCCGCCGCCGGCCAGGAACGTTGCCAGGCACAGCAGTCCGGCGATGGCTACGGTGCCAAGCGCGGTGGCACGGGGCTCGCGCAGCGCACCAGGCGCTCGCAACGGCTCCCAGCGCGGCTCCTGCGAGTCCCGTGCGGGCTCGTACGCTGGCGGCGCCGGCGCGATCAGGGTGTGTTCAGCCGTCGCCGCGTGCCCGGACACGCTTTCGCACCTCCCACCCGGCGCCGGTCAGCGCGGCCGCAGCGAGCAGCGCGAGCAACGCAAACAACGAGTGCGGCAGCGAATTGACGGCCGAGGCGACGTTGGCTTTGACCACCCCAGGGCGGATCGGTTCGCCGCCGACCTGGACCGGTGGCGAACCGTGTCGGTGGGCGCTCTGCACTGCTCGCTGCTCGATCGGCGTGAGTGGCAGCGCCGCCCCTCCACCGCTCGCCGCCGCGGTGCCGGTGCCGCTGCCCGCCGCGGCGAGCTCGGCGTTGCGGATTTCGCTTTCGCAGGTCGAGTACTCGTTGGTCGCGGTCGCCAGGTCTTTGAGCGCTTCTTCGTACTGGTGCTGTGTGTAGCCGCCGAGCGGTTCGTGGTGGCCGCACTTTTCGACGATCTTTTCGCCGACGCTCTCCGCCCTGGCGGGAACGGCGAGCGCGAGCGTCGATGCCAGCGCCGCGACCACGGCGAGCGGGCTGCTCGTGAATCTCACCCCGGGCACGCTACCTGACCCCCTCCCCGGACACTCCGACACTCGCAAGCGCGCGCGAGAACCCCTCTGCCCAGGCCGCGTAGCCGTAGGCGGCCACGTCGGTCCTGCCTGCCGCTCCCAGACGTTCGCGCAGCGGCCGGTCGAAGGCCAGTCGGCGCAGGGCGATGGCGAGCGCAACTGCATCCCCGGCCGGCACGACCAAACCGTTGCGCCCGTCGCGCACGAGCCCGCCCGCGGCCGCGCCGACTGCGTCGCTTGCGATCACTGGCAGCGCTCGGTTCATCGCCTCGTTGACAACCAACCCCCACGGCTCGCGGAAGGTGCGGGTCGCGATCGAGGGGACGACGAGCGCGTCGACGGCGGCGTAGAGGTCGCGCAGCGTGGGGGCTGCGACCGGCTCGATCGAGACGACGGGACCGTGGCTCGAAGCCCGACCGGAGGTTCGCTCGCCCCGAGTCTGCCCGTCCACGTCTGGAGTCTCCCCGCCCACGCCGCCGGGCTGCCCGCCCACCACCGCGCCGCCGGCAGGGACCCAAGGGGGGGTGGATCCCCTGCCGACGAGGACGAGCGCGGCGGTTGGTGCCTGAAGGCCCGACATGCTCCAAGCCTCGAAGAGCACCCCCAGACCCTTTTCCCGGGCCGGTCGGCCGGCAAACATGAACTTCATGTCGATTTGGTTCGGCCAGTCGGGACGGGCAATCGGTTGCACGTCCGGGGCTGACCAGAAGTCGTTGTCGACCGCCTGAGGGGCCTCGTGGACGTTGCGTGCGCCGAACTCGCGTACGTAACGGCTCACGTGTGGGCCGTAGGTGACGACCGCGTCTGCGGAGGCGTACAGGCGTCGCAGGGCCAGATAGCTGGCGGCGTGCACCGCGCTGCGCGGGTGCGCCCACAGCGATGCCCACAGCAGCAGTGGCACCCGTGCCCGGCGCGCACCGGCCCAGGTCGCGGGGAGCGCGATCCGGCCGGCGGTCGAGCAGACCACCGCGCGGTAACGGCCGCTGGCCGCAAGGGCGTATAGATCCTGCTCGCGCACGGCGGAGTGGGGGAAGGCGTGTGTGTCCGTCTCGGGACCGTCCGTCCCGGCCGGCGGGATCGGCGTCCCGGCCGGCGAGGTCAGCGCCCCTGCCGGCGGGCCGCCGTGCTTGAGGCGACCGCCGAACAGCGCGAACTCGACCTGCTCGCGCTCGGCGAGCAGCGCGAAGGCGCCGACCCGGTAGGCGGGCGCATGGCCTGTCACGAACAGGACCGGCTTCATTGCGAGGTGCGCTCGGCGTGCGCGACGCGGACGGCGTGCTCGTAGGCGGCCACGGTCTGCTCGCCGCACAGCTCCCAGGTGAAGTGCGCGGCGACGGTCTCGCGGGCGCGGCGGCTGGCCTCGCGCAGGCGGTGGGGATCGCCGAGCAGCTCCTCGATCCGCTGCGTCAGTCGCTCCACGTCGCCGGGGGGGACGAGCACGAAGCCATCGCCGGCGGCGGCGATCTCCTCGGGGCCCGGCTCGCCGCGACAGCCGATCGCCGGCACGCCGCCCGCCATCGCCTCGACGTAGGCGACGCCGAACGCCTCCTCGGTCGAGGGCATCGCAAACAGCGTGCACTCGCGCGCCAGCGCGGTCGCCCGCTCGTGGGGCAACTGGCCGTGGAAGCCAACGCGCGCACCCACGCCGAGCCGTGCCGCGAGCCCTTCCAGCGCGACCCGCTCGGGGCCGTCGCCGACGATCTCGTAGCGCAGCGTCGGGTGGCGCGGCGCGAGCACGGCCAGCGCTCGCAGCACGTCGGCGTGGCGCTTGCGCGCGACCAGGTGCCCGACGGTCACCAGCGAGGGCGCGCGCGGCTCTCGCGAGTGCGACCAGCGAAGGGCCGGCCCGCGAGCCTGCGCATCGGCCTCGGCTTCAGCCGCACGTCCGGCGCGCGGCGCCGGCAGGTCGCTGCCCAGGTGCACCACGCGCGTGTCGTGGGCGCCATGGTGGCGTGCCAGCTCGGCGATGCCGCTGCTGTTGGCGAGCACGGTCGCCGCCGCGCCCAGGTTGCGTTCGACGGCCACGCGGCCGGCGTCCGAGCGTGGCGCCGTGTACAGCACGTCACCGCCGTGCACCGAGATCGCCAGCGCCGCTCCCAGCCGCGCGTGGCGGACTGCGTCGGCGGCCGGGACGGCGTTGTGGGCGTGGATCAGCTCGAAGTCGAAGCGGCGTCGCAGCGTGCGCAGCGCTACGCCCAACGCCGGCGCCGCCCAGGCACCCCAGGACTGGTAGTGGCGCGCGCGGGGCGGCGAGGCGTAGCGGACGTAGACCACCTCGATCCCGTCACGCAGTTCGCGGTGCGGCTGTGCCAGCAGCCGGCGCGTCGCCGCAAGCGCCTGGCCCGGGCCGGCCGCCAGCGCGCTCTGCGGCGGCAGCAGCCGGTGCAGGACCAGCACCCGCACCTCGGCGCCGGCGTCGCGTGCAGCGAGCGCCTGGCGGTGCGCCCAGACGCCCAGCACCGGGTCGTGCCGGCGCGGGTAGAACTCGGCGACGATCGCGACCTTCACCAGCGGCGGTGGGTTGCCAGGGTGCGCTGCGCCTCCGTCGCAGGCAGGTAGGGGTGCTCGCTTAGGAACGCGCGCGCCTCGGCCAGGGCCTGCTCGCGCGAGTAGGCGCTGGCGGCCGGTGCCTGGCGGTGGCCGATCGCGACCGCGTCGAGCACGCCGCAGCGCCAGCCGCACTCGGCTGCCAGCGCTGCCCAGTGCAGATCCAGGCCCCAACCCATCCGCAGCGGCGGGAAGGGGAGCAGGGTCGGGAAGGTGCGGCTGGCAAACGCGGTCACCGGCCCGATCTCCACGAAACGCGTCTCCCGCACGACGGCGCCGCCCCGGCGGCGGGTGACGCGCCAGGCGGCGTGCGAGCGCGCACGGTGCGACGGCTGGACGAGGTCGAGTGCGAAGCGCTCGGCGAGAAACAGGAAGCGGTCGAGGAAGGCGTGCGGCAGGGCGATGTCGTCATCGAGCACCAGCAGCCAGTCGATCTCGTCCAGTCGCTCCTGCGCCAGTAGACGGTTGAGGTTCTCGAACTTTCCCGCCGTGCCGGGCTGGCTCCTGCGCAGCTCGACGCTGTGCCGCGAGCGCGCCAGCTCGGCGGCGATCGCGTCCGCCAGGCGCACGTTCTGCGGCCGCTCGACGCACAGGGCGAGCACGCGGCGCCTCGCCGGCGCGCGCCGCGCGGCTCGATCCAGGCGCAGCGCTCGCGCACGGGCCGCCTGCAGCGCGTCGTCGCGCGCGTCGAGCGCGGCGCGGCGCAGCTCGTCCAGGCCGCCGACGGTGCCGCTCTCGCCGGAGAGGAAGTCCTCGGCCGCCGGTGCGCTTCCGTTCGGCGAGGTCTCCTGCGCAGTCATCCTTGCGGTGTCCTTTGCAAGGCGGACTCCGGCAAACGCCTCACGCAGGCGGCCGGCGCTGTGCGCCACCATCGTCAGTCCCGCGGGGCAGCGCCGGCGCACGACGTGGCCGCAGCACGCGAGCAGCGTCCACAGCTCGCGCCAGCGGCGTGGTCGGCGGCCACGCCACGTGTCGAACCGCCTTGCCGCCCGCCCGCGCACGTACGCGGCCCGGCAGAGTGCCACCAGGCGGGAGTCGGCGGCGTCGCGGCGGTGTTCGAGCGCGGCCGCGGCGACGTACAGCGCCTGCGTCGGCTGGCCGGCCCCCATGCGTTCCTGCCACTCCTGCTCGTCGCCGCCGTTGACCAGCGCCGGCTCGAACGGTCCGACCCGCTGCAGCGCGGCGCGGCGGATCGCCATGTTGGCGCCCCAGGCAAATGCGGTGAGAGCGTTCTGCTCGCCGAGGTCGAGCGCGGTGATCGGCGGCGGCTCGGTCCCGCACGTGTGTGGGGGCGAGCCTTCCAGGCGCGGTCGCACCGGTCCGGTGAAGACCTCCACCTCGGGATGCTCGCGCGCCGCCGCGAGCAGGGCGGCGAGCCAGCCGGGGCTCACCTCGACGTCGTCGTCCACGAACACCACCAGCTCGCCGTGGGTGGCCGCGACCGCGGTGTTGCGCGCGTGGTTGAGGCCGAGCGGGCAGGCGTGCGGCAGGTAGCGCGCCCCGAACCGCTCGCACAGCTCGCGCGCTCGCGGCGAGGCGCCGGCGTCGTCGACGACGAGGAGCTCGGCGGCCGCAGACGCGGCCTGTGGGGCGATCGAGGCCAGCGCCACCTCCAGGTAGTCGAGGCGCTCGCGCGTGGGCACCACGATCGAGGCCGCGGGCGTCGTGCTCTTTGCGTCGAGATCCGTTGCCATGCCGGCAACAGTCTAGGTTTGGGGCCCGGATGGTCCTGTTCGTGCACAACCGCTATCGCACCACCGGCGGCGAGGAGCGCGCGGTCGAGCGGCTGCTGGAGCTGGTGCGCGAGCGGCTCGGCGAGCCGGCGCAGATGCTCACGCGCGAATCGACAGGGCTCGGCCGCGGCCGAGCGGCGGCGGGGCTGCTGGCCGGCGGGCTTGCCCCGCGGGAGGTTGCCGAAGCCGTGCGGCTGACCCGGGCGCGCGTGCTGCACGCCCATAACCTGCAGCCGCTGCTCGGCTGGCGCGCGCTGGCCGCCGCCCGGCGCGAGGGCGCGCGCGTGGTTCTTCACCTGCACCAGTACCGGCTGGTTTGTGCTACCGGCGTCTGCTTCACCGACGGCGCCGAGTGCCTGCGCTGCCACGGGCGCAACACGCTCCCGGGGGTGTTGCACAACTGCCGCGGCGGGCGCGCCGAGGCAGTTGCCTATGCGGCCTCGCTGGCGCTGTGGCAGCGGCGGATCGGCGAGCTGGCAGACGCCGTGATCGTGCCCAGCTTGTTTGCTCGCGAGCGGCTGCGCGAGCTGGGAGCGCCGCTTGCCTTCGACCGCGTCCATGTGCTGGCGCCGCCGGTGGCGCTCGCGCAGCCGGCGGCGCTCTGCAGCGAGGGCGGCTACGCGCTGGTCGTCTCGCGGCTCTCGCCGGAGAAGGGAGTCGACCTCGCGATCGACGCGTGCGCGGCGGCCGGGGTGCCGCTGGTGGTGGCGGGCGACGGTCCACAGGCTGGCGCGCTGCGTTCGCGTGCCCGATCGCTTGAGGCGCAGGGCGGCGAGCGCGGCACACCTGCTCCGGTCCGCTTCCTCGGGCGCGTCGACGAGGCCGAGCTTGCCCGCCTGCGCGCCGGCGCCGCAATTGCGATCGTTCCCTCGCGCTCGGCCGAGACGTTCGGCCTGGCCGCGGCGGAGGCGATGGCCGCCGGGCTGCCGGTTATCGCCACGAGCGTCGGCGCGCTTCCGGATCTGGTCGGCGAGGAAGGGCTCGTGCCGCCGGAAGACTGCGCTGCGCTGGCAGCGGCGATCGGGCGGCTGTGGGGCGACGGCTCGGCCGGGGCGCGGGCGCGGGAGCGCGTTCGCATGGCATGCTCCCCGGAGATGATCGCGACGCGACTGCGAGCGGTGTATGACGGCTGAGCCGGGCGCGACCCGGCGCGCCTTGATCACCGGGATCACCGGGCAGGACGGCTCGTTCCTGGCCGAGCTGCTGCTGGAGAAGGGGTACGCCGTTACCGGCCTGGCGCGCGGCGGCGAGCGGCGCGAGCTCGGCTGCTCCGAGCACCTGCGCGAGCGAATCGAGGTGCTCGATTGCGACCTGCTCGACCGCGCCGGGCTGGTCGCGGCCGTCGAGCGGGGGCGACCGCACGAGCTCTATCACCTGGGCTCGCCCTCGTTCGTGCCCGACTCGTGGGAGCGGCCCGCCGAGTGCATGGAGGCGATCCTCGGCTCGACCGCCGCATTGCTGCAGGCCGTCCGCGACAGCTCGCCACAGACGCGGGTCTTCGTCGCCGCCTCCGGGGCGATCTTCGGCGCTGCGCCCGAGTGCCCGCAGAGCGAGCGCACGCCGTGCCGGCCGACCAATCCCTATGCGATCGCCAAGCTCGCCGCCCACCAGCTGGTGGGGACGATGCGCGAGCACTGCTCGCTGTGGGCCTGCTCGGGGATCCTTTTCAACCACGAGTCCGAGCGCCGGCCGCGGCAGTTTGTCACGCGCTCGCTGGCGTGCGCGGCGGCTCAGATCAAGGCGGGGCTCGCCGAGCAGGTCGGGGTTGGCTCGCTTGAGGCGGTGCGCGACTGGTCGTTTGCCGGCGACGCCGTGCGCGGAGCTTGGCTGATGCTCCAGCAGGACGAGCCCGAGGACTACTTGCTCGCAAGCGGCGTCGGGCGCACCGTGCTCGAGCTCGCGCAGACCGCGTTTACGCACGTCGGGCTGCGCGCCGAGGACCACATCCGGATCGACCCGGCGCTGCGTCGGCCGCCCGAGCCCACGCCGAGCATCGGCGACCCGCGCAAGGCGCGCGAGCGGCTCGGCTGGCAGCCAACGCTGAGCTTCGAGCAGCTGGTGGCGCGGATGGTCGACGCCGAGCTGGCCGCGCTTGGCAGCTCGCACACGGACGCGCCGAGAGCCGTCGCACCGCCCGCGTAAAGTCTCACCCCAGATGACGACGGTCGGAATCATCGGACTCGGCTACGTCGGGCTGCCATTGGCGGTGGCGTTTGCCGAGGAGGGCTGCGAGGTGGTCGCGGTCGACCTCGACACGCGTAAGCTCCAGTGCCTGCGCGACGGCGAGTCCTACATCGAGGACGTCGCCTCCGAGCGGCTGCGCGCACTCGCCGGGCGGATCTCGGCGACCAGCGGCTACGACGAGCTGGCGCGCGCAGAGGCTGTGCTGATCTGCGTCCCGACGCCGCTGACGCCAAACCGCGAGCCCGAGTTGGGGGCGCTGCTCGACAGCTCGCGCGCGCTGGCGCGCGTGCTGCGCGCCGGGCAGCTGGTGGTGCTCGAGTCGACCACCTATCCCGGCACCACCCGCGAGCGGGTGGCGCCGCTGCTGGAGGAGTCGGGGCTGGCCGCCGGGCGCGACTTCCACCTCGCCTTCTCGCCCGAGCGCGTGGACCCAGGGCGCGAGGACTTCACGCTGCACAACACGCCGAAGGTGCTCGGTGGGCTCACCGAGGCCTGCGCGGATCGCGCACAGGCTCTTTACGAGATCGTCTGCGAGGAGATCGTCCGCGTGTCCTCGCCGGAGGCCGCCGAGCTGACCAAGCTGCTCGAGAACATCTTTCGCTCGGTGAACATCGCGCTCGTCAACGAGCTGGCGATGCTGACCGACCGGATGGGCATCGACATCTGGGAGGTGCTCGACGCGGCCGCCACCAAGCCCTATGGGTTCATGAGCTTTGCGCCGGGGCCGGGAATGGGCGGGCACTGCCTGCCGGTCGATCCCTTCTATCTGAGCTGGCGCGCGCGCGAGTTCGACATGCCGACCGAGTTCGTCGAGCTGTCGGGCAAGATCAACCAGCAGATGCCCTACCACTGCGTGGGCAAGGTGCAGCGCACCCTCAACGACGCCGGGCTGGCCGTGAAGGGGGCGCGGATCGCGGTGTTCGGTGTCAGCTACAAGCCGGGGGTGGGCGACACGCGTGAGTCCCCGGCGCTGAAGATCCTCGAGCTGCTCGCCGAGCTGGGCGGCGAGCTTTGCTACCACGACCCGCACGTGCCGGCGCTGCCCGAGCTTGCGATGCAGAGCGTGAGCGTCGAGCAGGCGCTCGCCGCCGCCGACCTGGCTCTGATCGTCACCGCCCATCCCGGTGTCGATCACGACGAGATTGCCCGCCGGGCGCGGCTGGTCGTGGACCTGCGCGGTGTCACTCGGGACAGCGGGGTGCAGAGCGTGGTACGGCTGTGAGCGCGCGCGGGTCGGGTCGGGATGAGGGACCCCTGCGGGGTCCCCGGTCTGGCCGCCGTGTCGAAGGACCACGGTGCTGATCCCAGACGGCCGCGCACCGGGGCTGCTCCTGGGCGAGGGGGTGCGGATCGGTTGCGACGTGGCGTTCGGTGCAAACGTCGTCGTGCACGCGGGCACGACGATCGGCGAGGGTTGTGTGATCGAGGACGGCGCCGTGCTCGGCAAGCGGCCGCGACTCGCGCGCGGCTCCTCGGCCGCCGGCGAGGTCGGCGACCTGACGATCGGTGCGCGCGTGACGATCTGCGCGGGGGCGGTCGTGTTCGCCGGCTCGACCGTCGGCGAGGAGGTCATCCTCGGCGACCAGTGCCACGTGCGCGAGCGCTCGCGGATCGGCGCTCGCTCGCTGATCGGGCGCGGCAGCGCGGTGGATAACGACGTTCTGGTCGGCGAGCGGGTGAAAGTGCAGACCAACGTGTACTTGACCGCGTTCACGGTCGTCGAGGACGACGTCTTCGTCGGACCGGGCGCCTGCACCACCAACGACGACACGATGGCCCGCCACGGCGTTGAGTACGCCCTGCGCGGGGCGACGCTGCGGCGCGCCTGTCGCGTCGGCGGCGGCGTCGTGCTCACACCGGGCGTCGAGATCGGCGAGGAGGCGTTCGTCGCCGCCGGCGCGGTTGTCACCCGCGACGTGCCGGCGCGCGGCGTGGCGATGGGGGTGCCGGCGCGCGTGGTGCGCGAGGTCGGCGAGGAGGACCTGCTCGAGCGCTGGCGCTAGGCCACCGGCGCCTGGCGCCGCAGCCACTCGACGGTCGCGGCGATCCCATGCTCGACGTCGATCCTGGCCTCCCAGCCGAGCATTGCCTTGGCCTTTTGCACCGAAGGCCAGCGGCGCTGCACGTCGACCTCGAAGCTCGGCAGGTGCTCCAACTCGAAGTCGTCCGGGTCCTTGCCGCAGGCCTGCCAGACGATCGCCGCGGTCTCGGCGACGCTCAGCTCGCGCGAGGCGGAGACGTTGAAGTCCTCGTTCTCACCCGCCGGGGAGGACATCGCGCAGACGATGCCGTCGGCGACGTCGTCGATGTGGGTGAGCGTGCGCGTCTGCTCGCCGCTGCCGAAGATCTGCAGCGGCCGCTGGTCGGCAAGGACCTTGCGGATCAGGTCGGGGACCATGTGCGCGATCCCGGGCTCGGCGTCGGGCAGCTCGCCGGGGCCGTAGGCGTTGAAGGGGCGGCAGATCGTGAACGCCAGGCCGTGCTCGGCGTGCGCGGCGCGGCAGTAGACCTCGCCGGTCAGCTTGGAGAAGCCGTAGGCCGAGCGCGGCGTTGGGCAGTCGGGGAGATGAGCCTCGGTGGTTGGGTACTCGGTGGCGCGCTCGAACACCATCGAAGAGGACACATAGGTGAAGCGCTCGATCTCCCGCTCGAGCGCCGCGCGGAAGATCGCGTTGTAGAGGCCGTTGTTGACCTCGGTGAGGGTGTGTGGCAGCTTGTGGAAGTTGGCGATCCCGCCGACGATCGCGGCGAGGTGGATGACCAGCGGACATCCCTGCATCGCCGTTTGCGCCTGCTCGTAGTCGCGCAGGTCGCCGGTGTGCACCTCGCACGCCTCGCGCATCCACTGTGGCGCGGGGCGCTGATCGGACACGCGCACGTCGTAGCGGGGGTCGCTCAACAGCCGTCGCACGACAGCGGCGCCGATCGTCCCAGCGCCGCCGGTGACAAGGACGCGGCTCACGAGCGCTCGCCCTGGCACGCCTGGCATGCTGCGCCGCGAACGCCGACGGGGTGTTCGCGGAGCGCGCTCACGCGCGTGTCGCCGCCAGCGCGGCCAGCTCGCTCGCGTATGCGAACACCTGCGCGGCGCCCCAACAGTCCCAGGGGTCGACCACCAGGCAGTCGCGGTGCGCCGTCTGCGCAATTGCGGCCAGCACCTCCGGCGTGCAGAAGTCGGCGTGGTTGGCGGCGACGAACACCGCTTCGGCCCCTTCCAGCGCCTGTGCCAGCGGCGCGGTCGGGCTTGCCACGTGCGGGTCGTGCGCGACCACGTCGGCCAGCTCGCGCTCGAGCATGCGGATCAGCTTGTGCGCTAGCGAGTCGCGCTCGTCGTCGGTGTCGGCCTTGAAGGCCAGGCCGAGCACCGCGACCTTGCGCCCGGACAGCGAGCCCAGCCGCCGCTTGGCGCCTTCGATGAGGAACAGCGGCACCGACTCGTTCACGCGCGAGACCGCCAGCAGCATCCCCGGTGCGTTGGAGCGCTCCTCGGAGAAGGCGAAGTCCTTGCGCAGACACGTCCCGTCGGTCAGGCCCGGCTGCTCCAAACCCCCCCGCGGGTAGTCGCGATTGACCAGGTCGATCACCTCGAACACGTTGGCGCCGTGGCGCTCGCAGTCCATCATCAGCAGGTTTGGCAGCGCGAAATGGGTGTAGCGCAGGATGTTCGCCCAGATCTTCGCGAGCTCCGCCTGCACAGGGGTTGTCTGCACGATTGGCGCCGCGAACGCTTCGAATAGCTCGCCGACGACCTCGCCTGAGCGCTCGCCGACGCCACCGACGATGCACGGCAGTGCGTCGATCTCGGCTAGGAAGCGGCCTGCCGCGATCCGCTCGGGGGCGTGCGCGACGAACAGCTCCTCGCCGATGCGCAGACCGCGGTGCTTGGCCAGGTAGCCGGCGACGAAGTCGGTCGTGCCCGGCGCCACCGTCGAGCGCAACGTCAGCGCGTGCCCGGGGCGCAGCGCGCCGAGCAGGTCGTCGAGCGCCGAGCGGATGTCGCGCATGTCGATCTCGATGTGCGAGAAGGAGGGCGTCCCCAGCGTGATCACGATCTGTCGCGCCGCCGCCGCGTCGACCACGCGCTCGGATAGCACCAAGCCGTTGCCGACCCGCTCGAGCAGCTCCTGTGCGCCGGGCTCGGCGAATGGCATCGCCCCGGCGCGCAGCGATGCCAGCCTTGCCGCGTCGTTGTCGATCCCGATCGTGCGCAGGCCGCGGTCGGCGAACGAAAGCGCCAGCGGCAGCCCGACGCGGCCGAGCCCGATCACCGCTACGTCGGCGCTGAAGTCCTCATCTGTCATGTGCGGGGAGGTTATCGGCGCCTGTCGGAGGCGTGGCGCTCGCGACGTTCATCGCCACAAGGCAAGTCCGCAGCGAACTCCGCTAGAGCGAACTCTGCCTGCGCGGCGATCGCGCTTGG
>DATASE010000026.1:0-20922 GCA_036269375.1 Solirubrobacteraceae bacterium
CTGCGCCACCTGGCCCATCGTCGTTGCAACGACGATGGGCCAGGTGGCGCAGCTGACCGTCCCGCGACTGGCCGATCTGTGCGTGATCGACCTGCTCGACGAGGACGGCTCGATCCGCGACGTCGCGGTCTCCTGCTCAGAGCCGCGGCTCGCCACCGAACTCGAGCGGCTGCGCACCGAGTACCCGCTCGACCCCGATGGACCGCACCCCGTCGCCAAGGTTCTTCGCAGCGGCGAGCCGGTGCTGCTCGAGCAGCTCGATCGCGCCCAGCTGACCTCCTTTGCGCAGGGATCGGTGCACGCCCGTTTCATGATCGAGCACGGCTACCGCTCGGCGATCGTGGCGCCACTGCTCGCGCGCGGGCGCACGCTCGGCGCGGTGTCGGTGCTGCGGCTGGGCGAAGTCCGCGGCTACGCCAGGCACGACCTGACGCTCACCTGCGAGCTGGCTCGCCGGGCGGCGCTTGCGATCGACAACGCCCGCCTGTTCTCCGACCTGCAGCGCGCCGAGCGACGGCTGCAGGCGGTGCTCGTCAACCTCGCCGAGGCGATCACCGTCGTTGACCGAGCGGGGAACACGGTGTTCGCCAACCAGGCCGCCGCCGACCTGCTGAAGGTTCGCGAGCCCGCAGACCTGATCGACGCCTCTCCGGGCGCGATCATGCCGCGGTTCGCGGTCTATGACGAGCACGGCAACGAGCTCGCACTCGACGCGATGCCAGGGCGGCGACTGTTCGCCGGCGAGACGGCGGAGCCGCTGCTGGTCCGCAACATCGTCCGCGCGACCGGCGAGGAGCGCTGGATCGTCGTGCGCTCCTCCCCCGTGCTCGACCCCGACAGCGGCGAGCTGCTCTACGTCGTCAACGTCCTCGAGAACATCACCGAGGTCAAGCGCGTGCAGCTGGCCGAAAGCTTCATGTCAGAGGCAAGTCGCGTGCTGGCATCCTCGCTTGACTACAACGAGACGCTGCGCCGCGTGGCACGACTGGCGGTACCGACGATCGCGGACTGGTGCGCGGTCGACGTGCTCGACGAACGCGGGCAGATCGTGCGGGTGGCAACGCACCACAGCGATCCGAGCATGGTGGCTTTGGCCGAGCGGCTCAACCGCGACTACCAGGCCGCGCCCGACGAGCCGACCGGCGTGCCGGAGGTGATCAGGACCGGCGAAGCGCGCATCCACACCGACGTCAGGCCCGACGAGCTGGCCGAGTACGCGCGCGACAGCGAGCACCTGCGGCTGCTCAGTGCGGTCCGCGCGACCGCTGTGATCATCGTGCCGATGATCGGCGCCGACAGGATTACCGGCGCGATCACGCTCGTCTCCTCGGAGGGCAGCCGCCGCCTCTCGCCCGAGGACCTGCCGCTTGCCGAGCGACTCGCGCGCCGATCTGGGACTGCGGTCGAGAACGCGCGCCTGTACACCGAGCGCAGCCGCATCGCGGACACTTTGCAGCGGGCGCTGCTGCCGGCCTCGCTGCCGCCGCTGCACGGAGCGCAGGTGCGCGCCCGCTACCGGGCCGCCGGCGAGCTCAACGAGGTCGGCGGCGACTTCTATGACCTGTTCCGCTACGGCAAGGACGCCTGGATGCTCCTGATCGGCGACGTCTGCGGCAAGGGGCCACACGCCGCCGCGACGACCGCCCTGGCCCGCCACACGCTGCGCGCGGGGGCGATGAGCGGACTGTCTCCCAGCGGGATGCTCGAGATGCTCCACCGGGCGCTGCGCGAGCAGCCGGACGGCAGCGACCTCTGCACCGTCTGCCTGGTGCGCTTCGAGCCCGACGGGGACCGCGGCAAGCTGGGCGTGACGCTCGGCGGACACCCCGCGCCGCTGCTGATCGACCGCGACGGGCACGCACGGCCCATCGGCGAGGCAGGGACGCTGCTCGGGGCGCTTGACCCAGTCACTTTCCACGAATCCGAGGGCGAGCTTGGGCATGGGGAGACGCTGCTCATGTACACCGATGGGGTGACCGAGGCTCGTCGCGACGGCGTCCAGCTCGGCGAGGACGGGCTGATCGAGCTGTGTCGAGCCGCCCCGTCGCTGACGCTCGAGGCGCTGCTCGAGCGCCTCGAGCGGGCCGCAGTCGAGCACGCCGGCGGTCACATGCGCGACGACCTGGCTTTGCTCGGGTTGCGCCTGGATCACACCTCGCCGGCGCGACGGCGCTAAAATCGTGCACGTGGGGAGCGAGGAGCACCTTCGCATCGAGGCTCGCACCGCGCCGGACCGCGTCGTGCTGGAGCTGCACGGCGAGCTTGACCTGCTGAGCGCTCCGCGTCTGCAGGAGCAGCTGGAGCGGTCCCTGGTCGACGAGCGCAGGATCGTGGTGCTCGACATGCACGGCTTGCAGTTCGTCGACTCGGCCGGGCTGCGGGTGATCCTCGCCGCTCACGAGCACGCCCGCGAGCAGGGGTGCGAGTTCGCGCTGACCAGGGGCTCTGACCAGGTCCAGCGCCTGCTCAGCATCGCGGGTGTCGATGAGCACCTGCGGATCATCGGCGGCGCCGACGACGCCCTGCTCCAGCAGCGCCTCTGAGCCTCTGAGACCGTTCTGCCCGACCGCTTGGGCGCGGGCGACCTCCGCGCGTCCCGCTATAACCTCGGAGCGATGCCAGACGGCCACAACGGGATCGAGGTCGAGGGCCTGGTCAAGGTCTTCAAGGGCGACGTGCGCGCGGTCGACGGGATCGATCTGCAGGTGGCGCCCGGCGAGATCTACGGTTTCCTCGGCCCCAACGGCGCCGGCAAGTCGACCACGGTGCTGGTGCTGACGACGCTGTTGCCGCCGACGTCTGGCAGCGCGCGCGTCGCCGGCCTGGACGTCGTTCGCAACGGGGCCGACGTGCGCCGCGCGATCGGCGCCTCGCTGCAGGAGTCGGCGCTCGACCCGTTCCTGACCGGGCGCGAGCACATGAGCCTGCAGGGCTCGCTGCACGGCGTGCCCAAGGCCGAGCGCGGCCCGCGCGGAGAGGAGCTGCTGACCCGCGTCGGCCTCAGCGAAGCGGCCGACCGCAAGGTGGGCGGCTACTCGGGCGGCATGAAGCGCCGCCTGGACCTGGCGCTTGCGCTGCTTCACAGGCCACGGCTGCTGTTTCTTGACGAGCCGACGACGGGATTGGATCCCCAGAGCAGGGCGGCGCTGTGGGACGAGGTCCGCCGGCTCGCGGAGGAGGGCGTGACCGTGTTCCTGACCACGCAGTACCTCGAGGAGGCCGACGTGCTCGCCGACCGCGTCGGGATCATCGACCAAGGCCGGATCGTCGCCGAGGGCACGCCAAGCGAGCTCAAGGCGCAGATCGGCCGCCAGACCGTCGAGGCGATTCCGCGCGACCCCGGCGAGCGCGAGCGGCTGGCGGGAGTCCTTCACAGCTTTGGCGAGGACGCGGCGGCGTCGGCGGGCGGCGTGGCGGTGCAGCTGACCGAGGGCTCCGGAGACCTGGCCGAGGTGATCCGAGCGCTCGACAGCGAGGGGATCGCGGTCGCCGACCTGCGCTTGCACGCTCCCACGCTCGACGACGTCTTTCTGGCAAAGACCGGCCGTTCGCTGGAGGGCGGAGCCCAGGACGACGAGCAACGCGACGCGGCCGAGCAGCGCGACGCGGCCGAGCAGGGTGAGCCGAGCGAACCGGTCGCTGGGTGAGCGCTCCGTCGAGGTCATCGAGCGCCGCGGAGCCGCGCCGCGACCCAGCCTCGCGCGGTTTCGCTCCGCACGGATCGCGCCCGCCGGCGACGACTGCGACGCCGGCGCACCGCTCGGCGCTTTCGGCGCAGGTGGTGACGTTGGCGCGCCGGGCGATGTTGAAGACCCTGCGCCAGCCGTTTCAGATGTTTCCGGTGATCTTCTTTCCCGCGATGCTGCTGGTCGTCAACGCGAGTGGGCTGCGTGCTGCCACCCACCTGCCCGGCTTTCCCAACGACTCCTACATCACCTTCGCAATCGCCGTCGCCTTCATCCAGGGTGGGATGTTCTCGCTGATCAACACGGGCACCAACCTCGCCGAGGACATCGAGAGCGGCTTCTTTCACCGACTCGCGCTGACGCCGATGCACCGGGTCTCGCTGCTTGCCGGGATCCTGCTCGGCGTTGGCGCGCTCGGGGCGATCCAGTCCACGGCCTACATCGCGATCGGGCTGGTCCTCGGCGCGCACATCGCCGCCGGCTTCGGCGGAGCGCTCGTGCTGATCGCACTGGGGGCGCTGGCGGCGACGGCGTTTGGCGCGGTCGGCTGCTTTGCCGCGCTGCGGACCGGCTCGGGCGAGGCCGTGCAGGGGATGTTTCCGCTGTTCTTCGTCTTCATCTTCCTTTCCTCGAGCAACCTGCCGCGCAATCTGCTGCGGACCGGCTGGTTTCACACGATCGCCACCTGGAACCCGATCTCCTATCTGATCGAGGGCTTTCGCAGCCTCTACGTGGTCGGCTGGGACGCGACGGCGTTGTGGCGCGGCTTTGCAGTGGCCACCGGACTGCTCGTGCTGGGACTGGCGCTGGCGGTCAGCGCGATGCGCACGAGGTTGCAGCGGACGTGAGCGAGAGCCTCGATCCCGGCGGCAACGTTTGGGCTGTGGCGCGAGCGATCCTCTGGCGCGGGCTGCACACATATACCCGCCGTCCCGACCTGTTCATTCCCTCGATCGTGTTCCCGCTCGTCTTCTTTGCGAGCTTCGCGGGAGGGCTCTCGGCGCTCGGCGAGGTGCCGGGGTTCAAGTTTCCCTCCGGCTACACCGCCTTTCAGTTCGTCTTCGTGCTGTTGCAGGCCTCGATGTTCGCCGGGCTGTTCACCGGCTTCACGCTCGCGTTCGACTTCGAAAGCGGCTTCGCGCGCCGACTGATGCTGGCCGCCGGCAACCGCGTCGGCGTCGTGCTCGGCTACGCGCTGGTCGCGCTCTCGCGCGCGGCGATCACGATCTCGGTCGTCACCGTCGTGGCGCTGATCGCCGGGATGCGGGTCGGCGGCGACGGCGTCGACCTGTTCGGGCTCTACGCGATGGCGACGCTGCTGGTGCTGGTCGGCTACGGCTGGGCCGCCGGGGTCGCGCTGCGCTTCCGATCGATCCAGGCCGGGCCGCTGATGCAGACGCCGGTGTTCCTGCTGCTGTTCCTCGCACCCGTCTACGTGCCGCTGAGCCTGTTGAAGGGGTGGATCCATGCCGTGGCGAGCGTGAACCCGGCGACCGCGTTCCTGCAGGCCGGGCGCGGGCTGATCGCCGGCGCGCAGCAACACACGCTGCTGGCGTTCGGCTGCGCACTCGGGCTGCTCATTCTGTTCGCCGCCTGGACCCTGCTCGGCCTGCGCGCCGCCGAACGCTCGGCGTAGGGCGGTTGGCGGAGGGCACCGCCGTTGCCGGGGCCGCGCCGTTGGTCACCCCCGCTTCGCCGAACGGGCCTTCCTGGAAGCCGCCCTGCGCTTCGCGTTCGGCGCGTTCGCGGCGCCGTTCGGTCGCCTTGACCGCCGCCTTGGTCGCGGTCTTGAAATAGTCGGCGATACCGCGCTTGTGCGCGCGGTACAGGCGCCGCGGCAGCGGCTCGCGCAGCTCTTCGCGCACGGCGCGGCCCAGCTTGGCGGCCAACGCTGCCTCCTTGGGGCTGTTGCCGGCGAGGTTTTCGAGCTCCATCCGCCCGGCGGACGTGGAGTAGTCGTACAGCTCGACTTCGCGTCCCTGCGGGATCGCTCTCAGGCTGCCGGGGACAAAGTCGGAGTAGGTGGCGTACTTGGCGGTCGGCGTGCGCAGCGCGACCACGTGCAGCGGCGCGTCGGCGGCGTACGGTTCGATCGCGAACTCGGTGACCGTCTCGTCGGTGGCGTGCAGCACGTAGTCGCGCCCGGGGGCACTCGGATCGGCGAGCATCGGCGCGATCGGATGGCGCGCAGCCAGGTGCGAGTAGTGGCTCTCGTTGCGCCAGGCCGGGTCGCCGGTGGCGACGTCGAGCAGCAGCCCGACCACGTCGACGCTCGAGGTCAGCCCGCTGCGTTCCTGGCCGCCCGATCCGGTCAGCGATCCGGCGCCGGAGCGCAGGTCGCACACTACCAGCGGCACCCGGATCGCCTCCTCGTAGGCGCTTGCGCCCTTGCCGCGCATGCCGTGCGAGGCTCCGTACTCGCCGTGGTCTGAGGTGAACACGATCACCGTCTCGGCGGCGACGTCGGGGCGGCTTGCGAGCGTGCCCAGCACCGCGCCGATGTGCGCGTCGACCTCGCCGAGCAGCTTCAGGTACAGGTCCATGAACGGCAGCCACCTGGCGTGCAGTTCCGGACCGTCGTAAGGGACCGAGCCGAAGGACTGCTGGGCGGTGTCCTGCAGCGAGCGCTGCAGGCGCGGCTTGCCGCGCGCGAGCATCTGTTCTGGCGTCTCGAAGTTGGGCGGCAGAGCGGCGACCATCGAGGGCACGTCGGCCTCCTGGGCAAAGCGCTCGCTCCAGCGGTACCACCAGGCGATGTCGTGCGGGTTCACCAGCGAGACGGTCGTGCACCAAGGCTTTTCTTTCCCGCCCGTCCCCACCTTTGCAAACCAGCTTTCGAACTGCGAGACGATGTGCGGGTCAACCCGCCATCCCTGCCCGGGCGCCCCGTCGGGCGAGGGATAAGTGCCGCCGGCAAAGCCGTAGGGCTCGAGCGCGCCCGCGTCTTCGTAGGAGTCCCACAGGTTGTCGCCTTTGGTCAGGTGCCACTTGCCGTACCAGTCGGTGCGATAGCCCAGCTCGCGCAGCAGCGTGCCGTAGGTGGGAAAGCCAGGGTCAAGCGTCGAGCCGCCGGTGATCATGCAGCCGGTCTGGTGGGTGTAGAGCCCGGTCAGGAGGGTCGAGCGCGCCGGCGTGCAGTCGTTGGCCGCGGTGTAGTGCGAGGCAAACGAGACCCCCTCGCGGCGCAGGCGCTCGAGGTTCGGCATCGCCGCGACTGCCCCGACGCCGGCTGAGAACCACATCGGCGTGCGCAGCTGGTCGACCATCACGACGAGGATGTTCGGCGGGCGACGTCGCCGGCCCGAGCCCACCCCGGCGCGTGAGCCGACCTGGCCTTCGTCGGCGCCCGCTCCCCCACCCGGTCCGTGCTTGTGTCGGTGCGCCGCCGCGGCGCGGGCGCCGCTCGGCGCGCCGCCCTTGACGATCAGGTCGGCCGCCAGGGCGGCGCCGCCGCCGGCCAGCGCCCCGCCGGCCAGCAGGCCGCTCTTGAGTAGCGTGCGGCGATCGATCGGTCGGCCGCCCGATCGATCGGGCGCGCGCTCGTCGGGCTGCTCTGGCTGGTCTGGCTCTGCTGGCATACGTGCTTGGCCGTCCTCGCCGGCGACGCACGCACAAACTCGCACGGCGACCGGCGCCGCTCCAAAGGTAGCTGCCGGCGCGTTTGCGTGCGATGGGCGCTGTGTTGACGCGGGCTAACGCGCACGCCGGAGGCCGCCTGGGCGGCGAGGGGCCCGTCAGCGCTCGCGGCGCTCCTCGGCCAGCGGCACGCCCTGCGCGTCGGTCGCGGACGGCGGCGGCCACGGTCCGAGCCAGTCGTCTCGCGCCCCGTCCATCGTCAGCACCGTGCCGGAGAAGAAGTCGCCTGCAGGACTTGCCAGGTAGGCGACTAGCCACGCCCACTCGCGCTCTGAGCCCATCCTGCCCAGGGGGATGGTCTCGGCGATTCGTTCCACGATCGCCTGCGGGTACTTGGTCAGGAGCGTCTGGGTCTCGAACTGGCCCGCCGCCAGCGCCAGCAGGCGGATGCCGTAGCGCGCCCACTCGATCGAGAGGGTGCGCATCAGGTTCTCCACCGCCGCCCTGGCGGCACCCGAGTGCGCCATGCCCGGCATGCCGTTGTGGGGGGAGAGCGTGACGCTCAACACCTTGCCCCCACGACCCGACGGGATCATCGCCTTGGTGGCGACGGCGTGGGTCATCAGCCACGTGCCCTCGACGTTCAGGCGGATCACGGTCGAGAAGCCCTTGGGGGTGATCGACTCGGCGGGCGCCATGAACTGGCCGCCGGTGTTGTTGACGAGCAGATCGATCCGGCCGTGCTCGGCAAGGACGCCGTCGACCAGCGCGTCGACCTGCTCGGGCTCGCGGATGTCGCACACCGCCGTGCTCACGCGCTCGTGCGGATCGGCCGCCGCGGTCTCGCTCAACGGCTCCCCGCGGCGACCGCAGACGATCACCCGAGCGCCGCAACGCGCCAGCTCGAGCGCGGTCTCGCGACCGAGGCCGCTGCCGCCGCCGCTGACGACCGCCACCTGGCCGGCGAGCAGGTCGGGGGCGAAGACCTCTGATGTGCGCTGGGCGCTCATGGAACCGCGCAGCTTACGCGGCCGGCGCCCAGCCGCGGCGGGTCCCTGCCGATATACTGCGTTGCCGCTCGTGCAGGCGCCTAGCCGGAGAAGGGCCTGCTCATGCAACGGTCGTCTGCGCCCGACACGGCTGATACAGGCGCGCCCGAAGCGGGTAGCACTCTCTTGCAAGGTTGCGGAGCTTTTGCGGCTGTCGCGGGTTTGCATTAGGCGGGAAGGTCCCGCGTCGACGGGCGTCGAACAGGGCTCAACCCGCTTTTTTCGGCCACCCAAGTAAATGATTGACAACGCAACTATTATCGCCTATAATTCCGGCCTCATCCCTCGGAATCGGCGGTTTCTGGCCACGCGGCCGAGATGACCGCCCGCTCATGAGAAGAGCCGCCCATGTCTGACCCCACGAAGAACACCAATACCATCGCCCTCGATCCCGCCTCGGAAGTCTTCATTCCCGAGTCGGTCGACCAGTTGCTCGCGCACTCGCGCCGCTATCCCCTGCTCACCCCAGAACAGGAGATCGAGCTGGCGCAGAAGATCGAGCGCGGCGACCTGCGCGCGAAGGAAAGGATGATCAACTCCAATCTACGCCTGGTCGCCTCTAACGCACGCCGCTACCAGAACCAGGGGCTACCCTTGGCCGACCTCGTCCAGGAGGGGATGCTCGGGTTGATCCGCGCTTCGGAGAAGTTCGACTGGCGCAAGGGCTTCCGCTTCTCGACCTACGCCACCCTGTGGATCCGCCAGGCGATCCAGCGCGGGCTGGAGAACTCCGGTCGCACGATCCGGCTGCCCGTCCATGTCGCCCAGCGCTCCCGCAAGGTCGGGCGCGTCGAGCGCGAGCTGTCGGTGCGCCTTGGACGCGAGCCGACGCTCGAGGAGCTGGCCGCCGAGACAGGGCTGGAGATCGAGCAGGTCGAGGAGGTCCGCCACCAGCGGGCTGCCCTGGTCTCGCTCGACCAGCAGGTCGGCGACGACGGCGACACCGCGCTTGGCGACCTGCTGCCCTCCGATGCCGAGGCGCCGGAGGACACCGCCTGGGAGAACGAGCGCGAGCGGATCGTGCACTCGGCGATCGCCAAGCTGCCCGACACAGAGCGCACCGTGCTGACGCTTCGCTTCGGCACCGGGCGCGAGGAGCCGCAGACGCTGACCGCGATCGGCAAGCGGCTCGGCTTCTCGGCCGAGCGCGCCTCCCAGCTCGAGCAGCGGGCGCTGAAGAAGCTGGCCGAGTCGCCCGAGCTCGCGGCGCTCCGCGAGGCAGCCTGAGCACACCCGCGCAGTCGCGACACCTTTAGATCGGGATGAGACGGGCCGCCGAAGGCGGCCCGTCCGTCTTGGCCGCTATTTGACGACGAGCGTTCCTTCCATGCCTGCCGCGCGATGGCCCGGCACCGAGCAGAAGAACTTGTAGGTACCCGGCTTGAGGCTCAGGCTGAGCTTCTTGCTGCCGCCCGAGAACGTCGGCGTCGCGCCGAGGACCTTGCCGGCGCTCGATTCGATCGTCACGTTGTGCGAGAGCGGCGCGTCGTTGGTGAAGGCCACGGTCACGTTGCCGGCTTTGGCACTCAGCGATTTGGTGTCGTAGGCGATCTGGCCTCCGCTGTTTGCCGCCAGGCTGACCGCGCCGCCCGCGGCGGAGGAGGACTGCGAACCGGTCGCGGTCGACGCCGTCGACGCCGTCGTGCTCGCGGTGCTTTCCGGGGTCGAGGCCGTGCTGCTGGTTTCTTTGGATCCTCCGCATCCCGCCAGCGCGATCAGCGCGGCGATCAGGACGAGCGGAGTCATGCGCACTGCTCTGGGCTGGCTCACGGGCAATCCTCCATCGGGTCGGGGGTGCTGCTCAATAAGCTAGGACACTCGCCGGTCCGAATCCTTCCGATCCGGGGCGGCTGCCAACATCGATGCGGCGCGCGCGCCGTCGGGACATCCTGGCGGCGGCGCCCATGAGGACCACACGCGGGGCGCGCGGCAGCGATCGATCGAGTCGAGGAGATGGCCGAGATGGAGAAGAAGTCACCCTGGGAGCGCACCGTCGAGCTGACGATCTCGCTCGGCGAACGGATCCTTGCCCCAATCGAGCGCTTCATCGGCAAACGCTCGCTGGTCGGCGACGCAACCTTCTTCGAGAACGACAGCTTTCCCTGGATCGCCGAGATCGAGGCCAACTGGCAGACGATCCGCGAGGAGGGGCTCGCCCTGCTGGCCGACCGCGAGGCGCTTGCCAACTTCCAGGACATCTCAAAGGACCAGATCGAGATCACGGACGACGACCGCTGGAAGACCTTCTTCCTCTACGGTTACGGCTTCGAGGCAAAGCTCGGCGTGCAGATGTGCCCGAAGACGGCCGAGCTGATGCGCCGCGTGCCGGGGATGAAGACTGCGATGTTCTCGATCCTCTCGCCGCGCAAGCACATCCTCGACCACCGCGGGCCCTACAAGGGGGTGCTGCGCTACCACCTCGGCCTGATCGTGCCAAAGGACGCGGAGCAGTGCCGCATCCGCGTCGGCGAGGACTTCCGCCACTGGCAGGAGGGGCAGAGCTTGATCTTCGACGACACCTTCAACCACGAGGTGTGGAACGACACCGACGAGACGCGCGTGGTCCTGTTCGTCGACGTCCTGCGGCCGTTGCCCTCGCCCTGGGATCAGATCAGCCGGGCGATCGTCAAGGCGATCGGCTACTCCCCGTTCGTGCTCGACGCCAAGCGCAACCAGGAAGCGTGGGAAGAGCGCTTCCTCGCACGCACGAGCCGTGCGGACGCAGCGCAGCGACAGGCGGCCGCCTGAGCCGAATCCAGTCGCCGCCACGAGTCGGGTCGCCGCATCGTCGCCGAGCTACACGCTCGATACGTCCAAGCCGGTGCCGTGCAGCAGGCTCTGGGCTTCCGAGTTCAGAACGGTGAACTCTCCGCTGACGATCAGCGCACCGAGCGCGATCATCACCGCCCCGCCGACGCCGACGATCAACGGGAAGTGCCGCTTGACGACCGCCAGAGCGCCGCTCATGCGGTCGAAGGCGACGGCGACCAGCAGGAACGGGATCGCCAGACCGGCCGAGTAGAAGGCAAGCAGCAACGCGCCGTGCGCCGCCGAGTTAGACACCGCCGCCTGCGTGAGGATCGCACCAAGCGTGATACTCGTGCACGGCGTCCACGCGATCGCAAAGGCGGCGCCGGCCAGCAACGGGCCGCCGCGGCCGGCCAGGCGCATCAGCGACTGCGAGTGCCACTGGAAGTTGAGCGCGTCCACGAACGGCGTCGCCAGGAACAGCACGCCCATCGCGATTATCAACACGCCGCCGGCCGTACGCAGCGTGGCGATGTGGTCGTTGAGCAGCGAGCCGACCTGCGTTGCCGTGAGGCCAAGCAGGATGAAGATCAGCGAGAAGCTGGCAATGAACAGCAGACTCGGCCCTAGCACCCGCCGCGTACTGGCGTCTTTGACGTCGGCCGGCGCCACCCCGATCACGGTCGAGAGATAACCAGGAACGAGCGGCAGCACGCACGGCGAGAGGAACGACACGAGCCCAGCGGCTATCGCCAGTGGGATGCCGACACCGGTCGCCGTGTCCGAGCTCGACCGGGTCGCGGCGAGGATCAAGGCTGCCTGGCTCACCGCAGGACCTCGCGCAGCTCGGCAACTTCGCGCTCGAGGCGCTCCACGCGCTCACGCAGGTCATCGTCGACAGCCTCCGCGGAGCCATTCGGCGCGTGGGCGACGGGCGCTGGGGCTGCAGGCGCGACGGCTTCGGACCGGTGCACGGAGGGCGCCGAGACGCCGGGCGCGAGGGGTTCAGGCGCTCCGTCCTCGCCGAGCAGCTGTTCGTAGCGCTCCTCCTTCTGCCCGGGCCTACGCTCCAGGCGCACCACCAGGCCGCGGCCGATCAGCGCCTCGAGCGTGGCGCTTACCTCGGACAGGTCGGCGAACGCGTGCATCCGCTCGCAGCGCTGCTTGAGCTCCCCGGGGGTCTGCGGGCCGCGCAGCATCAACACGCACACCACCGCCTGTTCGGCGCTTGACGTCGGCAGCGCTTCGGCGAGCAGATGACGGTACTTGGCGGCTCGCGCGGCGCCGGCTAGCCGGACGTAGCCGCGGCGACCGAGACGATGCAGGGCGTCGCGGATGATCGCCTCGTCGTATTGCACGACCGGGTCGCGGTTGGTCGACTGGTTGCACGCGAGCCGCAACGAGTTCAGCGACAGCGGGTAGTGGTCGGGCGTGGTGCGCTGCTTCTCGAGCAGGCAGCCGAGCACCCTTATCTCAGCACTGGACAGGTCCATTCTCCCCATCCTACGATCCCGCACCTAGAATCGGGCGGTGAGCTCGCAAAAGGTGTCCCTGCGCCGCATCGCGACGCTGTTTGGCCCCTATCGCGTCCGTCTCGGAGGACTGCTCGGGCTGATCGTCTTCACCGCCGCGCTCGAAGTGATCTCGCCGTTCCTGCTGCGCGGCGTGCTCGACACGGCGATCCCACAGCACAACGTCGGCCTGCTCTCGGCGCTGGTCGGCGGGATGATCGCGCTGTCTGTGATCACGAGCGTGACCGGCGTCGTGCAGACCTGGATCTCAAACCAGGTTGGCCAGCGTGTGATGCACGATCTGCGCGCGGCCGTCTATGCGCACCTGCAGCGAATGTCGCTCGCGTTCTTCACGCGCACGCGCACCGGCGAGGTCCAGTCGCGGATCGCAAACGACATTGGCGGCATCGACAACGTCGTCACCAGCACGGCCACCTCGACCTTCTCGAGCGTGACCACCGTGGTGGCGACGGTGGTGGCGATGTTCGCGATGAGCTGGCTGCTGGCCGTCTTCTCGCTGTTCCTGCTGCCAGTGTTCGTGTGGATCACCCGCCGTGTCGGCAACGAGCGCCGCCGTATCCAGGCGGTGCGCCAGAGCCGGCTTGCCGACATGTCCACCCTGATCGAGGAGTCGCTGTCGGTCTCCGGGGTGCTGCTCGGCAAGACGATGGGGCGTTCGCGCGAGCTGGCCGAGCGCTTCAGCGCCGAGTCCAGGCAGCTCGCCGACTTGGAGGTGCGCGCGCGGATGGCCGGGCGCTGGCGGATGGGGACGGTGCGGATGACCTTTGCGATCATGCCCGCCTGCGTCTACTGGGTCGGCGGCTACACGATCTCGACCGGGCACGAGGCGATCTCGATCGGCACGCTGGTCGCCTTCACGACGCTGCAGACACGGCTGCTGTTCCCGATCCAGTCGCTGCTGTCGGTGGGGCTTGAAGTCCAGACCTCGCTGGCGCTGTTCGGGCGCATCTTCGAGTACCTGGACCTGCCGGTCGACATCCCCGAGCGCCCGGCGGCCAGCGAGCTGCGAGGCGTGCGCGGCGACGTGAGACTCGAGGACGTCTGGTTTCGCTACGCGCCCGAGGCGCCCTGGACGCTGCGCTCGATCTCGGCGGAGATACCCGCCGGCACCCGCACGGCGCTGGTCGGCGAGACCGGCTCTGGCAAGACGTCGCTCGCCTATCTGGTCGCGCGACTGTACGAGCCGCAGCGGGGATGCGTAAGCATCGACGGCGTCGACGTCCGCGACGTCACGCTCGCCTCGCTGGCCGCCACCGTGGGCCTCGTCTCACAGGAGACGTACCTGTTTCATGCTTCGATCCGCGAGAATCTGCGCTTTGCATGTCCCGACGCCAGCGACGCGCAGATCGAAGACGCTGCGCGCGCGGCGCAGATCCACGAGCTGATCGCAAGCCTGCCGCAGGGTTATGACACCCCCGTGGGGGAGCGTGGCTACCGCTTCTCCGGCGGTGAGAAGCAGCGGATCGCGATCGCCCGCACGGTCCTGCGCAACCCACCGGTGCTGATCCTCGACGAGGCGACCTCCGCGCTTGACACCGAGACCGAGCGCGCGGTGCAGCTTGCGCTTGACGAGTTGTCGCGAGGACGCACGACGATCGCGATCGCCCACCGCCTTTCGACGATCCGCGACTCCGACCAGATCCTCGTGCTGGCCGATTGTCGATCCGGTCGATCGGCAATCGGCGGCGGAGAGGTGGTCGAGCGCGGCACGCACGAGCAGCTGGTCGAGCTCGACGGGCGCTACGCGGCGCTGCTGGCCGGGGCACTCGAGGACGAGCCGCGTGGGCAGCTACTGCCCGCCGTGCTCGGCGAGGAGCCCGGCGATCAGCTTGGAGAGCCGACCGCCCTGCCAGGCAAGCGGTGAGGCGCCGGGCGCCTCGACGCTGAGTCGCGCTCCCGGGATCTCTTCTGCGTAGCGCTCGCCGACGGCCAGCGGGTGACCGGGGTCGGCCTCGTCGCGGCTTGCCACCACGAGCGTCGGCGCGGCGACCGTGCGCAGGTCCGACCACGCCTCAAACGGACGCGAACGGGGAACCGCTTCGAGCGCGTCGGCGACCGCGAGCGGGTGCTCGTGCGCGGCGAGACGCTGGCGCAACACGGTTGCGACAGTCTCACGCCAGCGCTCGGGCACAGAGTCCAGCTCGTAGGCGGCGAGGAAGCCCTCCACCCCACCCTCGCGCAGACCGCGGGCCAACCGATCCCAACCGGCGTAAGCGCCATCGACAGCGGACTGCGGGTCGAACGTCGGCGTGATCAGCACCAGCGCCGCCACTCGCTCGGGCCGCTCGATCGCCACCCGCAGCGCCGTCTGCGCACCCATCGAGGCGCCCACGAGCGTGGCGCGCTCGATCACGAGCCGGTCGAGCACCGCGAGCAGGTCGCTCGCCAACGGCGGGTATCCATAATCCGCGGCGGTGGGCGCCGGTGCCGAGCGGCCGTGGCCGCGGGCGTCATAGGCGACGACGCGATGCCCGGAGCGCTCGAGCGTGCGCGAGCCCATGACGACGTAGCGGCGGGCAGCGGTCAGCCCGTGCAGCAGGACGATCGGCTGCCCCTCCCCGCTCTCCTCGCCCGACAGCGACGTGCCGTCGCCCGTTTCAAACGTCAGCGCTGACGCCACCAACGACCGAGCTTCCCCAGATACGCCTCGTCGGGCCTCCAATGCGGGACGCCCAGCCGTAACCGCACCCGCCTGGCCGTCAATCTCACCAGCTCCCACGAGACCAAGACCAGAGGACCGACCAGCGCTTTAGACATGCGTCAGCGCGTGCTCGCGCACGAGCTCGGCGGTGCGCTCCGGGCGCTCCAGGAAGAACATGTGCCCGATCCCGTCCATGATCTCGAGCTTTGTAGCGGGGATCAGATCGGCGATCATGCGCCCGTTCTGGACGGGGATCAGCTGGTCCGCCGTTCCGTGGATCACAAGCGTCGGCGCGCGCAGCTCGGGCAGGCGGGCGCTCGTGTCGTGGCCGGCGATCGCCCGCATCTGCTCCATGATCACCGCAACCGGCAACCCGTGTTTCATCCCCGTCGCGAGAAAGCGCTCCCACTCCTGCTCGTCGGCGGCGAAGGACGCGGAGACGTTGATCTCCCAGCCGGCCCTGATCGCCAGCCGACGATCGCCCGAGCTCATCGCCGCCGAGAGGCGTTCGATCACCTGCTGGCTTGCCAGCGAGCTGCCCGCGCCGCCACAATATGTACAGCCGAGCGTCAGCGCCCGCACACGCTCTGGATGGGCCAGCGCGAGCTCCTGGGCGACCATGCCTCCCATCGAGATGCCCATCACGTGGGCGGACTCGAGCCCCAGCGCCCCCAGCAGGCCGGCGGCGTCGTCGGCCAGCTCGGCGATCGTAAACGGGGCGCCGGTGCGCGTCGAGTCCCCCGCGTCGCGGTGGTCGTAGACGATCACCTCGAAGTCGCGGCGCAGCTCGGCGAGCACGCGTGGCCCCCAGTGGTGCTTGGTGCCGCTCATGCCCATGATGAGGAGCAGCGGCGGTCCGTCGCCGGCGCGGTCATGGCTCAGCTGTATGTCGCCGGCGGTGGCGAGCGGCATGTCCAGACAAGCCTACCCGGCATCCATGAACAGCTGCCGCCACCACCCCAGCGCGTTGCCGAGGTTTGCGCGCACCGCCGTGGCTCTACATCGGCAGCACCAGCTGATCGGACCCCTCCTCGGCGGCTGCCCGCACCGAGGACCCGCGTGGCGTGAGGCCAGTGACCCGCACGCCCAGCAGGCGCACCGGCCGCGTCGGCGCGTACTGCGCCAGCAGCGCCAGGGCCACACTGGTGACGGTCTCGGCTTCGCACGTCGGCTCTGGCAAGGTACGCGCGCGGGTGACCGTCGAGAAGTCGTTCAACCGTACCTTGATGCCGATCGTGCGCCCGTGGTGGTCATGGCGGTTCAGGCTCTCGCACAGCGCCTCGGCCATCGTGGCGAGCGCCTCGCGCAGAGCGCTCGCGTCGTGCACGTCGTAGTCGAAGGTCCGCTCACGCGACTCAGAGACGACCTTGCGCTCCTCGCTGACCTGGCCATCGTGCTCGAAGCGCGCGCGGCGCAGCAGGTCGCGCCCGTGGTTGGGACCGAAGCGCTCGACCAGCAGCGCCTCCGGCGCGTCCGCCAGCTCGCCGAGGGTGCGCAGGCCCATCCGATCGAGCTTGGCCGCCGTCTTCGGGCCGATCCCCGGGATCAGGCCAGGCGACGAGGCGGCGAAGCGCTCACACGCCTGCTCGCGCGTGAGGACGCAGAATCCAGCCGGCTTCTCGGCGTCGGAGGCCACCTTGGCCACCAGCTTGTTCGGGCCGATCCCGATCGAGCAGACGAGCCCGGTCTCGGCTCGGATCTGCGCGACTATCCGCCGCATCGCCGTGCGCGGCGAGAACAGGCCGCTCAGATCCAGGTATGCCTCGTCGAGGCCAACGACCTCGACACGCTCGACGTTTGCACGCACGATCCCCATCATCTGCCGCGAGACCTCGCGGTAGTGCGTGAAGTCGGGCGGGAGGAACACGGCCTGCGGGCACAGGCGGCGCGCGCGCGAGGCGGGCATCGCCGAGCCCACGCCGAACTTGCGTGCCTCGTAGCTGGCCGTCGTCACCACCGCGCGCGGCCCTGTGCCGGCGACGACCACCGGCAGGCCGCGCAGCTCCGGACGGCGGTTGAGCTCCACCGAGACATAGAAGGCGTCGGCGTCGAGATGCGCGACACAACGCCCGCGCGGCTCGCGCGGCACGGCTGCGACCGGGCTCTCGACGGCGGTGTCCACCGTCGATCGAATCTAGCGGCGCCGACGGCGTACGCGCAACGACCGCTCCGTCAGGCGAAGCCCGCTCAGGCCACGGCGTCGACGTTCAGCCGCACGTAGTCCACGACCACCGGCTCCCCCAGCAGCTCCATCACCTGATCCATGAAAGGCTCGCGCAGTCCCTCCGGCAACCGCTGCACGTGCGGGCCGAGCACGATCGTCGCCAGGAACTCACGCGGATGCTCAGGTTCGCGTGGGGCCGGGGTCAGCCAGCACTCGGCTGAGCCAAAGCCGGCGGCGAGCAGGCGCGCGCGCGTCTGCACCGGCCCGGCGTAGTTCCACGGCGGTCGCCAGTCGGCGAAGTGCTCGGCGTAGGGCTCTCGGTCGAGCAACGCAGCGACCGTGCCGCGCAGGATCGCGATGTTCCCCTCTCCCCCGCACTGCGCGGCCATCTGCCCACCCGGGCGCAGCGCAGTGCGCAGGCGCGCAAACAGCAGCTCGTGGTCGGCGACCCAGTGAAACGTCGCGGTCGAGAGGACCGCGTCGACCGGCTCGTCGAGCTCCAGCTCGCACAGATCGGCGACGCGCAGATCCGCTGCCGGCCCGAGGCGCTCGCGGGCCGCCGCGATCATCGAAGCAGACTGATCCACCCCGATCGCGTGGCCGCCGGGCAGCCGCTCGATCAGCGCCTGCGTGATCCGGCCCGAGCCGCAGCCGGCGTCGAGCACGGTCTCCTCCCCGCTTAGCGCCAGCCGCTCCAGCACCTCGAGCCCCAGCGCCTCCATCGTCCCGGAGATCCGATCGTAGCTGGCGCCGTCCCAGTCGCGTGCCGTTGGCATACGTTAGTACGTTATCACGTACAACGTCGGCTATCGCTCAGCTACAGCATTGTCGCCAGCCGCGCCCGCTGGCGCTTGGCGCCGCCCAGCAGCTGGGCATCGAGCAGCGCGCGCTTGTACAACCAGTGCACGTCGGCCTCCCACGTGAAGCCGATTCCGCCGTGGCATTGGATCGCGCTCTGGCAGACCTCGACGGCGGCCTGCGAGGCGGCGCCCTTGGCCATCGCCGCCGCGGCGGGCAGCTGCTCGGGCGCGGCGTCGGCCGCCCAGGCGGCGTAGCCGCTCGCCGCGCGCGCCCGCTCTGTGTCCAGCAGCATCTGCGCGCAGCGGTGCGAGACGGCCTGGTAGGAGCCGACGGGAACGCCGAACTGCCGCCGCTCCTTGACATAGGCGACGGTCATCGTAAGCGCCCGGTCGCAGACGCCGACCAGCTCGGCGGCAACCGCGACGAGCGCGCGGTCGAGCCCGGCCGCGACGTCGCCGGCCAGCTCCTCGCCCGCCGACTCGGCAAAGGCGACCTCGGCCGCCGAGCGGGTCGGGTCGATCGAGGCCACGAGCGCGACGTCGGCCTCCTCGGCGCGCAACACACGCGCGCCCAAGCGGCGTGCGGGGCCCTCGCCATCGCCATCGCGGTCGCCTTCGAGCAAGACGACCACGTTGGCCTCGCCGCCGCCGATCACAAGCTCGGCGCGACCGTCGCGCGCGACTCCCAAAGCGGCCCCCTGCTCACCGGTGGCGAGCGCGGGCAGCAGCCGCTCGCGCTGCTCGGGCGAGCCCCCGTGCGCGATCAGCGTCGCGGCCAGCACGCTCGGCAGGAACGGCACCGGCGCAAGCGTTCGCCCGAGCTCCTCGCAGAGGATCGCAAGCTCGACCGCTCCGAGGCCCTGCCCGCCACAGCTCTCGGGCAGGGCGATGCCAAGCCAGCCGAGCGCGCGCAGCTCATCCCAAAGCGCGCGGTCGGGCCGCCGCGCCTCGGCGTGCTCGCGCACCGATCCGAACCCGCCCGCCCCCGCGCGCGCCGCCAGCAGCTCGCGGGCGGTCCGCTGGATCTCGCGCTGGTCCTCGGAGAGGCCGAAGTCCATCATCGCCTCCAGGCGCCCGGCGGTGCCGGGGGCGACCAGTGGCGGAGCCCCGAAGGGGCGCAGCCATCCCCCAAATCGGCCCGACACACGGCTAGGCGACCGCCTTCAGCCGCGGTAGCCCGAGCACGCGCTCGGCGACGATGTTCTTCAGCACCTCGGTCGTGCCGCCCTCGATCGTGTTGCCGCGCGCGCGCAGCAGCTCGTAGCTCCAGGAGGTGCCGCCGGTCAGGGCGGCGGGTCCCACGATCTCCGCGGCCAGCTCGGTCAGGCGCTGGTTGGTGTCCGACCAAAGCCACTTGACGAGCGACCCCTCCGGCCCCGGCTGCCCGTAGCGTTCGACGTCGGTCAGTCCCTTCCAGGCCAGCAGCCGGATCTGCTCGCAGCGAGTGTGCAGGTCGGCGAGCGCGTCGGCGTACAGCGAGTCGGCCAGCAGCCCGCGCTCGCGGGCGGCGGCGATCGTGTCGTCGAGCAGCTGGCGCAGCCGCACCTGCAACAGGAAGCCGAGCCCGGCACGCTCGTTCATCAGCGTCGTCAGCGCCACCTTCCAGCCGTTGCCGACCCCGCCGACGACGTTGGCGTCAGGGATCCGCGCCCCGTCGATGAACAGCTCGTTGAACTCGGCCTCGCCGGTGATCTGGCGCAGCGGACGGACCTGGACGCCCTCCTGCTCCATGTCCATCAGAAAGTAGGTGAGCCCCTTGTGCTTCGGCGAGTCGGCGTCGGTGCGCGCGACAAGCATGCACCACTTCGAGTACTGCGCCCCGCTGGTCCAGACCTTCTGCCCGCTGACGACCCATTCGTCGGGGTGGCTGGGCTCTCTCACCGCGCGCGTCTTCAGCGAGGCCAGATCGGAGCCCGCCTCGGGCTCTGAGAACCCCTGGCACCAGATCTCCTCGGCGGAGAGGATCGGTTCCAGGTAGCGCTGCTTCTGCTCGTCTGTCCCCCAGACCATCAGCGTCGGCCCGCCCAGCAGCAGCCCGAGGACGTTCGCCGGCAGCGGTACCCGCGCGCGCCCCAGCTCCTCGAAGTAGATCGCCGACTCGCTCAGCGACGCGCCGCGCCCCCCATACTCGCTGGGCCAAGCCGGCGCCGCCCAGCCGGCGTCGTAGAGCCGGCGCTGCCAGTCCCGGCGCCAGCCGTAGTGCGCGTCTTCACTACCCTCGGCGGGCTCAGACGCCGGCGGGTTGGCGGCCAGCCAGCCGCGCAGCTCGTCGCGAAAGGCAAGCTCTCGCTCGTTGAATGTCAGGTCCAGGGCTCAGCTCCGGTCAGTGGACGGCGCCGCGGCGCCGCGCTCTTGACCGGCAATCATAAGCTGGTCGACCTCGAGCCGCTCGACCCGGAGCTTGCGAATCTCGACCCTACCGGCGGAGGCGCGCTTGACCGCCAGCCGCTTGACCGCCACGGCGCCGAAGGCCGCCGCGCCGGTGGCGCTTGCACCCAGAGCGAACGAGCCGACCGCGACCGCCCCCAGCGAGACCGCGCCGGGCGCCATCTTGGCCTTGTCGGTGCCCGCTGCGCCCTTGCGGCATGTCTCTTTGCGCCCGGCGCCTTTGCCGCCTGTCCCCCGTCCCCCGGCGCGAGCCGCCCGCCGCCGTTCGCGACGGCGGCGCTTGCGCTCCAATCGTCGCAGCCTGTTGGCGATCCGCAGCACGGTGATTCCCAGTGCCA
>DATASE010000027.1:0-24944 GCA_036269375.1 Solirubrobacteraceae bacterium
GTCGAGCCCGGCGGCGGCAGCCACCGCGAAGCTCGCACAGACGCAAAGGCGACAGACCCCGAAGTCGTGTCCTATCTGACTCCCGACTACAGCGGCGGCGTGGTTCTCGTGCTCGGCAGCGAGGGCTCGGGCTTGCGTCCGCGGGTGGCCGCCAGTTGCGACCAGCTGGTGTCTTTGCCGCTACGGGGCGAGGTCGAGTCGCTCGGCGTCTCGGCCGCCGCTGCGGCATTGCTGTACGGAATCTTGCAATCGCGCCAGGCGCGCCTTGACAAGGTTCCATAACTGTGCGAAGCTGCCGCCCATAACGCTCAACCTAAGGTTGACTCCATACTTTGGCGCCAGGGGAGGAGTGCGCCACAGAGCAATCGAGCCTGCATTGGCTTGGAAAGGATCCTGCTCGTGGCCAGAATCTCCCATAACCCTCAATCTGAAGTAAAGGTTGATGACGGCTTTTTGATCGCGCTCGCCAAGCAGGGCGATCGCACCGCCTACGACCGGCTGGTGCGCCGCTACTACGGCTTCGTGCGGCTGAAGGCCTCCTCCTACTTCCTCGCCGGGGGCGACTCCGACGACCTGATCCAGGAGGGTCTCGTCGGCCTCTACAAGGCGATCCGCGACTACCGGACCGACCGTGAGTCGTCGTTTCGCAACTTCGCAGAGCTGTGCATCACGCGCCAGATCATCACCGCCGTCAAGACGGCGACGCGCAACAAGCACACCCCGCTCAACCAGTACGTCTCGTTCTCCTCCACGCCGGCAGCGTCAGGCGAGGACGTGCCGACGCTCGACCAGACAATTGCCGGCCCGACCGTCAACGACCCGGTCAACCGCGTGATCTCCTCCGAGGAGCTGCGCTCGCTGGTCGGCTGCCTGTCCACGGCGCTGTCCGAGCTCGAGAGTCGGGTGCTCTCGCTGTATCTCGACGGCTTCTCCTACGAGCAGGTGGGCGAGCGCCTGGCCTGCGACACAAAGACGGTCGACAACGCGCTGCAGCGGGTCAAGCGCAAGGTAGGCGCCCACCTGCGCGAGCGCCTGGTCGCCAGTTGAGCGAGCGCCGGTCGTAGGAGCCGCCCGGGTGCCGCCGTTGGAGGTCGGCGTCGCAGCCGCCGCCTCGTCAGGGTCGCTCCCGGGCCGCTAAGCGTCGCCTCCGCCCGGAAAGGCGAGGCGGGCGATCTTGCGATGCACGCTGCCAAGCTGCTTGCCCAGCGGTCCGCTGTTGTAGGGCAGCCCGTAGCGTTCGCACACGGCTCGAACGCGCGGTGCGATTTGCGCGTAGCGGTTGGAAGGCAGGTCGGGGAACAGGTGGTGCTCGATCTGGAAGGAGAGGTTGCCGCTCATCAGATGAAACAGCGGCGAGCCCTCGATGTTGGCCGAGCCGAGCAGCTGGCGCACGTACCAGCGCCCACGCGTCTCGTGCTCGACTTCGCTTTCGCTGAACGTGTGCGTCTCTGCGGGAAAGTGCCCGCAGAAGATGATCGAGTGCGCCCACACGTTGCGCACGACGTTGGCGGTGAAGTTGGCGGCGAGCGTGGCGGCGAAAGCGCGGCGTGCGCGAGCGGCCCGCGGGCGACGACCGGCGCTGGCCAGCGCTGAGAGAGCCGGGAAGGCGGTGTAGTCCTTGACCGCCTGCCGACGCGCCTTGACGCCGATCGCCTTCAGCTCGGCAAGCGCCCGCCCCTTGGACTTCTCGCCGCTTCGGATCGCCTCGAAGTTGAGGTCGTGCAGAGCCACCCCCCACTCGAAGAACGCCATCAGCAGCAGGTTGTAGAGCGGCTGCAGCAGGTAGACGGGATGCCAGCGCTGCTGCGGGTCGATGCGCATGATCTCGTAGCCGAGGTCGCGATCCTTGCCGCGGATGTTGGTGAAGGTGTGGTGCTCGTAGTTGTGCGAGTGCTTCCAAGCTTCGGCCGGCGAGGCGGTGTCCCAGTCCCAAACCTGCGAGTTGATGTCTGGATCGTTCATCCAGTCCCACTGCCCGTGCATGACGTTGTGCCCGATCTCCATGTTCTCGAGCACCTTGGCGACCGACAGCGCGGCGGTCCCGACCAGCCACCCCGCTCGCTTTGACCCAGCCACGAGCAGCACCGCGCGTGCGGCGACCACCAGCCGGCGCTGGGTCGCGATCAGTTTGCGGATGTAGAGAGCGTCGCGCTCGCCGAGGTCGGCGGCCACCTCGTCGCGGATCGCGTCCAGTTCGCGTCCGAGCTGCTCGACCTGAGCCTCGCTGAGGCGGGAAAGAGGAGTCTCCTGCGACGCCAGGTCGTCCGGTCGCTCGGGTGTCTCGAAGTCCTGCCAGCGATCGGCATCGGTGGCCACTGCATATGTGCTCGGCATGGTCGGCTCCTAGCTGTGGTCGGATTTGTCGGTTGACCTGCGTCGATTGCTTCTTGGTTTGCGGCGCAGGTTGCTGGTCGTGGTTCGTGATTCGGGTTGGGTCGGGTCGTGGTCGGCGAGTCGTCGAGCCGTCGCGTCGGCGTTGACCACGACGGCCCGGTTGGTCTCAAAGCTCGATCTCGATTGCTCCCTCGGGCGCGTTCACGCAGGTGCGCAGCATCTGCCCCGGCTCGCCGTGCACCGCGCCGGTGCGCAGGTCGCGCACCCTCCCGGCGTGCAGCCGCCCGACGCAGCTGTGACAGATCCCCATGCGGCAGCCGTGCGGCAGGCGCGCGCCGGCCTGCTCGCCGATCTGCAGGATCGGCAGCGGGCGATCCGCGCTCGCGTCGATCCCACTGGCGAGAAAGCGCACGCTCCCGCCGCACCCACCAGCCGCCTCGCCGAAGGTCGTGGGTGGCTGAAAGCGCTCGACGTGCAGCTTCTGCGCCTCGCCGTGGGCCTGCCAATGGCGCTCGAGGTCGGCCAGCATGTCGGCCGGCCCGCAGGCAAACGTCTCGCGTTCGCGCCAGTCAGGGCAAAGCCCGTCGAGCTGGGCGGGGGCGATCCGCCCCTGCTCGCCTGTGATCCGCTCGTGCAGCCGGTAGCCGTCGAGCTTGCGCGGAGCAAGCGCGCGCAGCTCGGCGCCGAACACGACCTCCTCGCGCGTGCGCGAGCTGTGCAGATGGTGGACGTCGCCCCCCGCGCGGTTGCGCGCGAGCGCTCGCAGCATGCTGGCGATCGGCGTTATCCCGCTGCCGGCGCTGATCATCAGCAGCTTGCGCGGCGGTGGGTCTGGCAGCACGAAGGCTCCCTCCACTCCTCCCAGCCGAACGATCGTGCCGGGCTGCGCGCGCTGGCAGAGATAGGGCGAGACCGCACCTCCGAGCACGAGCTTGGGCGTGATCGCGATCAGCCCGTCGTCGCGATCGGGCGCCGAGGTCAGCGAGTAGGCGCGCCAGTGCAGAACCCCGTCGACCTCGACCCCTACGCGCAGGTACTGCCCGGGTAGGTGCCCGGCCCAGCGCCACCCGGGCTTGATCCAGAGCGTCACGGTGCTCGCGCACTCGCGCTGCACGCGCACGATCCGCCCGCGCAGTTCGCGCGTGGACCAGAGCGGGTTGACAAGGTCCAGGTAGTCGTCGGGCAGCAGCGGCGAGGTGAAGGACGAAACCAGCGCAAGCGCTCGTCGCCGGCGGCTCGGGACCCGGGGCATGGCGCCGCGTTCAGCCACGGCGGTCTTCTGTGCGGGTGAGTTTGCTTGGCCGGTGGGCGTTGTGGGTCATGACTTCGATCAACGTTACCTCAAATCAGGTTACATCAAACCTGGTACCGTGGATGGGCGATGAGACATCGGTCACACTCCTCTGGATGAGCCTGAGCGCAAGGCCCAAGAGCCCAGGCGCAAGGACCTCCAGTCGCGCGCGGGATCGTGAGGGGGTCGTGACTGACCCCGGGCCGAGCCTCGGAGTCGTGGCGGGCCCCGGGCGAGGAGTCGCGCCGGCCTCGGCACGAGGCGCCGACGCCCCACCTGCGCCGCCGGATGCGCTGACGATCGAGCAGCTGGCGGCCGAGGTCGGGATGTCGGTGCGCAACATCCGCAACCACCAGTCCAGGGGCTTGCTGTCACCGCCGGAGGTGCGCGCGCGTGTCGGCTACTACGACGCCAACCACGTCGCGCGCCTGCGCCTGATCGTCGACCTGCAGGCCGACGGCTTCAACCTCGCGGCGATCGAGCGTCTGATGTCCGCGTCAGGCGGCGTGGCCGAGCGCCTGCTCGGCCTGCGCCAGGCGATGACCACCTCCTTTGAGACCGAGGCTCCGGAGGTCGTGACCGGAGAGGAGCTGATGGCCCGCTTCGGCGAGGTGGACCTAAAGACCGCCGAGCGGATCCGCAAGCTCGGCCTGCTGGTCGCGCTAGGCGACGACCGCTTCGAAATCCCCTCGCCCGCGCTGCTGCGCGCCGCCGAAGAGGTGACCGCGCTTGGCATCCCGCTGCCGGCAGCGCTCGCCCTGGTAGAGCGCCTGAGCCGCGACTGCGAGTCGATCGCGCGGGCGTTCGTAAAGCTCTTCATGAGCGAGCTGTGGAGTCCGTTCGAGCAAGCTGGTCAGCCCGAGGAGCGCTGGGACGAGACGATCGAGGCGATCCACCGTCTCCGAGCGATCTCCTCCGAGGCGCTGCTTGCGATGTTCAAGCAGCGGATGACAAGCCAGGTCGAGCGCGCGTTCGGCAAGGTGCTAGAGCAGCAGGCAAGACGCTCCTCCTGATCGCACCGCGCCGGGCGCATCGATCGGGGACGGATCGTGTTTGCGCTGACGAGACCGATTTACCCACTCGTCGTAAGGGAGGCGTCGATGCGTCAAGCAAGGCTCATAGTGTCTGTTGCAGTAGCGGTGACGTCCGTCGCGTTCGCGCTAACGGCCGCGTCCGCTGCGCTGGCGCGCAAGCACCCCTCGCCCCGGGGTGGATGCGCGATCTCGATGAACGTCGTGCCCCGCTGGATGGTCGCGGGCGAACCCGTCGTCATCTTCGGCCGCCTGCACTGCGACCGGCAGGCGCGCGCGGCGGGCCGCCAGGTCAAGCTCTTTCACCATCTGCTCGGGCAGGGCGGTGGCTTCACCTATGTGCAGAGCGTGACCACCAATGCTGAGGGCTTCTACGCGATCGACCGCGCCGACGGCGTTGTCGAAAGCAACCGCCTGTGGTACGTGCAGGCGCTCGACGCACGCAGCGCCACTCGCGGCGTGCGCGTGGCGGCGACGGTGACGCTCAGCGGCCCAACCGAAGGTCAGCTGCTCACCGGCGGCCCCAACGCCGTCACCTTCACCGGAACGGTCTCGCCGGCCGACGTAGGCGCGCGCGTGATCCTGCAGCGCCAGAGCGGCACGGCCGGGCGGGAATGGCACCCGATCGGCAGCGGAACGGTCGTCCCGGGCCCGACTGCGGGCGCCCCCGGCGTGTTCACGATCCTGCACGCCTTCCGCGTGCCGGGCGACGCCAACGTCAGAGCGCTTGTGCGCAGCCAGAGCCGCAACGTCCCAAGCGCGTCCAACGTGCTCTCCTACGAGATCACCCAGGCGCAGAACCCGAAGCTGACGATCCAGGCCTCGGCCGACCCGATCGCCTTCGGCGAGTCGGTGACGATCGGCGGCAAGCTCGAAGGCGCCGCCGGCGTTCCGGTGACGTTGTACGCCCGCACGGCCTTGCAGCATGGCTTTGCGCCGGTGGCCCAGATGCCCACCAACGCGAGTGGGGAATACGCCTTCCCGCCGCAGTCGCCGGTCAACAGCACCTTCTACCGCGTCAAGAGCGGCTCCGAGCGCTGCCCGCACGCGGTCGAGCACTGCCCGGGAGGCGTGCTGTCGGCGGTCCTGTACGAGGGCGTCAAAGACGTGCTCACCGCGCAGGTGTCAGCAAGCAGCGTCCAAGCGGGTCAGCCGATCGCCTTCAGCGGCACCGTCGCCCCCGATCACACCGGCGACACCATCTACCTCGAACGCCAAAACGCCCACCTGCCAGGCTTTCACGTGGTCGAGGTGGGTGTGATCGGTGCCGGCTCGAGGTACTCGCTCACCCGTCGCTTCTATGACCCCGGGACCAAGGTGGTGCGCGTGTTCGTGCCCGGCGGACCCGAGAACAGCGGCGCGGCAAGCCAGCCGTTCACGATCACCGTCACCCCGGCGCCGGCCTCTGCTCTGACGCCAGAACCGCCGCAGAACGCCGGCCCGCCGCAGGAAGGCCAGTCCTGAGAGGGAAGCCAGTCCCGGTCATGGGCTCACGACAAGGCGATCGGCCGTCGTGAGCCCCTGGGATGGACTGTCTCCTGAGTCCTGAGGATGGGCTCGCGTAGTCCTGAAGGATGGCTGTCGCGTAGCCCTGAAGGATGGGCTGTCGCGTAGCCGTGAAGGATGGGCTGTCGTAGCCGTGAAGCGATCAAACGCTTGTCCCGTTGACCACCCGGGACAAGCGCTCAGTGCGCCTGAGCTTCAACGAGCCTGGCGCTCGCCGAAGCGGCTCGAAGCTCCAAGCCGGTTGGGCGGTCGCCGACCACGTTCGCCCGAGCGCCAGCCGATCGCCGTCTGGTCCTGAGGCGGTTCTGCGGGACTCCCCGAGTCTCGCTCGTCGGCCTCGCCGAGCTGCATCGGCGCGTTACAGCGCGGGCAGCAATCGCCCGCAGCCCAGACCAGCAGCGCGTCCGTCCAGTGGTGGCAGGTCGCGCAGCGCACGCGCTGGTGCATCAGCCCATCTCCATTGCAAGTGGGAGCATCCCCGTTTCCTCCATGTGCCAAACCGCATAACAGCGATGCGGAGAGCTTACGCCCTTCCCATCGGTGGGTGTGTTCGTAGTTCTCCGACATCCAGGTGTGGCAAACGTCGCTAGCGTCGCCTCCCCTGCTTGCCTAAGTTCGAGCGCAGGCCGCAGCGATCGATTCTCGCGCAGCCACGGCCGACACGATCTGCGCAAGGACGTGGCGCGCCTGCTGCGCGACGCGCGCCGCGACCTGGGCAAGATGAGCCGAGCCGTGCGGGGCGACCTCCAGCGCGCGCAGCGAGACCTGGCCGAGGCGACCAAGGCCGCGACCAAGATCGCCAAGCAGGCGACCAAGGCGCGCCGTCCCAAATAGCGGTGTAGGGCTCTCAGCCCTGGGTCTGCGACTTCGGCCGACGAGCGGGGATCGAGGGCGTAGATCACCCGATCGGGAGGATGTGCCGGCAGCACGAGGCCCCTAAGTTCGCGTCAACGGCAGGCGCCGATAAGGCGCCTCCCCCCAAAGACGTTCGCATTAGTCTCAAAAGGAGGAGTTGCGATGAGCAGCTACCAAGAGTCCACCACCCCTCGTTCATCAGGCGATTACGAAGGCGAAGGCTGGGTCGCGTTCGCCGGGATCATGATCGCGATCGTCGGGATCCTCAACTTCATCTACGGGATCGCGGCGATCTCCAACTCGCATTTCTTCATCCACGAAACCAACTACATCCTCAGCGGTCTAAACACGTGGGGATGGGTGATCATGATCACCGGCATCGTTCAGTTCTGCGCCGCGGTGGCGATCTTCGGCCACGCCGAGTGGGGCCGCTGGGTCGGGATCCTGACTGCCGGGATAAACTCGATCATTCAGCTGATCTTCATCCCCGCCTATCCGTTCGGATCGCTGGCGCTGTTTGCCGTTGACGTCCTCATCATCTACGGCCTGGTGGCGTATGGAGGCAGGCAGGGTCGAGCTGTGTGAGCCGGTCGCCCGACCGCGACCATAAGTGGTTTATACGTAGCGCGCCTCAGTACTCTCAGCGTCCCCCGCCGGGGCCGGCAGCGGATGGCCGGGGGATGTCCTGTGCCTAAGTTTGAGCGGTGGCGCTCGCGGTCGAAGACACGGTGTCGCTCCGCCAGGCGGGACTGGTCTCCCGTTCGCGCCTACTAGATCCGCTTGAGCGCCCAGAGGCCCCGCGGTCGCTGCTGCTGACCGCGCCCGCCGGCTACGGCAAGACCGCCCTGCTTGGCGAATGGGCGCAGCGCGCGAGCGAGCAGGCGGCGTGGCTGACGCTGCAGCCATGGCACGACGATCGTCGCGAGCTGTTCAGTGCGCTGCTCGGCCGCATGGCCACGGCGGAGCCGCTCGGCGAGGAGGCTCTGGAGTGGGTGCAAGTCCCCGCCGGCGCAAGCGGCGAGCGCGCGGCCGAAGCGCCCGTCCTGCCGGTGTTGGCCCGCGCGCTGCAATCGCGCGAGCTCCCGCTGGCGCTGGTCGTCGACGACGTGCACGTGCTCTCCGCCCCCGGTGCGCTCGCCGTCCTTGCAGCGCTCATAGAGCACCTGCCGCAGCACTGGCGCCTTGCGCTCGGCTCGCGCAGCCGCCCGCCCCTGCCCCTGGGACGGATGCGCACGCGCCGCGAACTGGTCGAGCTGAGCGCCGCCGATCTCGCGCTGAGCGTTCCCGAGGCGGTGGCGCTGCTCGACGAGGTCGCCGGCCCGCTCGGCGACGAGCAGGTCGAGCGCCTGGCCGCCCGCGCCGAGGGCTGGCCGGCCGCGCTGTACCTGGCAGCGCTCGCGCTGCGCGACGCCCCCACCACCGAGCCGACTCCTGCACGCTTCTGCGGCTCAGAGGAGCTGCTGGCCGAGTACGTGCGCGAGGAGCTGCTGGAGCCGCTGACCCCAGAGCAGCGCGACCTGCTGGTGCGCAGCTCGGTGTGTGAGCAGCTCACCCCACCGCTGTGCGACGCGCTCAGATCGCGTGGCGGCTCAGCGTCGGTGCTGGAGGCGCTCGCGCGCGGCCCGCTCCCGTTCCAGGCGCTGGAGGGCGGGGGCGAGCGCTACCGGGCCCACCCGCTCGTGCGTGACGTGCTGCGAGCCGAGCTGCGCCGCGCTGGCGCCCAGGCCGAGCGGCGCGCCCACGCCCGCGCCCGCAGGTGGCACGAGTCGGTCGGTGAGGTCGACGCGGCGATCTCACACGCGATCGAGGGCGAGGTGCTGGATGCGGCCGGGGCCTTGATGTGGGAGCACCTGTCCGCCTACATCCCGCTCGGCCGCAACGAAGAGCTGCAGGCGCACCTGCGCGCCCTCACCGACGAGCAGATAGCGACCACCCCCCCGCTGGCGGCCGCAGCCGCGCACAGTGCCCTGTGGCTGGGAGACCTGCGGCGAGCCGAGCGCTACGCGAGCGCCGCGTCGGTCGCGCTGGCGCGCGACCCGGCTCGGCGCCCCGCCGCATCGCTGCGCGCCGGCATCGCCGCGATCGCAGTCGCGGTCGCGCGCGGCGGCATGGCGCCGATGGTCAGCGAGGCCGAGCGCGCTCAACGCAGCGAGGACGGCCACGGCCGCTGGCAGCCGACCTTCGAGCTGTTGCTGGGCGTCTGCGCACACCTGACCGCAGAGCGCGCAACGGCGCGCCTGCGACTGGAGTCCGCCGTCCACGACGGCGCGGTCTCGAACCCCCCGATCGAGATGTTGTGTCTGGCGCAGCTCGCGCTGATCAGCGCCGAAGAGGACGACCTCGAGTCCGCTCTGATCGAGGTGCGGGCAGCCAGGGAGCTGGTCGAGCGCAATTCGCTGCAGGACTATCCGATCGCAGCACTGTGCTTTGCCGTGTCGGCTGAGCTGAGCTCGCGCGCGGGCGCCCTGAGCGCCGCCAAGCAGGACGCCGTGCAGGCCACGGCGCTGCTGGCAAGGCTCGGTGAGTTCATCTCCTGGTACGGCGCCGAGTGCCGGATCTCGCTGGCCCGAGCCGAGCTTCGCTTGGGGGAGATGCAAAGCGCGCGCGCGTTGCTCGCGCAGGCTTCGCGCCTGGCGCGGCGAGTCCCCGACGCCTCAGTCCTCACAGCGTGGCTCGAGCAAGCATGGGCCGAAGCGGACGCGGCGGCAGCCGGCGCGATGACAGGCTCGGCAGCGCTGACGCTTGCCGAGCTGCGGGTATTGCGCTTCCTGCCCACGCACCTCTCCTTTCGCGAGATAGCCGAGCGCCTACACGTCTCCACCAACACGGTGAAGACTCAGGTGCACGCGGTGTACCGCAAGCTCGGCGCCAGATCGCGCTCGCAGGCGGTGGCAAGAGCCGCGTCGATCGGCCTGCTCGACGGCTGAAGTGGGCCGCGGCGCTCGGACGAGCTCAGGCTCGGTGGCGTCCGAGCTGCTCGGACATCTCCCGCGCCGTCTCACAGACCAGCGGCGCCAGCCGCTCACGAGCGTCGTCGACCGCGTGCTCGTCGGTTGCGCAGGCGACCTCGACGGCGGCGATCGCAGCGCCGGGGGCCCGATCGAGGATCGGCGCCGCGACGCAGAGCTGATCGGCCACGTGCAGCTGGGGCGCGATCACAAAGCCGTCGTTGCGGACCGGCTCGAGCTCGGCCATGAGCTTCGTCAAGTCGCTGCCACGCCCCCCCGTGCCGCTCTGCTCGAGCGCCGCGCGCAGCTCCTCCTCGGAGAGCCCGGCCAGCAGCACGCGTCCCATGGCGGTCTCGCGCGCCGGCAGCCGGGATCCGCGCCCGATACGAGCACTCACTTCCACGCGCCCCTGCCGCGCCGAGCGAGCGCGATCGACATAGACGACGTCTGCGCCGTCGAGCACGGCGAGGCTGGCGGTGCAGCCGCTGCGATCGCGCAGCCCGGCCAGCAGCGAGCTAGGCAAAGCGCGCAAGCTCGTCGAGGCGATCGCTGCCCGGCCGGGATCTCCGGCCCGCATGCCGAGTCTGTACTTGCGCCCGCGACCCTGCTCCAGGTAGTTGAGAGCGACCAGCGTCGAGGCGTAGCGGTGGGTCGTGGGCCTGCTCATTTCCAGGTGCTCGGCGATCTCGGCGATCCCCATCCAGGTCCGCTCCGGTGTGAACGCGCGCAGGATCGCAAGCCCGCGCTCGAGCGACTGCGAGTAGCGTCCCTCCTGTGATGTCGGCAGGTGCAAGATCCCTCCCCGGATGGGAGACATGGTCGTCATCGTGCGGGCCCTTCCCCCGTTTTGTCGTTCGGTCCCCGGCGCAGACGATTGTTGCCATCCCGGTAGCGAAGGGCTAGTCAGCCCTGAAGCATTCAGCGCTGAACGGCGGTTCTCACGCGGTGCTCTCGAATTCCGTTCGTGCTCCCGTTCGGCCGAGCGGTGGTCTCGACCGGCAGCCCTTCAAGGCGCTCGCGCACGCCGCGCAACCATTCGATCCGCGCGTTCCAGAACGCAAGCTCGGCATCGCGCGAGACCACCCTCACCAGGTGGTCCCATTCGCTGGCCTGCTCGGCCTGGTCTCGCGGCCCGCGCTCGAGATCCTGGACGCGACCGAGGCAGACCAGCTCCTGGCCGTGGATCAGCTCGATCATCCGCGGTGCGTCGCGTGGCCGGCAGAGCGCGATGCGAAAGTGCAGATCGTCGCGCAGCGGTGGCTCGGCGGCGGTCGAGAGCAGCCACTCTTCGAACTGCTCGACGCCGTGTTCGGTCGCCTCGTAGATCGCGCGGCGCCCGGTCTCGCCGTGGCCAAGCGGCTGACCGCTCTCGTCGACTCGCCGAACCAGCCCTTCGTGCTCGAGCTTCTCGAGCGCCCAGTAGGGGTAGGAATCGGCCAGATTGGCAAAGCGCAGCTGCCGACGTACCCCCGACGCGATGCGGTAGGCGTATCCAGGCTGCTCGATCACGAGCCCCAGGACCGCGTGCTTAGCTGACAATTTGCCGTTCCTGCCTTCCGATAGCTGGATTTCGGTCGGTTGCAGTGAACCTATCCGACCAAGTGGGGCGCCAGCGTCGACCGAAGCTAGCTGGCTCCCGGACCCGCCCGGTCGTGTTAGGGGGTGGGAAAAGCAGATCGTCAGCACTTCGCTCCAACACTCGAAATCGATCGACTGCCAAGTGGCGTTCGAGGTCGTCTCGCGCCGCAAAGAGTCGGAAACATTTGCGCCACACAGGGTCCTGCTCGCACGCTCTCCCCTCGACCGCTCGCAAGCTACAGGCCGGTAGGTTTGGCGCCGATGTTCAGGGGGTATTCAGCCGCCAGAGCGGCTTGGCGGCGCCGTCACGCTCGCGCCAGCCAAGAGGCCAACGCAAGATCGACGAGAGGACGAAGCTGAGAGCATGGGCTCATCGACCGCAACGCTGAGGGCGCCGCTGGCGCCCGCCTCGCACGCGGCGAGACGCAGCGAAAGCATCCAGGCCAAGGAGCAGGTCGTCATGCGCCTGTTCGAAGCGTTTTCCGAGCGCCGCCTGGAGGACGCTTTGTCGCTCTTGAGCGAGGACATCGTCTTCCAACCGATGACCGCGCAGGTCACGCAGGAGGGCGCGCCGTACGTCGGGCACGAGGGCATGCGCCGCTATCTAGCCGACGTCGAGTCCCAATGGGACCAGCTGGAACTGCGCCCCACGCAGATCAAAGCAGCGGGTCATGCGGTGGTCGCGATGGGCCTGGTGAGCGGCCGCGGCCGGTTGGGCAGCTTCGAGGACGCGCCGACGACGTGGATGTTCAAGTTTCGCGGCGAGCAGGTTGCCAGCGCGCAGATCTTCTCCGATCCGTCCTATGTGCTGGAGGCGCTCGGCCGGGAGGGCCAGCGGTTCGCAGGCTGAGTCCGGCGTGCCGGCGAAGCGGGCGAAGCGGCGGGCGAGCTGCGGGTTGAGACCGCGCGCGAGCTGGGCGGCACACGACCGCTCCGCAGGCTCCGATCGCGCAGATTAGCCTTAGCCGAGTGGAAGCGCAGGATCGCGAGCGCGCGAGCGCGCAGCAGCGCACGACGCTCGTCGCGATCGCCGCCGCCGCAGCACTGGTCGCCTTGAAGCTCGGCGTCGGCGTCTTTGCCGGCAGCATCGCGCTGGTCTCGGCCGGCGTCGAGTCAAGCGGCGATGTGCTCGCGGCTGCCCTCACATTCTTTGTCGTGCGCATCGGTCGCCAGCCCGCCGATCCCGAGCACCCATATGGGCATGCGCGGGCGGAGAACCTTGGGGCGCTCGGCGAGGCGGGCATGCTGCTCGCGGCCGGCGTGGCCGTCGCAGCGGCGGCGCTCAGCCGTTTGATCTCACCGGGCCCCGCGCCCGATACGCGCTGGTTCGTGTTCGCGACTATCGGGGTCGTGCTGGCGGTGGACCTGACCCGCACCGTGGCCTCGGCACGGGCGGCGCGACGCTTCGCCAGCCCGGCGCTGCGCTCCAACGCGTTTCACTTCGCAACCGACATGGTCGGCTCGCTGCTGGTGCTGGCGGGCCTGCTGGCGGTGCGCGCCGGCTTTGCCGCCGGCGACCCGATCGCCGCGCTAACGATCGCCGCGATCGTCTTCGCGGCGGCGCTGCGCCTGATCGCCGAGAACGCCAACGTGCTGATGGACCGCACGCCGAGCGAGGCCCGCGCGCGCGCGGTTCAAGCGCTCGCGCCACTCGAACCGGAGATCGAGCTGACCCGGTTGCGGCTGCGCGAGTCGGCGGGCCGCTTCTTCGCCGACGCCAACGTCTCGGTCGGCGCGGGTCAGGCCGTGGTCGAGGGTCACCGCGCGGCGAGCCTGGTCGAGCGCGCGATCCACGAAGCGCTGCCCGGCAGCGACGTGGTGGTGCACGTCGAGCCGCGGCGGGAGAGCGTCGATTTGCGCGACCGAGTGCTAGCGATAGCGCTGTCCGAGCCGTCGATCCGCGAAGTGCACGACGTCGCGCTGTACGAGCAAGAGACCGGGGCGGTGGTGACGCTGCACCTGAAGTTCTCGACGCAGGCAAGCCTGCCCGAAGCGGGCGAGGTGGCGGCTCGGATCGAGCAGGCGATCCGAGCGCGCCCCGGGGTGGAGGACGTGCAAACCCATCTGGAGCCGCTGGAGCGCCCGATCGCCGCGCGCGAGCCCAACAGCACCGAGGAGCGTGCGGAGGCAAAGCGGATCGAGAGGGTGGTGGGCGAGCTGGCCGGGAGCGCTCTGGCCTCGGTGCGGGTGCTAGCCACCGAGCCGGGCAGGGTCGTGCTGATCACCGTGGAGCTCGAGCCGGCGACGACACTGGTCGAGGCCCACCGCGTGGCCAGCGAGCTCGAGGAGTCTCTGCGAGCTCGGCTCCAGGAGGTCGCCGAGGTGGTGGTGCACACGGGCGTGGACGGAAAGCCGACGGCCGGGATCGAACCGGCGACCTATCGCTTACAAGGCGATTGCTCTGCCAGCTGAGCTACGTCGGCGCTGGTCCCGTCAATCGTAGCGGCGGCAGGACGCGGGTTTCGCGACGGCTGCTTGCAGTTCCTAAGCGTTCGTCAGTTCGCGTGGGCGAGCGATCTCGCCCACTGAAATCGTCCCGTGCGGCTCAAATCCGGCCGTCGTCTTGCACCGTCAACAGCCATGTAACGCAACGCCAGGGGGCGGGTATCCCAGATGTGGCCTGCACCGACCTGAATGCGTTTCGCAAGCGCGCGCTGCAGCGTGGCGTGAACCAGTTGCTCTATCGCGCCGCGCGCGCCGTCCTGGTTCCGTTCTTTCGCGTCTACTTTCGCCTCGCCGGCGTGGGCGCCGAGCACGTGCCCGCCTGCGGGCCGGTGATCCTCGCGGCCAACCACCGCAGCTTTCTCGACCCGTTCGTGATCGGTGCGCTGGTGCGACGGCCGGTCTACTACATGGCAAAGCGGGAGCTGTTTGAGCGACCGCTGCAGGCGCGCCTGCTGAGCGCGCTCGGAGCCTTCCCGGTCGACCGCGGCGCCTCCGACCAGCGGGCGATGGCGACCGCCGAGGCTATCCTTGCGCGTGGCGATTGCGTCGTGATCTTCCCCGAGGGCACGCGCGTTCGCGACGACGCGCTGGGGCGCCCGCACCGCGGCGTCGCCCGGCTTGCGCTGCGCAGCGGCGCGAAGGTCGTGCCGATCGCGCTGGTGGGCACCGATCGCGCCCGCAGGGGCCTTCGCGTAATGCCGTGCAAGGTGCGCTTGCGCTTCGGCCGCCCGCTTGCCTATCCGGTCGTGCGCGACCCGTCGGCGAAGGTGGCGCTGTGGGTGACCGAGCGGATCTGGGCCTGCGTGAGCCTGCAGTGGCAGTGGCTCGGTGGTGCGGTGCCGGCACCGGCGATGGAGCCGACGGCTTCGGCGGCTGCCGCGTCGTCGGGCGGTAAGGCTGCCGCCGGCGTGCCCGGCCGGGAGAGAGCGGCGAGCGAAAAGGATGGCGCCTCGGCTGGGTTGGGGGGAACTTGTGCGCAAAGAGAGCGCCCGGCGGTCCGCGCAGCATAGCCCCCTCATCGTGATGCATGCATCGTGCACACCCCCTGTCGCCGTGTGCAACCGACCTCGGTTACCACGCAAAGGGCCCACTCATGTCGACCGAACACCGCCAGGTAGGGTGCGATGAGTGGCACAGTCCCAGCTGCAGCTGTCCAAGAGAGAGCTGGACGCTCGCTTCTCCGAGCTCTATCGCTCGCATCTGCGCGACGTGTACAGCTACGCCTACTACCGAGTCGGCAACCACCACGACGCCGAGGACCTGACCGAGCAGACGTTCCTGCAGGCATACCGGCACTTCGAGCGGGCGCTGCGCGAATCCGACGGGCGGCCGCTGCGGCCGTGGCTGATTCGGATCGCGCACAACCTGGCGGCCAACCTGTACCGCGATCGCTCGCGCCGGCCGGCCGCGCCGATCGAGGACACCTCCGAGCTCGCGGCCTCGCACACTACCGAGGAGTTGGTGGAGGGACGCGAGCGGCTCACGCTTGTGCTGGAGGCCGTCCGGTCCCTGCCAGAGGAGCGGCGCGAGGCGCTGATCATGCGCTTTGCGCTTGGAATGGACAACCGCGAGATAGCGCGCGCGATGGGTCGCACCGACGGGGCGACCAAGGTGCTGATTCATCGTGCGATCAAGCAGCTCGAAGGCATCGTGGACGAGGCGGCCGGCGACGCCGGCGAAGAACGCGAGCAGGGGGAGACGACCGATGAGTGAAGCGTCCCCACTGGAGGGGCTTTTGCACCGCGCGCTTGCGCCGGTGGAGCCGCCAGAAGATCTCGGCCGGCGCCTGGAGAGCGCACTAGTGGACATCACTGCCTCGGCTGCCGAGGAGCTCGAAGGGTGGGAGATCTCGGCGATGCGCGATCCACGCAACTGGGTGCGTCCGGCCGCGGCCGCGGTGGTGGGCGGTGGCGCCGGCCTTGCCCTTGTCGTTCTGCGTGCGCGCCGAAGCGCCGCGCGCGAGCGCGGCCGGCTTCCAGCGGCTCGGGCTGCGGTCAGGCGCACCGCAGAGGATCTGCGTCGTCAGGCCAGTCGACTGCGCTGAGCCGGCTTGGGCGGCGAGGTGCGCTGCGCATCAAGTTGCGGGACGGCCGGACGCTCGCACGCTTCCCGCGTCCCGAATCTTCGGAACTGGCGAATGTTTGCAATCGATATCGGGATTGTTCGCAACATAGCTTGCAATTCGGATGCTAAGGCGTCAAGATTCCGATCACGGAATAGTTCCGACAGTCAGTCTATTGATACGCGCGACAGACAACTCGGCTCATCTCCTTGCTCGCCTCCCCGACGAGATGCTGAGCGCGCTGATGGTCAACGGGGACGTGGAGGCGTTCTCCGTGCTCTACCGCCGTCACCGGCGGCCAGCGATTGCCCTGGCACTGCAGATGTCCGGACGCGCGGCGCTGGCCGAGGAGATCGTCCAGGAGGCGTTCCTCTCGGTCTGGCGCTCGCGGCGACACTACGATCGCTCGCGCGGGAGCGCCCGCACCTGGATCCTCGGCATCGTTCGCAATCGCGCGATCGACGTGCTGCGCCAGCGCGTCGCGCACGAGGTCTCCACGCCGGCCGAGCAGGACGTCGCCGCCACGCTGCAGGCCGATGAGCTCACCGAGCAGGAGGCCGTACTGCGGGAACGGACTCGGCAGCTGCGCGCCGCGCTCGATGACCTGCCCCCCGAGCAGAGCCGGGTGATTGCGCTGGCCTTCTACGGCGGCTACAGCCACTCGGAGATCGCCGCGATGCTCGACACGCCCGTGGGCACCGTCAAGGGGCGGATGCGCCTCGGGCTGCGCAAGATGGCCGTCAGCGTGCTGGCGAATCTCTAGTCAGCTTGCATTTGCCGCTGCTAGCGTCTGCGCCCGCATGGCCCGCTGCTATCGCCATCCCTCGCGCGAGACCGGAGTCGCGTGTTCGTCCTGCGGGCGGCCGATCTGTCCCGACTGTATGACGACCACGCCGGTCGGGATGCGCTGTCCCGAGTGCTCCAAGCAGCGCACTCGCGTGGTCCGCCTGCGCGACGCCACCGACATTCCCCGCGTCACTTACGGCCTGATCGCGGTCAACGTCCTGATCTACCTTGCCCAGCAGGTCAAGCTGAGCGGCGGTGAAACCCTCTATGACAAGGGGGCGCTGCTCGGCAGCGGGCTGAAGCTCGAAAACGGCAGCCTGCAGCAGATCGGGATCGCGCACGGCGAATCTTGGCGACTGGTGAGCGGGGCCTTCATGCACGAGAGCATCCTGCACATCGGCCTGAACATGCTGATCCTCTATTGGCTCGGGCGGATGCTCGAGCCGGCGATCGGTTCCGTGCGCTTTGCTGCGGTCTACGCGGTCTCGCTGTTCGCCGGCTCCCTGGGCGCGATCGTGCTCACCCCCCACGCCTACACGGTCGGAGCCTCGGGGGCGATCTTCGGCATCGCCGGCTGCCTGGTCGTGGAGCTGCGTGCGCGCGGCGTCTCGGTGATGGAGAGTGGGCTTGGCGCGCTGATCGTCATCAACCTGCTCTACAGCGCCGTCGCGAGCGGGATCTCGCTCGGTGGGCACGTCGGCGGGTTGATCGGCGGCGCGATCGCGGGGCTGCTGCTGCAGCTCGCCGAGCGGCGCCGGCTGCCCGACTCGGCCGTGCTCGTCGGCTGCGTGCTGCTGTGCGCGGCCTTCGCCGTCGGCGCGGTGCTCGTGGCGCAGAGCAGTGCGCTGGCGCTCCCGGCCGCTTCTCCATTTCTCGTGCCGGGCGGATAGAGACGCGGTAGGCAGGGTAGCCTTCCGACACGGTGACCGTCCTTTCCGATCAGCAGCTGGAGCAGGCGCTGGCCGACTCGCAGTGGCGACGCGAGGGCTCCTCGATCGTGCGCGAGTGGAAGCTCGCCGACTTCGCCGCGGCGATCGCCTTCGTCAATCGGGTTGCCGAGGCCGCCGAAGCCGCCGACCACCACCCCGACGTCCATCTGCACGGCTGGAACAAGGTGCGCCTCGAGTTGAGTACGCACTCGCAGGGCGGGGTCACGCACGCCGACCTGGACATGGCGCGCCAGATCGACGCGCTTGACTGACGGTGCGCGTGTCCGTTCTGAGCTTTGACCGGCGCGCTTGCTACGGTTGGCTGGCCGGCATCGATGAGCGACGAGGAAAAACCTCCCCGAAGTAGTCCGGCCCCCGCGGGTGGGGGCCACATACGGCAGGCCCGTGGGTCGCGCGCGTGAACGGCCTCGAGCTGATTCTCGGCGCCGTCCTTGTCGCGGTCAACGCATTCTTCGTGGCCGCCGAGTACGCGCTGGTGCGCTCGCGTCGTGAGCGCCTGGAGGTGATGCGGGACGAGGGATCGCGCGGGGCCGCGCTGGCGTTGCGCCAGCTCGACCGGATCAACGAATACATCTCGGCGGTCCGGATCGGCGTGACGATGACCTCGATCGGGATCGGCGCGCTCGCCACGCCCGCCTTGGCGGACATTCTCAAGGGTTGGCTCGGCTCGGCGCTTGGCCAGGGGGTGGCAGTCGCGATCTCGGTGGCGGCGGCGTTCGTTGTGATCGCCTCCGTCCAGTTGATCGCCGGCGAGATGGTGCCCAAGCTTTACGCGGTCGACCGCGCCGAGGCGGTCGCGCGGCGCATCTCCCGACCGTTGCAGGGGTTCAGCGCGCTGTTTCGCCCGGTGATCGTCTTCGTCACCGCGGTCTCCAACCGGATCCTGCGCCTGTTCGGCGTCGAGATGAGCGCCGAGCGTGAGGGCGGCTCGCCCGACGAGCTCAAGCGGCTGATCGCCGAGTCCTACGCCGGCGGCCATCTGGACCCCGGCGAGGCAGGGATGCTGACCGGCGTCTTTCACCTGCACGAGCAGGAGGCCCGTCAGGTGATGACGCCGATCCACGCCGTCGTGACGGTCGACGTCTCCCAGGACGTGCGGACCGCGCTTGAGCTGTGCATCTCAAGCGGCCACACGCGCCTGGTCGTGATCGAAGACGAAGACCGCGACCGCGTGCGCGGTCTCGTGCACGCGAGCGCGCTTGCCCGGCGGCTGATGCACGACGGTGCCGAGGCCTCGATCGAGCCGATCCTCAGCGACGCGCCGATCGTTCCCGAGACAAAGCCGCTGGACGATCTGCTGGCCGAGCTGCAGCGGCGACGCACCTCGCTTGCGGTGGTCGTGGACGAGTACGGGCGCGTCGTCGGCATCGTCACGATCGAGGACATCATCGAGGAGGTGGTCGGCGAGATCGCCGACGAGACGGACACCGCCGCCGGCGAGGTGAGGCGGCTGGCCGACGGCGACCTGTTCGTGCGCGGACACGTCTCGATCGCCGATCTCGAGGACTACGGGGTGCAGCTGCCGGTCGACAGCGACGCCTACAACTCGGTCGGCGGCTTCGTGTTCGCCGAGCTCGGTCGCCTGCCCCGCAGGGGCGACACGATCTCCTCGGGAGACTTCTCGATCCGCGTGGAGTCCGTGCACCACAACCGCGTCGAGGCGGTGCGTATCCGCGAGCGCCGCCCATCCCGCGCCCGCGAGGAGCGAGTCGAGGAGCCGGCTCCGCGCGAGGCGCGGCCCTGATCGATGGCTGAGCTCTGAGCGGGTCCGTGATCGTCACTGGTCGGTCCGAAGGGGCGAGTGGACTGGGCGGGTCCGAAGCCGGCCGATGGACACGGGCGGGTCCGAAGACACGTCCGGCCCGCGGGGGAAGCGGGCCGGAGCGTGTGCACTGGGAGGAGGCGGGAGTGCGTTGAGCGACCGTGTGTCTGTCGCTGATCTGCAGTCTCGCCCCCGCGCCTGAACCGCAGCTAAAAAGACGAGCGGATGAGCGAGCTCTTACTCTCTCGTCGCGTTCCAACCCGTCGTAGCGTGCCCACCCGTAGTCGCGTCCTCATCTTCCTCGCGTCTTCACCCGTAGCTCAGAAAGCCCCGCTTGGTCTTCCGCCCCAGCGCACCCTCGGCGATCAACGCGTCGACGCGCGGCGGGATCGACTGGCCGATCGTCTCGCCGATTGCCTTGGAGACATCCAGGCCGACCAGGTCGAGCAGCGCGAATGGGCCCATCGGGTGGCCGGCTCCGAGCTTCATGCAGGTATCGATGTCGGCCGGGTCGAGGCCCGTCTCTTCGAGCAGTCGCACAGCGTCGAACAGGTAGGGGAAGAGAAGTCGATTGACGACAAAGCCCGGGGTGTCCGGGACGACGACAGCGGTCTTCTCGAACGCCTCGCAGAGCTCGGCGGCACGCTGGCGGGTCTGCTCGGAGGCTGCGGCGGGGAACACCAGCTCGACCAGCTTCATCCGCGTCACCGGGTTGAACACGTGCAGCCCGAGGAAGCGCTCGGGGCGACCGCTTGCCTCGGCGAGTCGCTCGACCGACAGCGAGGAGGTGGTCGAGGCGATGATCGCCTCGGGGTCGAGGATCGAGTGGAGCTCGGCCAGGATGGGGGTCTTTGCCTCGTAGTCCTCGATCACTGCCTCCACCGCGAAGGAGACGTGCGCCAGCTCGGCGATGTCGGTGTGGATCTGGATGTGCTCTGGATCGATCTGCGCCTCCATCCGCGCGAGCGTCTTCTGCACGGTCGCCTTGGCACGCTCAGCCGAGCTCTGCGAGCGAGCCAGCAGTGCGACGCGTCCGTGGTGGGCGGCGGTGGCCGCCAGGCCGCAGGCGATCGTGCCGCTGCCGACTATGCCAATACGTTCGTTCACGATGTGATCGGTCTCCTCGCTATGTGATTTTCCGCACTTATTGGTTGACTGACCAGTCAATCTAAGGGTGCTGGGCGTTACAGTAGAGGGAGTCGGCAGGTGGCCGCTGTCTTGTGCGGCGTGCCGTGCCTGCTCCTGTGCGCGCGCATGCGCCCGCGCGCGGGGATCCTGCACAGAGACGAGCAAAGGACTTTCATCATGAGGCAACCCGAGGGCCGCGAGGTCGTGATCGTCGAGGCGGTACGTACCCCGATCGGGCGCGGCCACCTGGAGAAGGGCTACTACAAGGACGTCCATCCCAACGAGCTGCTGGGCAAGGTCTACACCGAGGTTATCTCGCGCGCCGGCATCGATGCCGCCGAGGTCGAGGACGTCGTGGCCGGCTGCGTCCAGCAGTTCGGCGAGCAGGGCTTTAACATCGCCCGCAACGCCTGGCTCGAGCAGGGGCTGCCGATCGAGACGCCCGGCACGACCGTCGATCGCCAGTGCGGCTCGGCCCAGCAGGCGGTCAACTTCTCCGCTGCGCTGATCGCGGCCGGCGTGCACGACGCGATGATCGGCGGCGGCGTCGAGCACATGGGGCACTTTCCCTTCTCCGCGGGCATGAAGACCCAACAGGAGTTCGGCTTTGCCTTCACCCCGGCGCTGATGGAGAAGCACAACATCGTCGGGCAGGGGCTTGGCGCCGAGATGATCGCCGACCAGTGGGAGATCACCCGCGCCGAGCTCGACGAGCTGGCGGTGCGCTCGCACAAACGGGCCCATCAGGCCACCGAGGAGGGGCGCTTCGAGCGCGAGATCGTGCCGTTCTCGGTCAACGGCGACACCTACGTCACCGACCAGGGGATCCGCCCCGACACCAACCTCGAGGCGCTCTCCCAGCTCAAACCGGCCTTTAAGCCCGACGGCAAGATCACGGCCGGCAACAGCTCGCAGATCTCCGACGGCGCCGCCGCAGTGCTGCTGATGAGCGCCGAGAAGGCCAAGGCGCTCGGCCTGAAAGCGCGGGCGCGGATCGTCGACCAGACGACGGTCGGCTGCGATCCCGTCAAGATGCTCGAAGGGCCGATACCCGCGACCGAGAAGATCCTCGCTCGCAACTCGATGACGATCGACGACATCGACCTGATCGAGATCAACGAGGCGTTTGCGCCCGTCGTCGCCGCTTGGGCGCGCGAGCACAAACCCGACATGGACCGCGTCAACGTCAACGGCGGCGCGATGGCGCTCGGGCACCCGCTCGGCTCCACCGGAGCGCGTCTGATCACGACGCTGCTGCACGAGCTCGAGCGCTCCGACAAGGAGATCGGCTTCGTGACGATGTGCTGCGGCGGCGGGCTCGGTACGGGCACGCTGATCCAGCGGGTCTGATTTCTTGGATGGGGCCGGCCTTCGGGCCGGCCTCGTCTGCGTTCTCGTGGCGCGCTCGCGGGCGCCGTTCAACCTCGTTCAAGCCCTCGGTCCAGTCCCGTCTGCGCTCCAGCGGCGAGCTTTGGGCCGTCGTTCAACCCTTCGGCCCGCTCCCCGTCCAGCTGACCGCGACGGGGGGGAGGGCCAACAGCGCCTGCCAGGTTGCCGCTTCGGTGCGGCCGCTGGCAGCGATGCCGTGGGCAGCTTGGAAGGACTCGAGGTTGGCCTTGGTCGCAGCGTCGAAGATGCCGCTTGTCGCCTGGGTCGGGATCGCGGTTGCCAGGTGCTCCTGCAGCCACAGGACCGGGTCGCCGCGGCTACCCTGCGAGAGTTCCGACCAGGCTGGATCGGGCGTCACGGTCGTGAGCGGTGTCAGCGGAGCGGCCAGTGCCCGCCAACCTGCCGAGGAGGTCTCCTGGAAATCCCACCAGGAGAGCCCGCCGGCGCCGTACAGCGGCGCCTCGGCGCGGAAGCGCAGCAGATCGGCCGTGGTGGGGGATTCGTAGGTCTGGCCCAGCGGGAAGATCGGTCGGCCGTACACGCGGTTTGAGCCGTAGGTGTTGGCGTAGACGGTGTCGACTGAGTTGCCGATCGCCTTCCAGTACATCTGCGGCGCGTTGAACTGGGCGCCGTTCGGGCCCAGGAAGACCGAGTAGGGGAAAGCCGTGTGGTAGTAGACGTAGGGGAAGGACGCGAGTCCCATGGGGTAGGCGGGGCCGATCTTCGCGCGCAGGTCGGCGACGTAGGTCTGCGCCGCGCCGTACTTGCCTTCGTACTCGGCCTCGGCGTCGATCACCAGGCAGTCGGCGCCGGCTTCCACGGCCCTGGCGCCCAGCGCCGCCTCGCCCGCCGGGTTTGTCCCGTACACGTACTGCCAAGCGCACACGTGCAGACCGGCGGCGTGCAGGGCGGCCACCAGGGTGGGGCTGAACTGGCTCCAGTAGTTGCTCGATCCGTCCGAGCTCTTGACGAACAGCGTTCCCACCTGCGCCGCCTTGGCCTGGGCGACGATCGATTCGACGTTGCCGCCGTCTGACTGGCTCACATACCAGATCCACATGCCCTGGCCGTCGAAGGCGGTGCCGCTCGGCGCGGCGGCGATCGGGCCGGTCGGCCGGGGGGCGGTCCGCGGGCGCGGCGGGTGCAGCGCGTAGTTGACGACCTGGATCGGGCCGTAGGCGTTGGAGTGACGCCGTCCGCTCAGCAGGATCATGATGCGACCGGAGTGGGCGTCGCGTGGGACACGCACGATCAAACCCAGGCTCGATTGGGCGATGCGCGCCGCCGGTGAGTTTCCGGCGATGCGGGCGTTCCAGCTGCGCGGGAACGCAACGACCATCCTGCTGCGCACGTTCTGGCCTTGGATCAGCAACTGGCCGCCGGCGCTGACTCGCCTCGCTACGGTGGAGCAGCGAGCGACCGGCACGCACTTCGCACCAGTGATCCTGACGCTGGCTTTGCTTAGTCGGGGCGTGCTTTGCGAGGCGTGGTCGGTCACCGTGCCGCCGGTGCTCGCCGGAGCGGAGGGGGCGCCTCCCGGCGCGGAGACGCCGCCGGCGCCGCCAGCGCCGGCGGAAGGGGCGAGTGCGAGCGTTTGGATCGCCGTCAGCAGGAGTGTGAGCCCGAGCAACGCCGGGCGGACGGGCGCGGACCCCCACCGCGCCTGGCGGGCAGGGGGGATCGACGGCGACGTGCGCTCGCGCCTGCTCAGCCGTCCATCGGTTCGGACTTTGCCCGTCGTCACTGCCTCGATCGGTCGCTCTTGCCCTTCGCCACGCCGCCAAGCCCGCGGCCAGCGGCGACGTTAGCTGCTCATGGGCTCGAAACCGCGCCGCGATAGCGAAGTTGCGGCGCGGCCGCAGGGGTCGTCGCAGCGGGTCCTCGCCAGCGCGACTACGCGCCTGGCCGGAGTAGGCGACTGGAGTGGCCGGCGGCTGCAGCGGGCGGAGGCGACTGGAGTGGCCGGCGGCTGCAGAGGGGCGGCGACTGGGGTGGCCGGGCGTGACTACTGGGACCTCGACCTGCAGAGGGCAAGAGACACATTGCCGTTAGACAGCTTGTCCATACTGCAGTCCGTCGATTGTACATACCCATGTCGGTGAGTCGATTCCGGGCGTTGCTTCCCCATTTGCCGAATGCCCGAGCGCGCCCGACGATTGCGAGCGTAGTTTTCCGCTTGACAGTCGAGCGGGGTTCTTATAGAACCGGCACCGCCCCGGCGTATTTCTGATAGATGCCATCTGCCGCATATTTGGGCGATGGAGGAGGGCTGCGGCGCGGCTTGCATTGCACGCCCGACTCACCCCGAGGCGGGCATAAATCGACACCGATACGTGCCGTTCGGCTCGCGGTCTTCCGTGCTGTCCAGAGGGTGCGTCGCGTTGTTTACCAAACCCAGGAGGAATCAGATGACCAGATTGGGTGCGACGAGCAGGGGGCACGGTCGGATCGTGTCCGTTCTGCTTGCGACGGCGCTTGCGTCGTTTGCCGTGCTCGGGTTCGCCGCGCAGGCAATGGCGACCAAACCGACGGGCGACTTCGTCAACTTCGGCGATTGCCCGGTAACCAACCCTGCCGTGATCTCGTGTCTGTATGCGCAGACGACGAGCGGCGAATTCAAGATCGGATCGACTTCGGTACCGCTGACGAAAACGATCACGTTGCAAGGCGGTCTGGTGGAAGTGAGCGAAGGAAATCTGAGGCTGATTGGCGCCACGGACGGCAATACACTCTCCAAAACGCCGCAGACTGTGCCGGGCGGACTGCTGAAAATAATTGCGCCCGAATTCTTCGGCGAACCGCTGTCAAAAATCTTCAACGAATTCATCAACAAAGGAATTACGGGTGTCACAGCGTCGACTGAACTGGTGGGTGAACCC
>DATASE010000028.1:0-20048 GCA_036269375.1 Solirubrobacteraceae bacterium
AGCGTCTGGCGGCCGCCGAGGCCGAACGGCAACGTTGGGCGCGCGAGCTGCACGACGACACGTTGCAGAGCATGTCCGCGCTGCGCGTCGGGCTCTCCACCGCCAAGCGCTCTGGCAAGCAGGAGCAGCTCGACCGGGCTATCGGCGCCGCGATCCAACAGCTGGACGAAGGGATCACCAACCTGCGCGCGCTGATCACCGACCTGCGTCCGGCCTCGCTTGACGAACTCGGCGCTGCCGCGGCGATCCAGGCGCTGTGCGAACGCGCCGAGCGCCAGGGGATCGAGGTCGACGTCGGCATCGACCTCGCCTACGAGGACGGGCGCGCGAGCGAGCGTCACATACCCGAGATCGAGACCGCCTTGTACCGGATCGTTCAGGAGGCGCTCAGCAACGCCAGCAAGCACGGTGGCGCCAAACGCGCGGTCGTCGAGGTCAGCGACCAAGACGGAGAGGTGCTCCTCGGCGTGCGCGACGACGGCCGGGGCTTCGATCCTAATGTTCAAACGGAGGGCTTCGGCCTACTCGGAATGAACGAGCGGGTCCAGCTGCTGGAAGGAACGTTGCAGATCGAGTCGGTCCTAGGGTCAGGAACGACAGTCACGGCGCGCTTTCCCGACCGCCGCCGCTCCGCGGTGCTCGCCGAGACGAGCACCGGCACTGGTCCGCAATAACCCGCTGCCGCAGGCCGGTGTAGTGCGGATGCGCCCCGCGGGGCGGCTTGGGAGCCTGTGCACGACAGCAACGAGCGCACGCTACCCGGCGGCGGACGTCGGGAATGCAGCGCCGCCAATCCAAGCCACGGAGGTTTCGCGATGAAGGCCCTCGTCTGTCACGCCCCCGGCCAGCGTGGCTGGGACACCGTCCCCGATCCCTCGATCGTGCGTGACGACGGGACTCGTAGACACGTTCAGCATCCCGCAGCTGATGCGGCTGATCGCAAGCGGGCGTCTCGACCCCTCGCTGTTTGCTACCCACCGCTTCGCGCTCGGCGACACGACGTCAGCCTACGACACGTTCGCCGACGCGGCCAACACCAACGCGCTGAAGGTCGTGCTGCAAGCCTCCAACGGGGCGACGCTAGCCGAAGAACACCTCGGCGGTCGCGAACAGGTCGGGGTCTAGCAGCTTGGGCTCGGCCAGTGCTTCGGAGAGCGGCACCTCGACGACGTCGGAGCCTTTGAGCGCGATCATCGCGCCGAACCGGGCCGCCGTCACCGCGTCCATCGCCGCGACGCCGAAGCGCGTCGCGAGCACGCGGTCATACGCGGTCGGGGTGCCGCCGCGCTGGACGTGGCCGAGGATCGTCGCCCGCGCCTCGTAGCCGGTCAACGACTCGATGTGGCGCTCGAGCTCGACGCCGATGCCGCCGAGCCGCGCGTGGCCGAACTGGTCGGTCGCGCGCTCGCCGCCGAGCGTCATCGCGCTGCCCGCCGCGGGCGTCGCGCCCTCGGAGACGACGACGATCGAGAAGCTGATGCCCGCCTCGTGGCGGCGGCGCAGACCCGCGCAGACGTCCTGCACGTCGAACGGGCGCTCTGGCACCAGGATGGCGTCCGCGCCGCCGGCGATGCCGGCGTAGGCGGCGATCCAGCCGGCGTGGCGGCCCATTACCTCGACCACCATCACGCGGTTGTGCGACTCGGCCGTCGTGTGCAGCCGGTCGACCGCGTCGGTCGCGATCTGCACCGCCGTCTGGAAGCCGAAGGTGAAGTCGGTGGCGCCGATGTCGTTGTCGATCGTCTTCGGTACGCCGACCACGGGCAGCCCCTCCTCGCACAGACTCGCGGCGATGCCGAGCGTATCCTCGCCGCCGATCGCGATCAGCGCGTCGAGCTCGCGCGCTGCGAACGTCGCGCGGATCCGCTGCAGCGCGCCCTCGCGACCGTCGAAGGGGTTGGTGCGCGAGGTGCCGAGGATCGTGCCACCGCGCGGCAGGATGCCGGCTGTGCGCGCGCGCGTCAGCTCGATCGCCTCGTCCTCCAGTACCCCCGCCCAGCCGTGACGGAAGCCGACGAAGGCGCTGCCAGCGTCCCGTTGCAGGCCGCGCCGCACGACTGCGCGGATGACCGCGTTCAGGCCGGGGCAGTCGCCACCGCCGGTGAGCAGCCCGACCCTCACGCTGGCTCGACGAGCTCTGGGTGGAAGCCCGCGACGTTCACGCCGACTCGAAGCGTTCCAGGTGCGGGCCCAGGTACTTGGCGACGATCTTGCGCGGCGGCGACCACAGCGGCTGGTCGGAGACCTCCGAGCTGAAGCCGTGGCCGCCGGTGACGTGCGCGCGCAGGTACTTGGGCGCGCCGCCGGTCAGCAGCATCCCGTAGACGGTCGGCGCGAACGGCTGCGGCGTCACCGGCGCGCCCGCCAGAGCCGCGATCGACTGCGCGGCGGCGTCGGCCTGCTGGGCGGAGATGCCGCCGTGCTTGATCGCGAAGTCCACAGCGTCGCCCGCCGCCCACACGCGCTGCACGCCGCGCACCCGCGAGTGCACGTCGACGGGGATGAAGCCGTGCTCGCCGGCGGGCAGGCCGCGCACCGCCGGGCCGTACAGCTCCGGTAGGGCGACGACGCGGTCGACCTGGACGTGCCTGTCCTCGGGGCTGATCACGACCGTGTCCCAGCTCGGCACCTCCGCGTAGGCCGAGGCGATCACGGCGATCCCCGCCTCGGCCAGCAGCGCCGAGACGGCCTCGCTTGCGCCCGAGCCGAAGATCGCAAGCGGCGCCTCCTCGGGAGTGACGATCGTCGCCTGCAGCTCGACGCCGAGCTCCTGCGCGCGCCGGGCGCTCATCAGCGCGATCTCGTAGACAGGCAGCTGCCAGGCCATCCGCGCCGGCACGACGAACGCCAGGCGCTTGACGTAGCCGCCCTCGACGTCCTGAAGCAGGCCGTGCAGGATCTCGTCGAGCTGGCGCGGGTCGATCGTGTGGGCGTGGCTGAAACGGGTGCGGATGCGCGCTCCGAGCGCCAGCAGCAGCGCGTCGTAGGGCAGCTCCTGACCGGTGTCGGTGTGCACGGTGCGCTGGGCCGGGTCGACCCAGCCAAAGCTCTGTTCCAGCAGCTCGACGTCCAGGCCCGCGATCAGCTCGCGCACCGGGTAGCGCTGTGCGCGGCCGATGGAGAACGGCTCGCGCACCGTCAGCGGGCGGTAGACGAACTCCGGCTCGGGGGCGAGCAGCTGCACGCTGACTCGCTCGCCGGCGAGGTCGCGCAGCGCCAGCATCGCCTCCAGGCCGGCCACGCCGGCGCCGGCGACGATCACGCGCAGCGGAGCCGCCTCAGGCTGAGAGGACATGACGCGAGGATATGTCAAGCGGCTCGGGGGCGACGGGGTGGACGCTCGCGTAGGCGCCCGTGCTGGAGTGAGAGCACGTGGTCTAGCGCGAAAGCCGTGCGCCGTCGTGGGTGACTGGCGAGACCGATCAGGCCGTGCAGCCTCCGGCGGCGGCTGCACGAGCGCGAGCGGCTAACGGTTGCCTCCCATTCGCGGTGTGGGACGCAGACGAGCTGCGGTGGTGGTCGCTGCGCCGTCGCTCAACCAGAGCTCAAGCCGCCTGACAAATCGGCGGGCGCAATTCGAAGGCGGCGCGTCAGCCGGCGTCGAGCTCTCGCACCAGATCTCCGGTTCGACGCGCGATCTCCTCGCGGGTTGCGCGGACCTCATCGATCGGGCGCCCCTTGGGGTCGGCCAGCTGCCAGTCGATGTAGCGCTTGCCCGGGATGAAGGGGCACTCGTCGCCGCAGCCCATCGTCACGATCAGCTCGGCTCGTTCGGCAAGCTCGTGCGTGAGCTGTCGTGGCTGGCGGTCCGAGAGATCGATGCCGATCTCGCGCATCACCTCGACGACCTCGGGGTGGACGCGCTGGGCCGGCGTCGTGCCGGCGGATAACGCGGTGTGACGCCCCCCAGCGGCGCGCTCGAACAGCGCCTGACTCATCTGCGAGCGGCCTGCGTTATGCAGGCACACGAACAGGACGCATGCCATCCTGCAGATCCTCCCTAATGTGCTCGACGACCATCTCGCTCGCCTCGGCGGGGGTGATGTCCGGGTAGAGCGCCCTGACGACGAGCAGCGCCGCGGCGGCGCCGAGCAGCTGCGCCGCGACGAACCCAGGGACCGACGCCGGCGCGATCCCCGCGAACGTGTTCGAGAAGATCCGCCCCACGGTTATCGCGGGGTTTGCGAAGCTCGCCGAGCTCGTAAAGAAGTAGGCGGCGCCGATGTAGGCGCCCACGGCGGCCGGCGCCACGTTGGAGCGGCGCGTACGCGCGAGCGCGAGGATCACCAGCAGCAGGCCGGCGGTGGCGATCGCCTCGGAGAGCAGGTGCGCGGGCGATGCGCGGTGGTGTGTGGAGATGCTCACCGCGGCCAGCGCGAACATGCCATTGGCAACCACAGCGCCGATCGCGCAGCCAGCGACCTGCGCCGGTATGTAGGCGACCGCGTCGCGCCAGCGGATGCCGCCGAAGCTCGCGTCCGCGAGCGAGACGACCGGGTTGAAGTGACCGCCAGACACCGGCCCGAACATCAGGATGATCGCGAACAGGCCGGCCGCCGTCGCGGCAGCGTTCTCGAGCAGCTGGAGCCCGACGTCGCCCGGTGAGAGCGTCTGCGCCGCGATCCCCGACCCGATCACCAGTGCGGCCAGAAACGCTGACCCGAGCAGCTCGGCGAGCAGACGGCGTGCGAGGGGAACGTTCACGTCGGCGATCCTATTTTCACGTCGACGATCTTATTGCATTGATCTATCCCAATTCAATTGATATAGGTAGATCGATGAACGTCGATTTGGAGCTCGCCCCAAAGACCAAGCGGGCGCCCGGCGAGCGCTGCTGCGAGCCGGTCGTCTACCCGGACGTCGATCGCGCCCAGGCGGTCAGCATGGCGGAGGTCGCCAAGGCGCTCGGCGACCCCATCCGCCTGCAGCTGGTCGACGTGCTGCGAAGGCACGCCGGCAAGGTCTGCGTCTGCGAGCTGGTGCCGCTGTTCGACGTCGCCCAGCCCACCCTCTCCCACCACCTCAGGAAGCTGCGCGAGGCGGGGATCGTCGACTCTGAGCGCCGGGGCCTGTGGGCCTACTACTACGTGAACCCCAAAGCCCTCGACGAGCTATCCGCGTGGCTGAGCTGACGCGGCTCGCTCGATAGCTCGATAGTGCTCGCGCCAGATCAACCGGTGCACCGGGATCCAGCGCGGGATCGAGCGGATGCCGGGGATGAAGGGGATCAGCACGAACGCCAGGCTGAGCACGGTCATCACCAGCACGACCGCAGGAATGGCTCGGCGTCAGCCACCCGATCGACACGGCCGAGGCCTACGTGTTCGAACCGCTGCGGAGCATCCCCAACGACCCGGCAGTCAGGAGCGCGATCGCCGCCTACAAGGCGGCGCCGGCAAAGCAGCAGAAGGAACGCTGCGCTCGAAGACGGGCGGCGATCCTCGATGCTCGCGTGCGGGTCGCCCCGGCCCTGCCGCGCCGTCCCGAGCCCTCGCTGCGCGAGTAAGCGAGAAAGCAAAAGGCTTCCCTCCGTGCTTTGCCACAGCGGATGTGCGACTTTGCCCGCTGGGAGCCTCAAGCGCCCAGCCCTAGTGTCTGGCCTATGTTTCTACTCTTCCACCTCGCGTCCGTGCCCGACCCGGACCCCGAGCGCGCCGACAATCCGATCCGGATCGTGCTCGCCGACGATCACGCGGCGATGCGCCAGATCCTGCGCCGGCTGCTCGACGGGGAGGCCGACATCGACGTCATCGCCGAGACAGACAGCTTCGGCGATGTGCTCGACCACGTGCGGGCACGCCGCCCGGACGTGCTCGTGCTCGACCTGGGCATGCCTAGCCCCGCCAACGGCATCGAGGCGCTCGCTCGCCTCAGTCGCGAGCTGCGCGACACCACGATCGTCGTCCTGACGACCAACGACGATCCGATCTGGGCGCAACGGGCGCTCGACAACGGCGCCAGGGCGCTCGTGCTCAAGGAGATGGCCGACTCCGACCTGCCCGCCGCGGTGCGCGGCGCCTGGCGCGGCCAGCGCTACTTGAGCCCCACGATCGCCGCCAAGCTCGACGAGCACGGCGCGGTGCGCCGCGATCGGCTGACCCCACGCGAGCGCGAGGTGCTGCGCCTGATCGCGCTCGGCCACACGAGCGTCGAGATCGCCGAGAAGCTTGGCCTCTCGCCAAGGACGATCGAGACACACCGGGCCCGGATCCACCGCAAGCTGGGCCTCACTACGCGCGCCGAGCTGGTGCGTTACGCGCTCCAGCACGAGCTGTTGCAGCTATGAACGGCCGGGGCAACACCCGCCCCGCCCGCACCGACACGGTCGCGACCGGTCCCGCGACGACCGTCGCTCTCGTCCCAGGCGCCGCCGGGTCGCAGCTGGACCCTTCGTCGCAGGCCGCACCGCGCGACTTCAGCTGCCGTAGCTGCGGCGACGCGGTCGGCGTCTACGAGCCGGTAGCAGTGGTCGAGGGAGAGCGCGCGCGGATCACCTCGCGCGCCGCCGAGCCCGAGCTGGCGCCGAGCGGCGTCTACTTTCACCGCGAGTGCTACGAACGCTCGCGCGAGAGCGTGGACTCTAATCTGCGCCGATCAGCCTGGCGGCGCGCCGCAGGCGGGGCCCCACCTGCTTGAGCATGCGACTGGCGCCGTAGGCAGCCGCGGGCGCACTCACGGCGATCGCAAGTGGCAGCGCCTCAGGCGGTCGCGGCACGAGCACGGCCAGCGAGCGCGCGCCGGCGAGCTGCTCCTCGTCGTCGAGCACCGGCTCCCCCGGGCCTACCTGCTGCAGCGCCCGTTCGAGCGCGCCGCGGTCACGGATCGCGTTGGGACCGCCCGGCGCGAGCTCGAGCTCCCCGATCAGCTCGGTGCGCGCCCCGGCCGGCAGGCCGGCCAGCAGCGCCTTGCCTACGGCGCTGCAGTGAAGCGGCACGCTCGCGCCGGTCCCGACCCCCCGGTCGACCTCGTATTGCCCGCGGCGGTGGGCGAACAGGCGGTAGACGTAGATCGCCCGGGGCCCGGACAGGACGGCCATCGAGACGGTGTGGCCGACCTCGGCCCGGAGCTCTTCGAGCACGGCGCGCCCCTTGACCTCGCAGCGCAGCGCCTCGATCGCCGCCTGCCCCGACTGCCCGGCGCGTTGGGAGAGGTGGTACTTGCGCTTGGCGTCCTGCTCCAGGTAGCCGAGGGCGACCAGCGTCATCGCGTAGCGGTGGGTCGTGGAGCGGCTGATCCGCACCCGCTCGGCCAGCTCGGCGATGCCGAGCGCGGGCTCCTTGCCCGAATAGCTTTCGAGCAGCGCGATGCCGTATTCAAGGGAACGCGAGCGGCGCGGGTCGGGCGCCGCCGCGATCCGCGGCGGCGGCGCGTCGCTGCGGGGCGTTCGCGGACGGCCGCCGCGGCGACCGTGCCGACCTCTCTGGCTGCTCTCCTGCGCGTCGTCCATGCTCGCCAACCCCCACGCCAAAAGGCGTACAAACGTCTGTTGGCGAAAACACTACACGATCAGGCGGCGGAGGCGCGCGAGACGATCGCTGCGACGAAGTCGGAGAAGCTCATCCCCGCTGCGTCGGCCGCTGCCGTCGCGATCCCCGTCTCGGTCAGGCCGGGGATCGTGTTGATCTCGAGCACCTGTGGCTCGTCGTGCTCGTCGAGGATCAGGTCCACGCGAGCGAAGTCGCGACAGCCGACCAGCCGGTAGCTGTCGAGCGCCACCTGCTCGACGCGCGCGCGGACGGCGTCGGGCAGGTCGGCGGGAGCCTCGGTGCGCAGCTGGCCGATCGTGTAGTGCGCTTCGTAGCTGTAGAAGCTCTCCGGCGTGAACAGCTCGACGATCGGTAGCGCGCGCGGCGGCTCGTCCGGGTCGGCGGCGTCGAGCACGGTCACCGCCAGCTCGCGGCCGCTGACCCGACGCTCGACAAGGACGCGGTCGCCGTAGCCGAAGGCGCCGAGGATCGCGCTCGGCAGCTGCTCGGCGCTCTGCACGAACTTGATCCCGATCGCCGAGCCCTGCGCGACCGGCTTTACGAGCACCGGCAGCCCGAGCTCCGCCAGCAGGCGGGGGAAGGTGCCGGCGCCCCCCAGCTCGCGGAAGGCCGTCTCGTTGAAGCTGTGGAAGGGCGGCGTCGGGATGCCGTGCAGGCGCAGGATCCGCTTGAACAGCATCTTGTCCATGCACAGCGCGCTGGCGAGCGGGTCCGAGCCGGTGTAGGGGACCGCGAGCGTCTCCAGCAAGTCCTGCAGCGTGCCGTCCTCGCCGCCGCGGCCGTGCATCGCCACGAACACGAAGTCCGGCCGCTGCTCGAGCACGCGCGCGACGAAGTCGCCGTCGGCGTCGACCGCCTGCACCGAGTAGCCGAGCTCGCGCAGCGCGCGCTCGACGCGGCGCCCGCCGCGCAGCGAGATCTCGCGCTCCAGCGAGCGACCGCCCATCGCGACCAGGGCGCGGGTCGCGCTCAAGCCTTGCCCCCCGCCTTTGCGCCCGGCGCCCTCAGCGCCAGCAGGTTGGTGTCGAACACGGTCGTCGTTCGCCGTCGCTCGGCGTGCTCGGCAAGCGCCAGGTCGAGCAGATCGTCCATCAGCGCGGCGAACGGCAGGCCGGCGGGCTCCCACAGGTAGAACGCAAACGAGCCGGGGATCGTGTTCAGCTCGTTTACGTACACGTTCTCCTGCGCGTCGATCAGGAAGTCGACGCGCGTGACGCCCGCGCAGCCGAAGGCCGTAAACGCCGCGCACGCGAGCTCCTGTACGCGTGCCGTCAGCTCGGCGGAGATCGGCGCCGGGATCAGGCGCTCGGCGGACTTCATGCCCTGCGCCTTGCCCGAGCGCATGTACTTGTCCTCGAAGGAGAGCGGGCCCCCACTCGTCAGCGGCTGCTCGCAGACCGAGGCGCGCGGGCTCGCGCCGGGACGCCCGATCACCGCGCAGTTGACCTCGATCCCCCCGGCCGCCGCCGGTTCGACCAGGCACACGCGGTCGAGCTCGAAGGCCAGCTCCAGCGCCTCGGTGAGCGCTGCCTCCTGCTCGCAGCGGCTGACCCCGACGCTCGAACCCAGCGACGCGGGCTTGACGTAGAGCGGGTAGGAAAACGCCTCGGCGACGCGCGAGCGACACGCCTCGCGGTCGGCGTCCCATTGCTCGCGTCGCAGCGCGAGGCCGGGCAGCGCCGGCAGGCCGGCCTGGGCCAGGATCGCCTTGGTCGCGACCTTGTCCATCGCCGCCGCGGCCGCCCCGACCCCGGGCCCGACGTAGGGCAGCTGCGCCAGCTCGAGCGCGCCCTGCAGGCAGCCGTCCTCGCCCTGGGTGCCGTGCGTGGCCAGCACGACCGCGTCCAGCTCGATCGATTGGCTGCCCCGCCCACCCGCGCGGCGGCCACGCAACAGGCCGCCCGGCTCGGGCGCGTGCAGCAGCCGGCCGCCGTGCAGGTCGAAGGTGACCTCCTGCGCGTCCGGGTCGCCGCCGGCCGGCCCCGGCGATTGGGGGTCGCTCTGATAGACGGTCAGGTCCCTGAGCGCGTCGCCGGTGAACCAGCGCCCGGAGCGGGCGATGTAGATCGGCAGCGGCCGGTGGCGTTCCTCGAGCACGGCGAGCGCCTGCAGGCCCGTGATGATCGAGACGTCGTGCTCGACCGAGCGGCCGCCGAAGGCGACGCCCACCGTCAGTTCGCGTGTCGGCATCGGGCCAGCATATGCGCCGGCCGTCCCGGACCCCTCAGCCACGTCGCCAGGCTGGCGCGGCGAATCCGTCGCTTGCCTGCGAGCAACCGCGGGCGGCCAATGCAGGGACCCGGAGGGTCCCCCATCCAAATCAAGCCGCGTAGGTGTCGGGCAGGTCGTTCTCGAACAGCACCACGTCGCCGGAGCGGGTGAGCTTGGCAAGCAGCGCGGTGGCCTCGCCGATGTCGCGCACGACGTGCACACCTGTCGCGTCCATGCCCCCGTCGGCCAGCCCTTCGCGGATCGGTGCCGTGCGCTCCGGGCCGACCAGGATCGCCAGGTCGCAGAAGGCCGCCTGCTCGCCGAAGGCGCGGTTGAGTGGCGCCTCCAGCTCGCCCAGCTCGACCATGCCGGGGGTCACCAGCAGCCGCCGCGTCGCTGGGTGCTCACGCAGGACCTCGAGCGCGGCGCGGGCGCCGTCGGGGTTGGAGTTGTAGGCGTCGTCGATCACGACCACACCGGCGGCGCGATTGTGGATCGGCTGCAGCCGGTGCGCCGGCGCCCGGACGGCGGCCAGCCCGGCGGCGATCGGCTCGGGCGCGATTCCGAGCGCGCGCCCGACCGCGGCGGCCGCGAGCAGGTTGGCGACGTTGTGGCGTCCGAGCAGCCCCGCGGAGATCGCGAGCGGCTCGCTGTCGGGCCCGTCGAGCAGCAGCTCGAAGCGGGTGCGCCCGTCGGCCAGCCGCACGTCGCGCGCGATCACCTGGGCCTGCGGCGTGTCGGTTTGGGATGGGGGCGCCTGCGGCGCCCTGCCGTTGCCGCTCGTGGTGGGACGCTCGCCATCGGCGATCGCAAACAGCGTGACCGGGACGTGCGCGCGCCGGGCCAGCGCGAGGCAGTGGGGATCCTGTGCGTTGGTGACGAACAGTCCCTGTGGGGGCAGCGCGTCCAGCAGCTCGCCCTTGGCCTGCGCGATTGCCTCGATCGACCCCAGCCGCTCCAGGTGCATTGGGCCGATCGCGGTGATGACTCCGATGCTCGGGTGCACGAGCTCGCACAGCTCGGCGACGTCGCCGCGGCGGAACATCCCCATCTCAACGACGAACGACTCGTGCTCGGGTCGCAGCTGCTCGTTGATCGTGCGCACCACGCCGAGCAGGCTGTTGTAGCTCTCGGGCGTGACCAGGGTGGGGCGGTCCTGTTCGAGCACCGCCCCGGTGCAGAACTTGGTTGTCGTCTTGCCGTAGCTGCCGGTAATCCCGATCACGCTCGGCGCGACCTGTGCGAGCGTGCGCCGCGCGCGGGTGACGTAGCGTTCGTTGATCGAACGCTGGACGGGCGCGAGGGCGAGGTTTGCGCCGATCAGCGTCTCGGGCGCGCCCGCGAGCGCGAGCAGAGCGAGCGTGAGCGCGAGCGCCAGCGAGCCCGTGCTCACGCCGGCGATCGCGATCGCGATCCCCAGGCAGACCAGCAGCGCCGGCGCCAGCAGCGCCAGCGCGAGCAGCCGCTTGGCGCGCCCGGTGAGGACGAGCGGCTTGACCGCCTCGCGCCGCCAGTCGGCGACCCCGAGCCAGCCCAGGGGCAGCGTGAGCGCCAAAAACGCGCCGCTCAGCCAGCCCGCCCCCGCGCCCTGGCTGGCAAGAGCACTGGCGTAGAGCGTCGCGAGCGCGGTCAGCTCGCGAGGCTGGAAGCGCTCGCCGCGGCGGCGCAGCCAAACGCGCAGGCGGGCGTTCTCGTAGTGCTCGAGCTGGAGCAGGTGCAGCAGCCGGTGCTGGCGCCCGCCCAGGCGCACAGCGAGCGCGAGCAGCGCGAGCGCGAGCGCCGTGCCCTGGAAGGCGCTCATGTCGAACGCGCGCCGGCGTCGGGCTCTGCGGGCGGGGCCACGAAGTGACTCACGATGCGCACGAAGCGGTCGGGCTGGTCCAGGTAGCTGAAGTGCCCCGCGCCCTCGAGGATCACGAGGCCCGCGTCGGGTATCAGTCGCTCCATCTCACGCCCCATCCAGAGGGGGGTGTCGGTGTCCCGATCGCCCCAGATCAAAAGCGTCGAGGCAGGAATCTGTGGCAGGTATGGGCGCAGTTGTGCGTTGACCAGCCGCACGAGCGTCGGCCGCAGCTCGCCGGCCGCGGCGTAGTCGGTGGAGGCGACGCGTCCGACCAGCGCGTCGCGCAGCCACCGCCCGGGCGCGCCGAGCCGGCGCGCCGCGTGCTTGCCGATCTTTGCCAGCGCCACCCGCCGATACCAGCGAAAGGTGCGCTTCGGGCGGATCCCGGCGGAGTCGACGAGCACGAGGCGTTGTACGCGCTCCGGTTCTGTGGCGGCAAGGCGGATCGCGATCCGCCCGCCGTTTGAGTGCCCGAGGATCGTCGCCCTGTCGACCCCCTGCGTGTCCATGTAGGCGGCGACCAGGCGCTGGTAATCCTCGACGCCCCAGGGTGAAGGGGGCGCCTCGCTCTGGCCGAAGCCGGGCAGGTCGAGCGCGTGCACGGCCGCGACCGCCTCAAGCCCGGCGACGATCGGGTGCACCGCCTCGATCGACGCCCCCCAGCCGTGCAGCACGAGCACGGGCGGCCCGGTGCCCCGGACGAGCCTGCGGACGCGCAGGCCGAGCACCTCGATCGTCTCGGTGGCAAGGGTTGCGGGCACGGCCTAACGGTATTGGCTGGCGGCGCCGGCAAGGCGACTCCCCCGCGCTGGCGCGGGCGGACTGTGGCATATGTAGCTGACGTACGACGTAACTGACGTATAATGTAAGTGACGTACTATGTAAGTTACATGGGGTGTCAGTTAGGATGACTGCATGTTCGTGAATCGGACAGAGGAGCTGCGCCGGCTCGAGCAGTGGTGGCAGGCCCCCGGCCACGGTCGCATCGCGCTCGTGTGGGGCCGTCGCCGGGTCGGCAAGACCGCCCTGCTGAGCGCGTTTGCGCAGGACCGGCAAGCCGTCTTTCACACGGCCGCCGGTCGCCCCGCCGCCGATGAGCTGCGCGTCCTGAGCAAGGGGGCGGAGCCGGCGCTTGCGGGTGGGGTGCGTGACCTGGCTGCGCGACCGTTTGCCGATTGGGACGACGCGCTCGAGGCACTGGCGAGCGCGGCCGAGCGTAAGCCGCTGCTGCTCGTGCTGGACGAGTTCCCGGAGCTGCTCGACGTCTCGCCACGGCTTCCAAGCGTGATGCGCGCCTTCTGGGACCGCGCACGGGAGCGCACGCAGCTGCGGATCATGCTGTGCGGATCGGCGGTCCGCGTGATGGACGGGATCCAACAGGAGCGCGAGCCACTGTACGGCCGGATCGACCTATCGCTGGCGGTGCATCCCTTTGCCCCACACGAGACCGCGGCGCTGCTGCGCACCATCGCGCCGGCCGAGCGTGCGCTCGTGTGGGGGCTGGTGGGCGGCGTGCCGCTGTACCTGAGCTGGTGGGACCAGGACGCCGACACTCGTACCAACCTGCGTCATCTGGTCTGCGCGCCCGGGGGAAGGCTGCTGGACGAGGGCCGGCTTGTGCTCGCAGGCGAAAGCGGTGCGGGCGGTATGGGGCAGCGCGTGCTGAGGGCGATCGCAGCCGGGCGCACGAAGCACGGTGAGATTCAGCAGGCCGTCGGCGCCGAGCCCGCGCGCACGCTCGAGCGCCTGATTGAGATGCGCCTAGTGGAGCGGTTGGAGCCTGTCACCGCGGCCGGGTCGCGCACGCGCCGGCGCGTGTATCGGATCGCCGACAACTTCCTAGCCTTCTGGCTTGGGCTGGTCGAGCCCTACAGCGCGGAGATCGAGCGCGGGCTCGGGAGCACGATCCTGGGGCCGCTGACGCAACGCCTCGACGATCACATGGGAAAGCCGTGGGAGGAGGCGTTCCGTGCTCATCTACGCCGGATGGCCGCCGCCGGCGAGCTGGACTCCGAGATCGTGCGAATCGGGCCGTTCTGGTCCGATCGGCCGCCGGTGGAGATCGACGCGGTCGCACTCGCTGGCCGTGGCGAGCAGGCCGTGATCGCAGGCGAGGCGAAGTGGGCGCGCAGCGTCAACGCGCGGCGGGCGGTCGCCGAGCTGAGAGCCAAGACGGCCGCATTGCCCCATGTGGCGCAGGACATCCGCTATGCGGTGTGCGCACGCGAGCGGGTCGCCGGCGCGCCAAGCGGAACGCTGACGGTCACGGCGAGCGACGTCTTCGGCTGACCTCAGGACCGCCGCTGCGTCAGGGGTCAGCCTCGCTGGCCTTGACAGGCGGCTCGCTGGTGCTATTCTTCATAAAATAGATAGATATTATTGAGTATATGCTGGCCGACATTCACCAACATCTCTGGAGCGAGCCCTTCGTGCAGGCGCTAGCGCGCCGGCGTGAGCTGCCGTTCGTGCGCCGCGAACACGGCTTGACAGTGCTGTTTCTCGCAGGCGAGCAGCCGTACGTGATCGGCGCGGGCGTCGAAGCACCCGAGCGGCGGGCAGAGCTCGTGCGCGAGGACGGCGTCGATTGCGCGCTGATTGCGCTCTCCAGTCCGCTGGGGATCGAGCTGCTGGTGCGCGAGCAGGCGAGCGAGCTGATCGACGCTTACCACGAGGGCGCGCTGGCGCTCGGCGAGCCGTTCGGCGTGTGGGGCTCGATCGCGCTCGACCGGCTCGATCCCGACGATGTCGACCGGGCTCTCGACCGAGGCTGTGTCGGGTTGTCCCTGCCAGCGGGCGCGCTCAGCGGCCTGGAGACGCTCGCGAGCGTCTCGCCGGCGCTCGCGCGTCTACAGGAGCGGGGCCTGCCGCTGTTCGTCCACCCGGGCGGGGGCGCCCGACACCCAGGGCGGGAGGTCGCGCTCGGAGACCCGCTGTGGTGGCCGGCGATGACTCGCTACGTGGCCGAGGTGCAGTCGGCGTGGCTGCAGTTCGCAACCACCGGTCGGCGCCTGTTCCCGCGGTTGCGCGTCGTGTTCGCGATGCTGGCAGGCCTGGCGCCGCTGCACGCCGAGCGCCTGCTGGCGCGCGGCGGGCCGCCGCTTGACCTGCGCGACCCGCTCAGCTTCTACGACGTCTCCTCCTACGGACCGCGCGCCACTGAGCAGCTGGCCGAGGTAGTCGGCGAGCGCCAGCTCGTGTACGGCTCGGACCGGCCGGTCATCGATGACCCCCGGCACACGCAGGGGCTCGAGCCGGACGCGCGGCTGCACTACGCCGCCAACGCCGCGCGCCTGCTCGCCTCGTCCCCTCCGGCGCAGCCGCTGCAGCGGGCTCCACGCCGGGTTGCCGTGCTCGCGAGGGCAGTGTCGTGAGCCGGGCCGATGAGCTGATCGCAAGTCGGGACGAGCGCTTTGCCGCTGTCCCGCGACCGCGTGAGGACTTCCTGTTCGGCAGCGAGCTCGAGCGCTACACCGGCGAGCTTGCCGCCAGGCCGGACCTGTGGCTCGACCTGGTCGAGCACGACGCCTCGCAGCGGCGCTATGTCGAGCTGTTCAGCGACGAGTACGTGACGGCGTGGCTGATCTGCTGGATGCACGACCACGACACGGGCTTTCACGACCACGACGTCTCCTGGGGAGCGGTCGCGGTGATCGCCGGTGAGGTGCACGAGGAGCGCCTGCAGGCACTCGGGCCGCGCCGCGAGGCGGTCTACTCGGTGGGGCAGACCTTCCACTTCTCGCCGGCCGACGTCCACCGCGTCAGCCACGCCGGCTCAGAGCCGGCGGTGACGCTGCACGTCTACTCGCCGCCGCTGCTCAGCATGGGGACCTACGAGCTCGACCGCGACGGATTGCTTCACCGCCGCACGATCTCAGCCGACCAAGAGCTGCAGCCAGCAGACGACGAGGCCGCGCTCGCGGGGGCGCTGCACGAGCCCAGTCGGGGCGATACCACGCATCTGCGCCGACGCGCTGAAGCCGGGCGCAGGCGGCGGCCAGGCGGCCGCGCTCGCTCTCGGCGCACGCGGCTTTAAGCATGGCTTAGCCGCCCTTCCGGCTGCTGAGGCCAAACCGCTGCTGAGCTGCGGTGAAACACTGATTCAGCCAACTCGGCTGGCGCGTATGGTGACAATCGATATCGCGGCTCTGTGCCGCCAATCGAAAGGACGAAAGCCATGATCGTGGCGACGAGTTACCCGTTCCTCGAAGTGTTCTGGACGATGCTGATCTTCTTTGCGTTCGTCGTCTGGATCTGGATCCTGATCACAGTGATGATCGACATCTTCCGCCGCCACGACACGTCTGGCTGGGTCAAGGTGCTGTGGATCATCTTCATCATCGTGCTGCCGTACCTCGGCGTGTTCGTCTACCTGATCGCTGAGCACCGCGGGATGTCCGAACGCGCGGTCAAACAGCAGACCGAAGCCAAGACGGAATTCGACAAGTACGTGCAGTCGGTGGCCACCCAGAGCGACCCAACCGAGCAGATCGCCAAAGCCAAGCAGATGCTCGACAGTGGAACGATCACGCCGGCCGAGTTCGAGCAGATCAAGGCCAAAGCGCTGGCGACAGCCTAAGGCGGCGTCCACACCGAGCGCTCTTCCGTTCGCCTACGGTCCCAGTCAGCCCTGCCCCCGTCACGGAGTTTGCCCATGGCGGGGAGCGGGGGTTTGTCGAGCCGACGGGAGGTTCGGTTCGACCGCCCCTGCGCCCGGTGCTCAGTCGGACGACTCGGTCCGCCTTCGCAGCGTCTGCGATCAGGAGGCAGGCGCGATCGGGCAGCCATTTTCCGCTGCGGCGCGTCTGAGGTCGCGGTCCCAACTCACGAGCGTGATGGCGCTGCCAGTCTGAAGCGCACTGGCGAGGTGGACCGCGTCGTAGCCACGTAGCGCGAACTTCTCGGCAAGGGCACCAGCTTCGCGGGCGAGTTGAACGTCGATCCCGATCAGCGACAACTCGCCCTGTAGCGACTCGAAATCTCCCAGGGCGTCGAGGTAGCTGATGGAGGTAAGACGCCCGCCACGCCATGCAGCCCCCAGGGCCGCGCGACCCTCGGGGTAGGAGAGGATGCTCGAGATCGCTGGAAAGACAGCACACCACAGCTCGCTCGCCACCTCAGAGCCTTCCTCGGCAATGACGAGCTTGACGAGCGCCGAAGTGTCGAAGTAGAGAATCAGCGGCGCTGCTCGGCGACTAGCTCGCTCACCGACCCGCGCGCCTTCACTCGAGCTTTGCGTGCTGCTCGCGGCCGGTCTGGCGGCGTCACGAGGCCGCGTCGCACAAGCTCGGCGAGTGGGTCTGTGTCCTTGACGGCAGACAGGCGCGCGATCGGGCGTCCGCGGCGGGTCACCAGGATCTCAGCGCCGTCCTTTACTGCCTCCAAGTGCTCGCTGAGGCGATCGTGAAGCGCTCGCACGCCGACTTCATACTCCTGGGCATGTAGCGTCATTGGAAGAAGCCTAGCAGCTACATTTTTGAAAGTCCTGGCGCTAGCAAGCCCTAGCCGGAGCAAAAGACAGCCGCTCCGGCGGTACGATGCGAGGCACGCCGACGTTACGAGTGAAGTGGCCCCCCAGGGGCCGTTTTCCCTGTAAAACGCTCGCTGTCAGGGGTTCCGAAGGGTGCGAGAGTCCAATTTGTGGGGTGCCGTTACCGCGGCATTACCGCACTTCTGCACCACAGGGCCCGAGCCGCGCAATGATCTTTAGACCAAGGAGTACGCATGAGTGCAGTGCGTGCCGGGGTTCCGTGCCCGCGAGGGGCGGATGGCTAGGCCCTGGCCGAAGAAGTCGAAGTGGCCGTACGTCGCCAAGAGCGGACGGCGCTCCTACGTGGTCGGCTTCTATGACCACGACAGGCGCGAGCGCTGCCGCACGTTCCCGTCGGTGCGCCATGCCCGCGCGTGGATGGACGGCTACATCAGCGCCGAGCGACGCGGGCGCGATAGCCTGCGGCGCTTTCTTCTGGACCTCGACGCCAAGGAGGCCAACGAGCTTGAGGCACGCACGATCGGGCAGCTGCTCGAGCTCTATCTGAAGGTCAACGCGCATCCCAGCAATCCGGGTGGCCTCGCGCCCGCCACCTATGAGCGCTACGAGTCGCTCATAGGGCTGCACATGCTCGATAAGCCGCGCCGCCGCGGCTTTGGGATGGTGCAGCCGCGGTCGTATGCGGTGGTGTTCTGCTCGCTGCCGGCGGTGCGCTTCAACGAGCCGCAGGCGCCGGCGGCTTGGCGTGGGCAGATGCTGCGCGAAGGCGTCCCCAAGGCCACGCGAAAGCAAGCCCGGCGAGTCCTCTCCGCGGCTCTCAGCTGGGCCGCCAGCTCAAACTTGGTGGGCGAGATCCGCACCAACGGGTGCAGCTTCGCGCCTGAGCCGCGCGGCAACATCCGCCGCTCATTGCGCTCCGGTGGCACCGGCTATGAGCCCGGTCCGCGCCGTCACGGGCCGCTGGTGCCGGCCTGGGCGCTCTCGCCGCAGGCGGTCGAGGCGATCCGCGCACAGATGCTCGCCCGCACCGAGGGACGCAAGGCAATCCTCGCCCGACGCGACGCGATGATCGTCAGCCTGCAGTACGGGCTGTGCGCGCGAAACCAGGAGGTCTGGGGAATGCGCTGGTCCTCGCTGAAGGACGGGTTCGCCTGGATCCTCGAGGTGCTCTCCCAGGGGCGCCTTGACGAATGGGGCAAGACCGAGCACTCAACGCAGCGGCGCACCGCCATCCCCTCACTCCTGCAAGAAGACCTCCTCGAGTGGCGCTCGGCTCTCCAGGCCATCGGCCACCCAGCCCGAGAGCTCGACTTCATCATCCCCGGCGATCTCGCAGGCCACCAGCACGGTGCCCGCGACCCACGCACAGGCGCCTGCCACTTCAGCGAAAACCAGGCCGGGGGCTGGGGTCAACGCTTCTTCACGCCAGCCGTCGAGAAAGCGGCCCTACAGCCCGAGCTCTTTGCGATTCTCGGCGCAACCCCATACTCCCTGCGCCGCGGCGGCATTTCCCTGCGCCTACGCGCCGAGGACCCACAACCGTCGCCAGCGAGTGCGGCACCAGCCTACGCACGCTCAGCAAGCACTACGCCTACGCGATCGAGGACCTCCGCCGCAACGGACCACGCCCAGCAGACACCGAGTGGCGTGCTGCACGCGCCGAACAAGCCGAACGCCAAGCACTGGACAGCTCGCCCGGCGCGCTCATCAGGAGCAACGGAGCGCAATCTCGCGGCAAGATTCGCAACTGGCTCGACGCTCACAGACGACGGACACGGAAGGCGTGAGTCGCTTCGCGAGACACGATGGACTGGGAGCAAGAATGGTCTCTAGCTCCGCCTCCACGCTAGGCATCCGAAGCGATCACAGGTATCGGTTTTCTTGGATACCGCCGGATACATCCCGATAACTCCATTACAGCGGTGAGAATGGAGGGTCTGTCCTGAGGAAAATCGGCGCTTTCAAGATTCCTCCGCCGAGCATCGAGCACCTCGGCATCCAACGGCACGGGATGATTCGAGGGTGGCTACCGCCGTGCGCGGGCGGCAGCAAGCTGGCGGGTAACTCCAGTCGTGCGCAAGCGGTAGGCAGCCATGGGCTCGCTGACGTTGTATGACTGGGCGATCGCGTGGCTGTCCAGGCCGCGCTTGGCGGCCTGTAGAAGCAGTGGTCGTGGGAGCAGGAGACAGCCGGCGAGCCAGTTGGCTTCCTGCTCCTCGTCCGGGTCGCAAGTGAAGAAGCTCAGATCGCCGATCGTCTGCATGGTCTTGATTTCATGTTCGAGCAGCAAGTGGGCAATCTCGTGTGTAATGTCGCTTTGCGTGCGTCCATCGCTGGCGAGTGGGCTGTACACGACTATGTGGCGATCGCCGATCGTGAATGTGCATGCGGAGAATGCGCCCGGTTGCAACTGCTCGAGTTCCTCGAGGTTCTGCCTGCTGGTGAGCTCTTCCGCACATCGCACGTCAGCGCCGACATGGCGGGCGAGTTCGATCGCGTCGAGGGAATCTGTCGGCTGCTTGCCCATTTCGCCACGGACCTCGGTAGCGAGCCGCTCGGCGTGCGCCTTGAAGCCGCGACGCATTTACTCTTCGGCTGCGAGCTTGGACCGCATCTCACCGAGGATGTCCGCGAGCAGCTTGCCGGCGCGGGGCGTGAACATCTGCGCGGAGCGGAGGTGAACCGCGACCGCCTCTTGGTCGCCCGCGAGCTTCTGATACATCTCTTCCACTAGCTCGGTGATCTTTCCAGCGGCTGCCTTGGACAGTCGTTGGTCGGCCTGTAGGTGGCGGGCGATCGCGCGTGGAGTAGATGATTCGCTCTCAAGAAACGCCTCTGCTGGCATTTCGAGCCAGTCGACGATCCTCCGGAAGTTCTTCAGGTCGGGGATATGGCCGCGCTCCACACGGGATAGCGCGTTGAACGACACTCCCGTCTGGTCAGCCAGGTCGCGCAGGCTCAGGCGCTTTTCGCGGCGGCGTGCCTTGAGGATCGCGGCGAGGTTGGCTGGAGGCTCAGG
>DATASE010000029.1:0-12460 GCA_036269375.1 Solirubrobacteraceae bacterium
GGCCGCCCTGGAAGCCGACCGACACGCGCTGGGCCGGCTGCGCCACCCTCGTGGTGCGCCGGTTGCACGATCTCCGTGAGAACCCCGCCGCTCGCGGCCGGATGCAGGAAGGCGACCCGCGAGTCGCGGATGCCGACGCGCGGCTGCTCGTCGATCAGGCGCAGACCGGCCTGCTTGAGCTCGGCCAGGGTGGCCTCGATGTCGCTCACCTGGTAGGCGACGTGGTGCAGTCCCGGACCCTTCTTGGCCAGGAACTTGCCGACGGGCGTGTCCTCCCCAAGCGGAGCCAGCAGCTCGACGTGGTTCTCGCCGACGTCGAGCAGGACCGCCTCGACGCCCTGCTCCTGCACTATCTCGCGGTGGGCGACGTCCATCGCGAAGGCGTCGCGGTAGAGCGCGAGCGACTCTTCGACGTCCTGCACGGCCACGCCGATGTGATCGATGCGGTTGAACACCCCGCGGATTCTACGAGTCTTGCGGCATCGCGGCAGCGACGACGCGCAGGCCGACCCCGGGCTTGCGCTCCAGTCGGGGCACGCCGCCCATGATGCGCTCGATCCCGTCGCGGTCCAGCGACTCCTTTTCCAGCAGCTCCTCGGCGAGCGCGTCGAGCTGGGGGCGGTGGGCGACGATCAGCCGTCGCGCCGCTCGCCGGGCCTCCTCGATCAGCTCGCGGCGCTCCTCGTCGCGCAGCCGCAGGGTCGTCTCGGACAGCTGGACGGGGCCGTCGGGCGTACGACCAACGCCGGCGTGTCCCATCGCGTAGTCGTGCACCATCGAGTGGGCGATGTCGGCGACGCGCTTGAGGTCGTCGGAGGCGCCGGTGGTGATCGCTCCGAACACGACCTGCTCGGCCATCCGGCCGCCGAGCGGGACGGTCATGTAGTCGAGCAGCTCCTCGCGCGTCTTCAGGTAGCGATCCTCGGCGGGCAGGTTGAGCGTGTAGCCGAGCGCGCGTCCCCGGGGCACGATCGAGACCCGGTGCACCCGGTCGACCGAGGGCAGCAGCTCGCCGCACAGCGCGTGGCCGGCCTCGTGGTAGGCCACGACCTGCTTCTCGTTTTCGTTGAGCACCCGATGGGACTGCACCCCCGCGATCACCCGCTCGAGCGCCTGGTCGAAGTCGAGCGCAGCGATCTCGCGAGCGCCGCGGCGGGCGGCGAAGATCGCGGCCTCGTTGCAGATGTTGGCAAGGTCGGCTCCGGTCAGGCCGCTGGTCTGCGCCGCCACCAGGCCGAGGTCTACGTCGCGCAGCGGCTTGTCGCGGGTGTGTACGCCGAGGATGCCGGTGCGCCCCTTGACGTCCGGGGGCGAGACGAAGACCTGGCGGTCGAAGCGGCCGGGGCGCAGCAGCGCCGGGTCGAGCTTGTCGAGCAGGTTGGAGGCCGCGATCACCACCAGGCGCCCACTGGTGGCAAAGCCGTCCATCTCCACCAGCAGCTGGTTGAGCGTCTGGTCCTTCTCGCCGGAGAAGTCAGATCCGCGCCGTCCGCCGACGGCGTCGAGCTCGTCGATGAAGATGATCGCCGGTTCGTGCTTGCGCGCCTCGGCGAACAGCCGCCTGATCCGCGCCGCCCCGAGGCCGGCGAACATCTCGACGAAGGCGGCGGCGGACTGTGCGAAGAACTGGGCTCCCGACTCGTGCGCAACGGCCTTGGCCAGCAGCGTCTTGCCGGTGCCGGGCGGGCCGTGTAGGAGGATGCCCTTTGGTACCTTGGCGCCCAGCTTCTGGAAGCGAGCGGGGTCGCGCAGGAACTCGACGATCTCCTGCAGCTCGGCCTTGGCCTCGTCGACGCCGGCGATGTCCTCCCAGGCGACCGACTGGCTGGAGTCGGGCTTGATCTGCTGCGGCTTGACCCTCGGCATCACTTTCAGCGTGCGCCACATCAGATAGATGAGCGCTGCGAAGAACAGGATCATCACGACGCTGGACCACTGGTAGGCCCATTCCTGGATGTCCTGCACGATCGAGGCGGCAAGCGGCGCCGTTGTCATCTCCTCACCTTCCGTGGTTCGGGGCTATCAGCCATATTATGCCAACGCAGCAGCATGCCGAAAACTACCGATCGGCGCTCCCGAGCAATCGTGGTGCCAGATCGCGATAGCACTCAGTGGCCAGCGCGAGGTCGCGCACGTCGATGCGCTCGTCGGGGGCGTGCATCAGCGCCTCGGTTTGCAGCAGCGACTGGTGGCGCTGCGGGAAGAAGCCGTAGGCGACGCAGTCGGGGAAGGCGGCGCGGAAGTGGTGGGAGTCGGTGAAGCCGGGCATGACCGTCGGCACGACGCTCGCGCCCGGGTCGTTCTCTGCCACCCACGCGCCGAGCGCGCTCATCAGCGGCGACTCGATCGGCGAGCGGTTGCCGACGGTCTGCTCGGTGAAGCGAACCTCGACTCCGTCGATGCCCGCCAGCAGCCGCTCGATCGCCGCCCGGGTCTCGCTCTCGCCGAGTCCCGGCGGCACCCGGCAGTCGACGCGCAGCTCGGCGCGGGAGGGGATCACGTTGATCTTCGCCGAGGCGGAGGCCATCGTCGGCGCGAAGGTGACCGCGAACATCGGCTCGAACATGCTGAGCAGGCGCGGGTCGCGCTCACCCAGCCGCGCCAGCGCGCCGGCAGGGTCGCGCTCGTCCTCGCCGATCGCGGCCAGGAACGCGAGCGGCTCGGGCGTGAGCAGCAGCTCGGACGCCGGCGCCGCGAAGCGCTCGAGCACCGGCGCAAGCGCGAGCAACGCGTTCTTGCCGAGCCGCGGCATCGAGGCGTGGCCGGCCTCTCCGCTGGTGGCGAGCGTGAAGCGGAACACGCCCTTCTCCGCACAGCAGACCGGGTAGTGGCGTTTCCCGCCCAGCTCGATGTGCGGACCGCCGCCCTCGTTGAGCAGCAGGTCGCAGCGCACCCGCTCTGGGTGCTTCTCACACAGCCATTTCGCCCCCAACGCGCCACCGGTCTCCTCGTCCACGACGGCGATCACGAGCAGTTCCCCCCGGCGGGGCCGCCAGCCGGATCGCGCCAGCGCGACCGCAGCCGTCACCTCCGCCGCGACCTGCGACTTCATGTCCAGCGCTCCGCGCCCCCACACGAAGCCGTCCGCGAGCTCACCCGACCACGGGTCGTGGCGCCACTCGCGCGCATCGGCGAGCACGGTGTCCACGTGGCCGAGGTAGGCGAGGACCGGGCCGCCGTCGCGCGCGCTGCCGCTGGCGAGCACACCGTCTGCCACCTCGTAGGCCGCGGGTCGCGCTCCGACTCGCCGATCGGAGCCCGCGGGTCGCACGCCGCGGGTCGCGTCGGAACCCCTGGATCGACTCCGAGCAGGCTCGGCGCACAGGCGGGCTACAAGGTTCGGACGACCCGGCTCGGCGCCCAGCAATTCGCACTGGAAGCCTGCGCCGGCGAGCAGGTCGCGCAGCAGCTCGATCGCCGCCCGCTCGTCTCCGGGCGGGTTGACCGTGTTCAGGCGGATCAGCCGCTGCAGCAGCGCCACCGCCTCGGTCGCCAGGGGCTCGGCTATCGATCGTCCCGGGTCGGCGGCGAGCTCTCGCGGTCGCTCCACAGTGAGGACGAGACTACGCGATCGCCCACCACGACCGGCGCGGGCACGCGCGGTCGCGCCGCCAGCAGCTCGCGCGTGTACGGGTGTCGCGGCTCGTGCAGCACCCGCTCGGCCGTGCCCAGCTCGACGATCCGACCGTCGCGCATCACAGCGATCCGATCCGCGGTCGCTTCGACCGCGCCGAGGTCGTGGGAGACGACGACGTAGGCACAGCCCAGCTCGGCCTGCAGCTCGTCCAGCAGCTCGATCACGCCTCGGCGCAGCGAGGCGTCAAGCGAGGAGACCGGCTCGTCGAGCAGCACCAGTCGCGGGGACCCTGCGAGCGCGCGCGCGATCGCCACGCGCTGGCGCTGACCGCCGGAGAGCTCGTGCGGATAGCGCCCGGCGTGCTCGTCCTCCAGGCCCACCCGGCGCAGCAGCCGCCGCGCCTCGACCGCTGCCCAGTCGCGCCCGTGGCCGCCCGCCTTGCCGCGATGCGCGCCCGTCCTGCCTGCCCGGTGGAGCGTTGCCTGGCTAATTGCGCGCTCCACGGTCGCGCCGGCACGCCGGCGCGGGTTCAGCGACGCCTGCGGGTCCTGGAAGACCATGCCGAGACCTCCCTGGAAGCGGACGGTTCCCGCCTCGGGGCGCAACAGGCCGGCGATCGAGCGCAGCAGCGTCGTCTTGCCGCAGCCGGACTCGCCGACGATCGCGAGCGTCTCGCCGGCGCCGACCCGCAGGTCGACGTCCTGCAGGGTCGGGACCCCGCGTCCGCGGCGAGCGCCGACCCGGTGGCTGACGCTCAGGCCCTCGATCTCAAGCAGCGCCGGGGCGCTCTCCATGGCGGCCGACCGGCGAGGACGCGGCCTGCTAGCCACGGCGTCCAGCAGCTCGCGGGTGTAGGCGTCGGCCGGTTCCTCGAGCACCTGCGCCGCGCAGCCGTGCTCGACGATGCGCCCGCCGCGCATCACCGCGATCCGGTCGGCGACGCCGGCGACGATCCCGAGGTCGTGTGTGATCAACACGAGGCCGAGGTTCTCCTCCCGGCGCAGCCGCTCGAGCTCGGCGAGGATCTGCGCCTGCACGGTCACGTCAAGCGCGGTCGTCGGCTCGTCGGCGAGCAGCAGCGGCGCGCCGAGCGACAGCGCCATCGCGATCATCACGCGCTGGCGCTGACCCCCGGAGAGCTCGTGCGGGTAGGCACGCACGCGCTCTCCGGCGCGCGCAATGCCGACTCGATCCATCAGCTCGCGGGCGCGCTGCAGCGCGGCGGAGCGGGACACGAGCGGTTCGTGCGCTCGGATCTGCTCGGCGATCTGAGCGCCGACTCGCTGCACCGGGTTCAGCGAGGACTGCGGGTCCTGGAAGATCATCGCCATCCGCCGTCCACGGACTCGCCGCAGTTGCGCCTCGCTCATCCCGAGCAGCTCCTCACCGTCCAGCCGCGCACTGCCGGAGATCGCGGTCAGCGGACCGCGCGTCAGTCCCATCAGCGTCATCGCGCAGACCGACTTGCCCGAGCCCGACTCGCCGACGATCGCCAGCACCTCGCCGCGCGCGAGATCGAGGTCGACGCCCTGCACGGCGCGCAGCGCGCCACGCCTGTCCCCGCGCCACCGCAGTCGCCGCTCCGCCGCGCCCTCACCCTCACCCTCGCCCTCGCCGCGTCGGCCGGCGCGGCGCGGCGCGACCATCCGCGTGGCAAACGAGACAGACAGCTCGCGCACCTGTAGCAACGACGCTCCGGCGACTGCCGCGCTGCGACCACGGACGACCTCGGGAGCGAGCTGGCCCCTCTGTCCCAGGCCCTGGGTGGGGCCCTCCAGGGTGCGGAAGCCGTGCAGCGCCTCGCCGTCACCCGCACCCGCGCCCGCGCCCGGCTGCTCGTTGCCGATCGTCACGACAGCCTCACGCGCGGGTCGAGCACCGCGTAGAGAACGTCCACCAGCGCACCGATGACGACGACCGCGGCGGCGACGAGCATCGTGATCACCATCACCGGCGGCACGTCCAGGCGGCCGATCGATTCCGCCGCGTACTGGCCGACTCCACCGAGGTCGAACACCGACTCCACGAGGATCGCCCCGCCGCCGATCACCCACGCGAAGTCCAGACCCCACAGCGTGACGATGCCCGCCAGCGAGTTGCGCAGGACGTGGTGGACCAGCACTCGGCGCTCAGAGAGTCCCTTGGCGCGCGCCGTGCGGACGTAGTCCTCGCCGAGCGCGTCGAGCAGGTTGGCGCGCAGCACGCGCGAGTAGACGCCGATCGAGACGACCGACAGGGCGATCCAGGGCATCAGCATGTGCGTGAACCAGCCCCACGGGTCCTCGGTCAGCGGCACGTAGCCACCGAGCGGCAGCAGGCCCCATCTGTAGCCGAGCCAGTAGAGCATGATCGCGCCGAGGAAGAAGACGGGCATCGAGATCCCGGTCAGGGCGACGGCGCTCAGCGCGCGGTCGAGCCAACGGCCGGCGCGCATCGCGGAGAGCAGCCCGAACAGGACGCCGAAGACGAGCCACAGGACGCCGGCGCCGAGCGCCAGCGAGATCGTCGGCGGCAGGTCGCGGACGATCTGGGACTCCACGTCGATCTGCTGCGAGTAGGAGACCACGCTGCCGTCGAGGATCTTTTCCATCGTCCGCGCGTACTGGACGTAGATTGGCTCATCAAAGCCCCATTGGCGACGCACGTCGAGGACCTGCTGTGGCGTCGCCAGCCGGCCGGCCATGCGCACGGCCGGGTCGCCGTCGGGGATCGCCTGGAAGATCAGGAAGGTCAGCACGGTGATCGCAAACAGCACCGCGACCAGCCCGAGCAGCCGCCGGGCGAGAAAGCGCGCGAGCGGCGAGCGCAACCGCCGCGGCAGCGCCGGTGGTCGAACGCGGGCGGGGGCCGCAGCCGGGACGCCGGCCATCACAGCCTCCCCTGCCGATCGCCGATCGCCGAGACCGACGCTCGGCCAACCGCCCTCGGGTCGAGCACGTCGCGCACGCCGTCGGCGAGGACGTTGATCGACAGGACGGTCAGTACGAGCATCAGGCCCGGCACCAGCACGAGGTGGACGGCACCCGGGATCAGGCGGACCCCGTCGGCGATCATCGTGCCCCAGGAGGGGTTGGGGTCCTGCACCCCGGCTCCGAGGTAGGACAGGCCGGCCTCGAGCAGGATCGCGTTGGCGACGATCAGCGGCACGAAGACGACGATCGTGGAGGCCAGGTTCGGCACGATCTCGCTTGCCATGATCGACGCCGGGCCGCGGCCTTCCACGCGCGCCGCGTCGACGAACTCTCGCTCGCGCAGGGACAGTGCCTGCGCGCGCAACGGCTTTGCGACGTAGGGAAAGAAGACGATTCCGATCACGAAGGCCGGGATCAGCAGCGAGCCGCTGTGCAGGGTGAACAGACCGAGGTCCAGGCCACCGACCGCGAGCGCGACGCCCAGCGCGACGCCGAGCAGCACCGCCGGGTAGGCCCAGACGACGTCGAACAGGCGCGAGAGCAGACCGTCGATCGGGCCGCGCATGTAGCCGGCGAGCGTCCCGAAGACGACCGCCAGCAGCATCGTCAGCAACGTCGCGATCGCGGCGATCTCCAGCGAGTTGCGACCGCCGTAGAGCAGCCGCACGGCGACGTCGCGCCCGTTGGCGTCGGCGCCGAGCAGGAAGCGGCCCGTCCAGGTCGGGCCGATCGGCACACCGGTGGGCGAGACGACGTCCACACGCCTGCCCCCGACCTCGACGGTCGCGGTGATGTGGTTTGCGTTCGGCCCGCTGTGAGCGACGTCGTCGGCGTAAACCGGGGCCAACAGGCACGCCAGCACGATCGCCACGAACAGCACGCCAAAGGTCAGCGCAAAGCGGTTGCGCGCGAGCAGCCTCATGCGGGTTCATCGGCCCCGCACGAGGGCGCGCTTTAGCCGCGCTACTTCAATTCCAACGTGCTCCAGTCGTTGCCGTAGACCGGGTGAAAGACGGCGGTGCCGAAGGCGACCCGATCGGAGAAGAACTTCGGCGCCTGGTCGTAGCCGAAGGTCGCGACGTACGCGTGCTGAGCCGTGTACTGGTCAAGCGCCTGCCAGCGCCCGACCACCGAGGGCAGCTGCGAGGAGGGCACCGGCCCGAGCGCCGCCAGTTCGGCCTGGACGTGCGGGTCGGCGACCTGGCTGAGGTTGTGGTTTTCGTTGGGTATGATCGATTTGGCGTCGAGCAGCTGGTAGAAGTCGATCGGGTTGGGGAAGTCCTGGCTGAAGGACATCCAACCCGTCTGCGGGTGGTTGGCCGTGTTGCCGACGGTCGCGTAGTACTGCGCGTCGGCGACGATCTTCACGCTTGCTTTCAGGCCGATTTCGTTCAGCACGCTCGCGTAGTAGTCGACGTATTCCTTGTGCGGGGCGCGCGATCCGCCCCAGACGGTCACGCTGGCGCCGGCCAGACCGGAGCTCTGCACCAGTTCCTTGGCCTTTGCCATGTTGGCGGCCGGGATTTCGGAGTTCGGTTGCCCGTACGGACACGACGCGTTCGGGTGCCCCGGCATCCCGCTCGGCAGGAAGAAGCAGGCCGGTTCGAGCATGCCGCTGTCCAGCCGCTGCAGCGCGCGGCGGTCGAGCGCGTACTCGACGGCCTGGCGGACCTTTTCGCTGGAGAACGGCTTTTCTTTGACGTTCAGGAAGAAGTACTCGCCCGAGACCGTCGACTCCTTGGCAAAGCGCGAGGCGGCCTGGGACTGCACCTGCGCGAGCAGCGTCGAGGGGATCGTGTCGTTGTAGTCGAACACGTCGGCCTGGTTTGAGAGCACCTGCTCGGCCTCGCTCTGGTCGTTGGAGACGATCTGCACGGCGACGTCGGCCTTTGCCGCAGGCACGCCGGGGATCGTCGAGGCCGTAAAGTTGGGGTTGCGCAGCAACGAGAAGGACTTGTTCGGCACGACGTGGACGATCTCGTAGGCACCGACGCCGGGTGGCGGTTCGTTCGGGCTCGCGTGCATCGGCGTCGAGCTCGGCACGAGCCCGGCTGCCGGGAAGGCGAGCACGTTGAGGAACGGGCCATACGGCGCGTTCAGGTCGATCTTGATCGTGCCGGTCGCTTCGTCGGTGTGGATGCCGGCGATCGAGTGCGCCTTGCCCTGTGCGTAGGCTTCGCCGCCGACGATGTTTTCGCTCAGGAAGCTCGCGTTGCCCCAGCCGAGCTTGATCGTGCGCTCGATCGTGTGGGCGAAGTCAGCCGCCTTGACCGGGTCGCCGCTCGAGTAGCGAAGCCCTTTGCGCAGCTTGAAGGCATAGGTCTTGCCGTCGGCCGTCACCGTCGGCAGCGCTTCAGCGACGCCGGGTATCAGTTTCGCTCCGGCTTCTCCGGAGTCGTGGGCATAGGTGACGAGCCCGGTGTAGGCCAGCCAGGTCGCCTCGTAGGACTGGGTGGTGGCGCCAATGCCGGGGTCCAGCGAGTCGGGCGCCGTGCCCATCAGCACCGTGACGGTGCCTCCGACTTTGCCGGAACCGCCGCTGGAGGAGCCGCCGCACGCCGCCACCGTCACGCTCAGTGCAAGCGCCGTTGCAACCGCCGACGCCATCCCACGAAACCCAAATAGACCCCTGTGCACGTACCCGCCCCCCTCTCGGTCCGGACCGCGTCTCGTAATGTGTGTCCCCATGGCGAAGAAAGGGCCCGGCCACCGGCTCCAGCCAGCGCCGCCCTCTGGATACAAGGTTCGACAACCCTTCTCGGCACCCTTTCACGAAACTTGAACCATCCAAATGGCCTTGGACGCGACCGATAGCAGCTCCACGCCTGCGCAGTCGCTGCCCGACGCCGTCGAGCGCGCGGGCGAGCTGGTCTCGCAGGTGGCGCGCGTGCAGCCTTTGTGGGCGCTATTGCGGGTGTCCGATCGCGCCCGCTACATGCTGGCGATGGCCCAGGCGGTGATCGACGAGCTCGACCAGCTGTGCGAGCAGATCGCCTGCGAGCAGCGCCGACCACGCACCGAGGTGGCGATCCTCGAGCTGCTGGCGGCGGTCGACGCGCTCAAGTGGATCGGCCGCGCAGGGGGGGCCGTGCTGGGCGACCGGCGCGTCGGCGTGCACCGCCTGCTGCTGCCGGCGACGCGCGCACGGCTCGCCTACGAGCCCTACGGGGTCGTCGGCGTGATCGGCGCCGGCAGCGCACCGTTTGCCCAGCCGCTCGGGCAGATAGCCGGCGCGCTGCTGGCCGGCAACGGCGTCGTCTACAAGCCGGCCAGCCGCGCTCAGGGGGCCGCGGAGCGGATCGCCCGCCTGGCGACCCGGGCAGGGCTGCCCGAGGGGCTCGTGCGGATACTCGACGGCGGGGCCGAGGCCGGGCTGGCGCTTGCGCAAGCCCCGATCGACAAGTTGATGTTCACCGGCTCCCCCGCGACCGGGCGGCGGATCGCCCAGGCGTGCGTTGCCCGAGAGGTCGAGGTGACGGTGGAGCTCGGCGGCAAGGACGCGATGATCGTGCTCGCCGACGCAAACGTCCGGCGTGCGGGCGCAGCGGCGCTGTGGGCGGGCTGCGCGGGCGCCGGGCAGGCGCGCGGATCGGTCGAGCGCATCTATGCGGCGCCGGAGGCGCACGACCGGCTGCTCGCCGGGCTGGTCGAGCGGGCGCAGGCGCTGCGGGTGGGCGAACCGCGGGTCGACCGGCTCGCGCAGATGGGGCCGCTGTCGTCGCGACGGCGGCTGGAGCACGTCGAGGAGCTGGTGGGCGAGGCGGTCGCCGACGGCGCGACGCTTCACTGCGGCGGAGCGCTCGGGCAGCAGGAGTACGCGCCCGCGGTGCTCAGCGGCGTCACGCACGAGATGCGAATCATGCGCGAGCAGATCGGCGGGCCGGTGCTGTGCGTGATGCGCTTTGATTCGGTCTCGGGCGCAATCGCGCTGGCAAACGACTCGCCGTTCGGGCTCGGGGCGTCGGTTTGGAGCGTCGACCGCTACCGGGCGCTGCGGATCGCGCGGCTGCTCGACGCCGGCATGGTCTGGGTCAACGACCACCTGCCGGGGCCGATGATCTCGCGCGGCCCGTGGGGCGCAACCGCGGGCGGCGGGCTTGGCAAGGCGCTCGGACAGGCCGGGCTGAAGGCGTGCGCGCAGGAGAAGCTGATCGCCTGGGAGCCGTCGCGAGTCGGCGGCCTGTGGTGGGGTCCCCACGACGAGCTGGCCGGCCGTGCCGCCCGGACGGCGGCGAAGCTGCGCTCGGCGCGCGAGACCGATCGCTCGCGCGCCTGGCGCGAGGGGGCGGTGTCGCTGGTGCGTGTCGGCGGGCGGGCGCTGAGGCGCGGGTCCTAACCTGTAGCCATGCCCGCACAGGCCTACGCCGGCAAGGAGTGCGTCTGCCAGCTCCGCAGGGGGATCTGCGACCAGAGCTGCGTGCGCGACATGCTCGACACCCCCTTCTACATCGCCTGCCTGAAGCTCAAGGCCCGGCGCTGCGTGGTCGTCGGCGGCGGCGAGGTCGGGTTGGAGAAGGTCGAAGGGCTGCTGGCCTGCGGCGGCGACGTGACGCTGATATCGCCCGAGGCCGGCCCGGCGCTTGCCGAGCACGCGCGCGAGGGGTCGATCCGTTGGGAGCAGCGGCCCTACGCGGGGGCTGGCGATCTGGAGAGGGTGTTCTTGGCGATCGCCGCGACCGACGACACCGACACCAACATCGCCGTGTACGAGGACGCCGAGCGGCGCGCGATGCTCGTCAACGTCGTCGACGTGCCGCCGCTGTGCAACTTCATCCTGCCGGCGATCGTGCGCACGGGCCCGCTGGCGATCGCCATCTCCACCGCCGGCGCCTCGCCGGCGCTTGCCAAGCGGATGAAGCGCGAGATCGCCGCGCAGTTCGGCGAGCCCTACGCCCAGCTGGCGGTGCTGCTGAACGAGGTCCGCGGCTGGGCCAAGGGGACGCTGCCCACCTACCAGGACCGCAAGGAGTTCTTCGAGGGCATCGTGAACGGAGGAGGCACCCACCCGCCCGGAGCCGATCCGATCGCGCTGCTGCGCGAAGGCCGCGAGGGCGACGTGCGCGAGCTGATCGCGGCTGCGCAGGCCGAGCGCGAGCAGCGCCTCGCCTCGGTCTGAACGGGCCAGCCCGTGCCGAGCCTCGACACGCAGCAGACGGCCGGCGTCGCGCTCATCGCCGAGGCCGGAGCGGCAATCGAGCTCGACGGGCTGACGCGCAACTACGGCGAACGCGCCGCCCTGACGGACGTCACGCTGTCGCTGGCAGCCGGGCAGACGCTGGTCGTGTTCGGACCCAACGGGGCCGGCAAGACGACGCTGCTGCGGATCCTCGCGACATTGCTGCGCCCTCACGGCGGAGCGGTGAGCGTGCTCGGCGAGCGGCTGCCGGCCGACGCCTGGAAGGTGCGGGGCCGCCTGGGGCTGCTCGGGCACGAGCCGCTGCTCTACCGCGAGTTGAGCGCGCGCGAGAACCTGCGCTACCACGCAAGCCTGCACGGCGTGAAGGCCGATCGCGTCGAGCGACAGCTGGCCGCCGTGTCGATTGCAGAGCGCGCCGAGGAGCCGCTGCGCACGCTCTCGCGCGGGATGGTCCAGCGGGTCGCTGTCGCCCGCGCGACGCTTCACGACCCGGAGCTGCTGCTGCTCGACGAGCCCTACGCCAACCTCGACCCCGCGGCGATCGAGCAGGTCGAGCCGTTGATCGGCGCGGGCTGCGGCTCCACGCGCGTGCTCACCAGCCACGATCCCGAGCGCGGGCTGGCGGAGGCCGACGTCGTGCTGGGCCTGCGCGGCGGGCGGGTGGCTCTGCTGGGCGATGCCGCATGCGTCGACCCCGACACCGTCGCGGAGTTGTACAGATGAGCGATTCCAATGTGTCAGGGAGGACAGGGCCGCATGCGGCCCTGTCCCCGACGGTGCATGCACCGTCGGGCCGGCCGGCGCATGCGCCGGCCGGAGAACCTGGGCTGAAGA
>DATASE010000030.1:0-5695 GCA_036269375.1 Solirubrobacteraceae bacterium
CTCCGCCAGCACGCCGGCCTCCGAGGCCGCGGTCAGCTGCGCGGCAAGCTCGGCCGGACTCCCCGTCAGCCGCGGTCGCAACACCGCAAACGCCTCGCTCGCCTGCTCGTGCAGCGCCTGGAAGCGCTCGATCCGCTCGCGCGCCTCCGGCGGCATCCCCGGCGCCTGCGTCGCCGGCCCGAGCGCCGCCACGAGATCGAGCTTGGAGCGGCGCGCGACCTGCACCACGCGCGCGACGTCAACCTGGCGCAGCTCGATCGGCGGCCGGCCCAGCGCCCGCACCACGGCAGCCGCGTCGCCGGGGTCGACCAGCAGCCGCAGCCACGCGATCACGTCGCGGGCCGTTGCGTGCTCGAACAGCTCGATCCGCGGTGCAGACACGGCCCAAGCATATGAGCGCCTACGCTGGGTGGATGGATAACCCATCCGGGCCAAGCGGCGGAATCGACTGGAGCGTCGCCCAGCGCGTCGGCGAGATGCTGAGCGGTGGCGGCTCGGGCGGGCAGGCGCAGGGGCCCGCCCCAGCGGACGGCGGCGGAGTGCAGGAGCTGGCCGAGGACTTCGCCGCGCGCGTTTCCGCATACACGGGCCTGGCGCCCGGCGGCGGCATCCCGAAGATCGAGTCGATCGACCGCGCCGGCTGGATCGAGGCGAACATCGCCACGATGCGCCCGCTGCTCGACCCGTTCACCAAGCGCCTGGGCAAGGGCAGCGGCCCGCTCGCGCCGGCACTGCGCTCGACCACCCAGCTGCTGCTCGGCGCGCAGATCGGCGCGCTCACCGGCGTGCTCTCCCAGCGCGTGCTCGGCCAGTACGACGTCGCCCTGCTCGAAGCGGAGCGCGCGCCGCGGCTGCTGCTAGTCGCGCCGAACATCGACCAGGCCGCCCAAGCCATGGGCCTCGACCGCGACCAGTTCAGCGCCTGGGTCGCGATCCACGAGGTCACTCACGCGGTCCAGTTCGGCGGCGCACCGTGGCTGCGCGAGCACCTCGGGGCGATGCTGCGCGAGCTGCTGGAGGGAATGCAGGTGGGGGTGCGCCTCGGCGCCCTGGTGAGCCTGCCCAGCGCCGATGACCTGCGCGCCCTGCTCGAACGGCTACGGGCGGGGGAACTGATGCGGATCGGTCTCGGCGAGCAACGCTTCGAGCTAGTCGAGCGGATGCAGGCGACGATGTCGCTAGTCGAGGGCCACGCCGAGCACGTGATGGACGCCGTCGGCGCCGAGGTCCTGCCAACGCTCGAGCGGATGCGCACGGCGATGAACGCGCGCCGGCGCGGGCGCGCCTGGCCGTGGCGGATCGTCGAGCGGCTGCTCGGCCTGGAGATGAAGATGCGCCAGTACGAGCTCGGCCGCGAGTTCTGCGACGCGGTCGTGGCAAGCGCCGGCCCGCAGGCGCTCACACGTGTGTGGGAGTCGCCGGCGATGCTGCCGAGCACGCAGGAGCTGCAGACCCCGGAGCTGTGGCTGCAACGAACACACGTTCCATCTGTTACAAGCTGACCCGTATACATACGGCTTCTTTACAGCGTGTTCACGCCGCCTTGAGATTTGCCTGTAACGATCGTGGGGAAGCGGGGTTAGAACGTCTGTTCGGTGTTATCCTCAAACCGACCAGAACGTATGTGCCCCCAGCGATAGGAGACTCCCCTCCCGATGCCAACAACAAAGACAACCACCGCCAAGCCCCGTTCGAGCGCTGCCAAGCGCGCCAGCGCCGCCAAGGGCGCCAGCGCGACCAAGCCGGCCGGCGCGGCCAAGCGTCCCGCCGCCGCCAGCCGCTCAGCCGCGAGCAGCCGCTCGGCCGCAAGCAGGCAAACGAGCACGGCAGAGCGCGCGATGCTGATCCCCGTCGGCGCCGCCCTGATCGCCCGCGAGCGACTCGTCGCAGAGGTCAGCGACGCGATCGCCAACTACAACTCGACCGCCAAAGCCGGCGCCCAGCTGCGCAAGTTCGAGCGCCGCGGCACGACCGCGCGCAACCGCGTCGAGCGCGAGCTGCGCAAGACCCGCGTGCGCGTCGAGCGTGAGGTGCGCCAGACCCGCACCCGCGTCGAGCGTGAGCTCGAGCGCCGCCGCCGCGAGGGCGAAGAGATCGCCAACCGCGTCCAGGAGCGTCTGCTCGAGCTCGTCTGAGCAAGCTTCCCCCGCCCCCGACCGGAGAGACGGGAGCGGGAAGGTCTGTCGGCCTCATATCCCCGCCGGCAGTAGCAGCACCCTCTCCTCCCTCGCCGCCGGGCGGTTCCCCTACCGCCCGGCGGCTTTTTACTTGTCTGCGAGAATGACCGCCATGACCGACCGTGACCAGATAACAGAGGCCCTGCAGGCCGTCATCGACCCCGAGCTGCGCCGCTCGATCGTCGAGCTGGGGATGGTGCGCCAGATCGACATCTCCGAGAACGGGGTCGTCGACGTGACGGTCTCGCTGACCACGGCGGGCTGCCCGATCCGCGGCCACTTCCAGACCTCGGTCGCGCAGGCCGTCTCCGCGCTCGACGGGGTCACCCACGTGAACGTCTACTTCGACGTGCTCTCTGACGAGGAGAAGCAGGCGCTGCAGCAGAAGCTCGGACGTGGCGGCCTCCCCGACGGCGCGCTCGCGCAGGTCGCGAACGTCATCTGCGTCGGCTCTGGCAAGGGCGGCGTCGGCAAGTCGACGCTGACGGCAAACCTCGCCGCCGCCTTGGCGGCCGAGGGCAAGCGCGTCGGCATCCTCGACGCCGACGTGTGGGGCTATTCGATCCCGCGCATGTACGGCCTCGGCGCGACGCGCCCGCCGGTCTCGGCGCAGCGCAAGATCGTGCCGCTGGAGTCCCACGGCGTCAAGGTGATGTCGATCGGCTTCTTCGTCGCCGAGGACGCGGCCGTCGTCTGGCGCGGCCCGATGCTGCACAAGGCGCTCAACCAGTTCCTCCAGGACGTGGAATGGGGCGCCCTTGACTACCTGCTGATCGACCTGCCACCCGGCACCGGCGACGTGTCGATGACGCTCGCCCAGCTCCTGCCGCAGGCGCAGTTCGCAATCGTGACCACGCCGCAGCCGACCGCGCAGCGGGTCGCGCGCCGCTCCGCGGAGATGGCGCACAAGGTCAACCTGCAGATCTGCGGCGTGATCGAGAACATGACCGCCTTCGCCACCCCGAGCGGGGAGCGCTACACGATCTTCGGCGAGGGCGGCGGCCAGGAGCTAGCCGACGAACTGGACGTGCCCCTGCTCGGCAAGGTGCCGCTGACGATGCCCCTGCGCGAGCACGCCGACGCCGGCGTCCCACTCGTGCTCGAGAACCCCGACGACCCAGCCGCCCAGGCGATCCGCCACGCCGCGCGCGGCCTGATCGCACTGAGCCCGATCGAGCTGCCGACGCTGCCGACCCTGCAGGTCACCGAGGTGGCGCCGCCACAGCCACCGGCGAGCCCGAAGCCGGCGGGCATGTCGCTACCGATGGCGTAAGCCACGGGCGGCCCAACCAGGCCGCCCGGCAGGGCGGCCCCATCCCGAAAGACGGCCCGGCGCAACTACTTTGTGTTGGCGAAGTACTCAGCGTTGATCTGCGAGAACTTCTGCCACTCGTCGGGCAGCTGATCCTCGGCAAAGCACGCGTCGACCGGGCAGGCCTCGACGCAGGCGTCGCAGTCGATGCACTCCTCGGGGTCGATGTAGAGCATCTCGGCCGCGTCGTAACCCGGCTCGTCGGGGGTCGGGTGGATGCAGTCCACGGGGCACACCTCGACGCAGGAGTTGTCCTTGGTGCCGATGCAGGGCTCGGCGATTACGTAGGCCATTCGCTTCCTTCTGGTCTTGTGGGGATTTGCGGCGAACACGAATATTAGAGGGTGGCGCAGCCGTCCGAAGGACGGTGAGCCGGGCCCCTCTTCTCCAAGTCCGGCGAGGCGCTCCGCTAGCTTTGCGGGTGATGCTGCTGCTCACGGGAGCCACCGGCACGCTCGGAACGGCGCTGCTGCGCCGCCTGGTGGCCGAAGGCCGGCCGGTGCGCTGCCTGGTGCGCGACCCGCGCCGGCTCGGCCCCCTGCGGGTGCGCGTGCAGATCGCGCTCGGCGATCTCGCCGACCCGCCGTCGTTTCGCAACGCGATGCGCGGCGTAAACACCGTCGTGCACCTGGCGGCCTCAACGCGCGATCAACCGCGCGGCTCGATCGAGGAGCTGGCGGCAATCGCCACCTGGCGGATGGTCGAGGCGGCCCAGCGGGCCGGCGTCGAGCGGTTCGTGTTCTTCTCGCTGCTCGGCGCCTCCGAGCACCACCGCTGCCGCCTGTTCCGCGCCAAGGCGCTGGCCGAGCAGGCCGTGCGCGAGTCGCAGATGCGCACCGCCGTGCTGTGCCCCTCGCTCGTGTACGCCCCCGGGGACCGCTGGCTGAGCCTGCTCGAGCGCCTGGCGCTGCTGCCGGCTGTCCCCGTGTCCGGACGCGGGCGGGCGCGCTGCCAGCCGATCTGGGCCGAGGACGTGGCCGACTGCGCGGCCGCGGTCCTGCGCGGCGAGGGACCGTCCAGCAACGGCGGCGGCAGCGCGCGCTACGAGCTGGCAGGTCCGCAGACGCTCAGCTACGACGAGACGATCCGCGCCGTGCTCGCCGCACGTGGGCGCGAGCGCCCGTTGCTGCACGTCCCCACTTCGATCGTCTCGCGCACCCTGCACGCCGCCGAGCGGGCAAGCGGCGGCGTCGGCGGGCGTGGGGGCGGGCGCGTTGCGGTCACCTGGGACGAGGCCGAGCTGCTGGAGGCAAACCTGATCGCCGCCAACGGCACCGCCGACGCGCAGTCGCTCGGGGTCGCGCCGCAGCGCCTGGGCGACGTGCTCGCCGCCGCTTGAGATTCAGGACACCGGCGGGCGCCGCGCGGCCCACGGCACGGCGATCTCCAGCTGTCGCGCCAGCGAGAGCAGCGTCGCCTCCTCGGCCGGGCGCCCGGCGAGCTGCACCGCCAGCGGCAGACCGTCCTCGCCCTGGTAGAGCGGCAGCGAGATCGCCGGCTGACCGCTCGCGTTGAAGATCGGCGTGAACGGGGTGAAGTAGCCCGAGCGGGTGAAGGTGGACATCGGGTCTGGTGCGGCGGTGTCGAGCGTGCCAAGCGGAAGCGGGCGCTCGGCCAAGGCGGGGGTGAGGAGCGCGTCGTAGGGGGAGAGGAACTCGACCAGCTGACGCGTCAGTGCCTGCAGCTGCATTTCCATCATCACGCCGTGCACCGAGTCGATCTGCTTTGTCATCTGGTGGATCGCCCAGCTCATCGGCTCCATGTCCTCGGCCGTCGGCTCGCGGCCGGCGACCATCCCCGAGTAGACGATCTGGGTGGCGATGTGGATCGAGAAGACGCCTCCGAACAGCTCGGAGAGCCCCTCGATCTGCCAGGGCGGATCGATCTCCTGGACGTCGTGTCCGAGCGAGCGCAGCAGCCCGGCGGCGTCGGCCACCGCCCGCATGCACTGAGGGTCGATCGCCGCGTCGGCCAGCGGCGGCTTGGTCGTTACTGCGATCCGCAGACGGCTGGGCTCGCGCATCGCCGCCGCGGCAAACGGCTCGGCGGGCGGCGGCGCCCAGGCCACGTCGCCCGGTTCGTAGCCGGCCAGCACGTCGAGCAGCGCCGCGGTGTCGGCGACGGTGCGGGTGAGCATCCCGTCGACGTCGAGCGGCGCCTCGCCGCGCTCGGGCGCTGCGGAGATGCGCCCTCGCGCCGGCTTCAG
>DATASE010000031.1:0-30904 GCA_036269375.1 Solirubrobacteraceae bacterium
TCGACGAGATCGAGAATCTCGACGCCACCCTCTGGTGGTGAGCGGATTGGACATCCCCGAGCAGCAGTTGCAGGAGATCGTCGCGCACGCGCTCGAGGAGGCCCCCGACGAGTGCTGCGGCATGGTGGCGGTCGCGGCGGCGCAGGTCGGCGCCGAGCGAGCCCGAGCCATGCGGGTGTGGCGTGCCCGCAACGTGCACGCGAGCCCCAAGCGCTTTGAGATCGACGGTCGCGACGTGCTAGCGGCGATGCGCGAGTTCGAGGAGCAGGGCTGGGAGATCGGTGCGATCTACCACTCGCACACCCACACGCCGCCGTACCCGTCGCAGACCGACGTCAACTTCGCGGCGAATTGGCCGGGCGTCGAGTGGATCATCGTCGGCCTAGCCGACGCGGACGAGCCCGAGCTGCGCTCCTACCTGATCGAGGGGGGAGCCATCCGTGAGGTGGCCCTGGAGCAAGCGCCGGCCTGATCCCGGAGAGCTCGGGCTCACGGCGCCGGATCGGCTCGCCGGGCAGACGGGCAAATTGACCCTCGTCAAGGTCGCCTACGCGGCAAACCTGCCCGAGGCCGAACTGATTCAGAGCCTGTTGCGCCAAGAGCACATCCCGAGCATGGCCCGCCGCAACGGCGGCTTTGACGTCCCAGACCTCATCTCGGCTGGCCCGCGCGACATCCTCGTCCCGGTCTCCCAGGCCGATCGCGCGCGGGAGCTGCTGGCGTAGCGATTCATCCTGGTGCTCCGGCCGGCACATGTGCCGGCCGGCCGGACGGTGCATGCACCGTCCGGACATGGGCCGCATGCGGCCCATGTGTCCTATCTAGACCAGAACGGGTTGCCCGAGCGGCTGGGAGGACTCGCGCGTGATCGCCTCGATCTCCTCGGCGGCGCGTTCGAACTCCGCGTCGGAGAGGACGGGCGTGCCCTCGAAGGGCAGTTCGCGCTGGAGCTCGAGCCAGGAGCTGCAACCGACGTACCCGTCCTTGACCTTGACGGTGACCGGCCGCGGGATCCTGTAGGTGCGCAGCAGCAGCACGTGCAGGGGATGGCGGCGCTTCCATTCCAGGCGCTTCTCGGCGTAGTCGGGAGTCCACACGTAGAACGGTGAGAGGGCGTCGACGCAGCGCGCGTCGGAGATCGTGAAATGCCCGGCGACTTCGGCCCACGCACGGATCCGCACGCGCTCGGGCTGGGAGATCCCGCCCGGGATCGAGAAGGCCTGCACCGACGGCTCGCCGTCGTTCCAGACCCCTTCCTCAAGCGCCCGGCGCAGCTCGGGCTGGTGGGATTCGCGCACCAGGTCGTTGCGTTGGTGGTCGAAGGTGGGGTAGAGAAAGAAGCGGTCGTGCTCGAGCTTGAAGTGCTTTTCCGGCTCGCGAATTCCGCCCTTGCGCAGCGTGATCAGCTGCTCGCCTTCGGCGAGCGCACGGACGGTGACCGCCCATTCCTTGAGAGCAATTGGCATGGTGGATTGACCTGAATAGGAGGAATCTGTCTTGTAGCCGCACCGCCCCATCCGTGCCGACCCGAGGGTACGAGGCACAGGGCGCTGCTGCGCTTAAAGATACGAAATCCGAGCGATATTCCCAAATGCCCTGCAAATGGGTGGTTTTTTGGGGATGTAGGCCGCTACCGAGAAGGCACGAAGACGGTGAGCTGCCGGTCTGCATCTCGATCCGGTATGCTTTCTGCATGTCGCAAATCGCGGTGCGCCTGAGCGAGGAGGAGCTGCGTCAGCTCGATTCGCTCGTCGACCGATCGAGCTTCCCGACGCGGGCCGAGGCCGTACGCGCCGCGATCCGAAATCTCGTCGCTGAAGCTCGCGAGCAGCGGATCGCGAGCGCCTACGCACGCGCGTACTCGCAGACGCCGCTGAGCGGGGACGAGCAACGGATGCTCGACGCCGCGAGCGCGCTGTCCGCCGAGCTTGCGCAGTGATCGCGCGCGCCGAGGTGTGGGACGCCGACCTCGGTCCGGTGGTGCGACCGGTCGTCGTCGCCACGCGCGAGTCGGCGATCCCCGTTCTCGGCCGGCTCGTTTGCGTGGCGGTGACGAAAACGGTCCGTGGGCATCCGGCAGAGGTGGAGCTGTCGCCGGAGCACGGGCTTGAGCAGCCAAGCGTGGCCAACTGCGACTGGGTGATTACAGTCCCAAAGGACCGCCTCGTGCGTCGCCGCGGTCGTCTGGACGACGTCACCGCCCGGCGTTTGAACGCCGCTCTCGTGCTCGCGCTCGGCTTGGACCAGTAGCTTTCAAGCCGTCAGTTGTCCGGCGCGCGCCTGGATCGTGGCGAGGACAGTGTCGATAACCGGTCCACGCCACTGCTCGGAGTGGGCTTCCTCCGCCAATGAGGCGGCCTGGGCCGGCAGGTCGCTGGCGAGCTGCGTACGCAGGCGTTGGAAGGCCGTGGGCCGCAGGCGCAGGTCGTAGGAGAGGTCAAGCCAGTGCTGGAGCCCGATCGCGTCGGGGTCGAGCTCGTCGCCGATGGCGAGTGAGAGCTCGGCGCTGAGGGCCGGGTAGGCTGCCGTGCACACCAGGTCGTAGAGCGGTGCGAGGTGCACGCCACCTCTCAGGTGCAGCAGCGAGAGGTTGCGAGCGTGGGCGTCGGCGTTGCCGATCAGGAAGTTGAAGACAGCCGCGCGGGCGAGCGCCAGTCGGTCCAGGCCAGGTTGCAGCGAGTGCTCGTCGAGCAGCTGAGCAAGCGCTGCGTATGAGGGCAGCCGCCAGTCCGGGCGCTGGTACTTGAAGTCGGGGGTGAGCGCGAGCGCCTGGCAGCCGTCCTCCTGGTGCAGGCGGCGGGCCGGGTCGTTGGAACGGTCGCGGTCAAAGCGCTTGACGACCAGACAGATGGTGCCGGCGGTTTGAATCAGTTGCGTGTCGGCCACCGCGATCCCGCAGCGCCCGGCAAGCCTCATGCAGAAGTGCTCGTTGACTGCCAGTTCCGGGTATTCGGTTGTGCCCGGAGCCTGTGGCTTGAGGATGTGCGTGCTCGGCATACCGTCAAGTGGCTCGCCGAAGCGTCCGGCGTCGTCGCCAACCAGCACGGCCTTGCTCTGTATCCCGGCGAGGCTGAGCCGCATCCGAGGCTCGCCGGCGCTCATCCCGAGCGGTCTGTGCGGCAGCTCTGCGATCAGGCGGTCGAGCTGGCCGCGCTCGAGCCAATGCACGCTCGGTGCAGCCTCCGACGGCCTCTCGGCCGAGATCTGCAGCGCGCCCGCGCAGTCACGGCCGAGCTCGGCCAGCAGCCCGTATGAGTCGCCGGTGGCGAGTCTCAGCTGCCCGGCGATCTGTTCGCGCAGAACGCCCTCCGGCAGCAGCCCCTCGAAGAACGGCCGGCTCTCGGCGGGGGTGAACGGCTCAGGCCGCACCGGCAGGGACAGCGAGATCGGCCGGGAGCGATCGAGGTAGGCGAATGAGTACTCGCGCGAGCGCTCGCCGGCGCGTTCCAGTCGACCGACTTCGGAACCGCCCCAGTGGACGCCGAGGCTCACGGCTACGCGCGGGATCGGATCTCGATGCGCAGCCCGAGCGCGGAGAGGACGCGCAACAGCGTGTCGAGGCGAACGGTCTGCTCGCCTTTCTCGATCCGGTGCACAGAGCGGACGGCGACGTTTGCGACGAGCGCAAGCGTCGCCTGATCCATGCCTTGGCGGCGGCGCTCGTCGCGCACGCGAGCGGCGATGTCGGCGGTCACGGACGCAATCTGCATGATCGCGCAGATTGTAGCGATAAGGCTCCTAGAGGCTGGATATATGCGCGATCACGCACAGCTAAACCCGCTGATCGCGTCGACTCCCTCGGAGCTCGCTTAGAGTCGCCGTCCCGCAAGCCCCTCGGCGGCCTCGACGATCGCGGAGTAGTCGTCCTGCCCGTGCCCGCGACCGGTCGTCGCGGCGAGCAGGTCGCGTGCGTGCGCGGCCGCCGGGAACGGCACGCCTGCGGCCTGGGCTTCCTCCAGGCACAGGCGCACGTCCTTGAGCAGGTGGTCGGTCTTGAACAGCGTCGTGTAGTCGTGCTCGCGCATCGGCGTCGACTTCATCGCCAGCTGGGCGGAGGCACCGGAGCCGCTCTGGGTGACCTGCACGAGCGCATCGAGGTCGACGCCGGTGGCCTGCGCGACCAGCAGCGCCTCGGCGACCGCGGCGGCGTTGGCCGCGCCGAGCGAGTTGTTGATCAGCTTGAGCATCTCGCCCTGTCCGAGCGCGCCGACGTGGACGACCAGCTCGCCCATCGCCTCGAGCACGGACCGCGCGCGCTCGAAATGCTCGGCCTCGCCGCCGACCATGATCGTCAGCGTCCCGGCCTGTGCGCGCGGCGCCGAGCCGGTCACGGGAGCGTCGATCATCGCCACGCCGTGCGCCGCCAGTCGTGCCGCGATGCGGCGCGTGTCGGTGGGGGCGATCGTGGACATGTCCACGCACAGCAGCCCTTCGTGCGCGCCATCGCAGACGCCGCTCGAGCCGCAGAGGACGCTCTCGACCTGGTCGCCGTCGACGACCATCGAGACGACCAGGTCGCTGGCGGCGGCCACCTCGGCGGGGGTGGCGGCGACGGTTGTGCCGGCGTGTTGGGCGCTCCAGCGCTCGGCCTTGCCGTCGCTGTGCGTCCAGACGGTCAGCGGGAAGCCGCCCGCGGCGACGTTGGCGGCCATGCGAGAGCCCATGATGCCGAGGCCGAGGAAGCCGACGCGCAAGCTCATCGGCGGCAGGTTAGCGGCGTGTAGTCAACCGTCGAGGTACTCGCCCGCGTCGAGGTGGGGGTGAGCGACGGTGGCCACCGCATCGATGATAGAGACGGCGGCGACGTCGATCGCTCAGGGTGAGTTGCTCAGCCGTCCCAAGCGCGGCTTACGCTGGCTGGTCGATGGGAAAACGACAGCGCGAAAGTGAGTTCCAGAACCTTACCGACGAGGAGGTTCTTCGACGTGCCCGCGATAAGAGCTTGTCGCGGTCCGAGCGTCGTCGCTACCAACGTGAGGAGAAGTTCCGCGGACTGCGGGACAGGCGAAAGCGGTCATAGGGGCAATACCATGACGGACATGAGCGCGGGTCGTTATCGGATAAGAGCGTGGGTGCGGCAGCGCTTGCCCGGCGTAATCGCTGAGTGGGTGCCCAAGGGCCGCAGCGATTGCGGCGCGCACGAGTGGTACAGGTCGGACGAGCAGACCTGGCGTTGCTATTACTGCCAGCCCGCCGCCACCGATTCTTCGCCATGGACGCGCGAGGAGCAGCTGCAGCGCACGCTGGGCGGAATCAGCTCGACGCTGCGGGTTGTTGCGATGGGAGAAGCAGCGAGCGACGACCGCGCTCTTTCAGAGCTGCGGCGACTGGTGGGCGAGGCGCTTGCGTCGCTGCCCGAGGAGGAGGAGCGTCTGCAACGGCTGGCCGCAGCACCAGCAGCAGAGTTGCCCGACCTTGCTCAGGCGCTGCAGGCCGGTTGACGCATAGCGACCCGCCGCCAGTACGGCGGAAGGTCACGGTGCCCCCTGCCCGCCGCCGCCGGGCGTCTCGATCCGCAGCCGCTCTCCCGCCCGCAGCACGCCGTTGACCTTGCCCGGCAGCGGCTGCTGGCGACCCTCGCGGTCGATCAGCGCGTCGCGCCCCGGCAGCCCTGGCTCGCCGCCGTCGGCGCCCGGCGGGGCATGGCGGCGGCGCTCTGAGATCAGCGAGAAGTCCATCTCGGCGAGCGCTTCGAGCTCGCGCACGATCCCGTCGCCGCCGCGGTGCGCTCCGGCGCCGCCGGAGCCGCGGCGTAGCGCGTATTCGCGCACGCGCACGGGCAGCTCGCGCTCGAGCGCCTCGACGGGCGTGTTGAGCGTGTTGCTCATCGCCACGTGCACGCCGCTCGGCCCGTCCGCGTCCGGGCAGGCGCCCTGGCCGCCGCCGATCGTCTCGTAATAGCTGAACGACTGGTTGCCGAGCGTGAGGTTGTTCATCGTCCCCTGCCCGAGCGCGCGCCCAAATGCGCGCAGGACGAGATCGGCGACGCGCGACGAGGTCTCGACGTTGCCGGCGGCGACGGCGGGCGGCGGCTCTCCGGAGGCGGGCCTGGCGTTCAGCAGAGTCCCCTCGGGGACGACCACCTCCACCGGCCGGTAGGCGCCGGCCGACGGAGGGACGTCGGGGTCGGTCAGCACGCGCACCGCAAACCAGCACGCCGACAGCGTCACGGCCAGCGGGCAGTTGAGGTTGCCGGCGTGGCGGCCGGCCGAGCCGGTGAAGTCGAGCGTCAGCCACTCGCCGTCGACGGTCGCGCTGAGGCGCAGCTGCAGGTCCCCCTCGGCCGCCTCGAGCACGTCGCTTGCCTGGTAGATGCCGTCGGGGAGCGCGGCGAGGCAGGCGCGAGTGCGGCGCTCGGCGTAGTCGAGCACGGCCGCCGTGGCGGCGCGAAGCTGCCGCACGCCGATGCGCTCGGCCAGCTCGCGCAGGCGCGTGGCGCCCGTCCGGTTGGCCGCGAGCTGGGCGCGCAGGTCGGCGCGACGCTCGTCGGGGCCCCGCATCTGGGCGACGAGGTCCTCGATCGTCTGCTCGGTGAGCGGTTGGGGCGCGATCACGACCCCCTCCTCGGCCAGGGTGTGGCTGTCGGCCGGCATCGAGCCCGGGGTTCGCCCGCCGACGTCGGCGTGGTGGGCGCGGCTGGCGGCGAAGCCAAGCATGGGACCGTCGTCGGCGGCGAACACCGGCGTGACGACCGTGACGTCGGTCAGGTGCGTGCCGCCGGCGAAGGGATCGTTCAGTACCCACGAGAGCCCCTCACGCTGCTCGCGGTCGCGCACCGCCGCGACCGAGGCCGGCATCGAGCCGAGGTGCACCGGGATGTGCTCGGCCTGCATGACCATCTCGCCGTCGGGGTCGAACAGCGCGGTCGAGCAGTCGCGGCGCTCCTTGATGTTCGGCGAGTGCGCCGAGCGCACCAGGGCGCCTCCCATCTCCTCGCAAGCGGCGCGCAGGGCGCCGACGACGACCTGCAGCTCGATCGCGTCGAGGCCGCTCATCGCGGGCCCCTGCCGCGGTCGGGATCGGTGTGTTCGCGACGGTGAGTCATCGCGCCCGCTCCAGCGCAATCGTTCCCGACTCGTCCACGTTGCCCGCCCAGCCGGGCGGGACGAGCAGCGTCGACTCGGCCATCGCGCAAAGCGCCGGCCCGCCGATGTGCGCGCCCGCTGGCGGCTGGCCGCTCCAGAGCTCCGCGTCGAGCCACTGGCCCGCGAAGGCGACACGCGTGGCTCCGCGCGAGCACTCGCGACTCGCCTCGCCCGCCAGGCGCACGGACGGCGCGTGTCCAAGCGCCGAGACGCGGACGTTGACCAGCTCCACCTCGCCGCGCTCGTCGACGTAGCCGTAGCGGCGCTCGTGCTCGGTGGCGAAACGCTCGCGCAGCTCGACCGGGTCGAGCGGCTCGCCGGCGTCGTGGCGGACGGTCAGCTCGAAGGACTGGCCGGCGTAGCGCAGCTCGTAGCGGACCAGCTCGCTCGCGACGGGCGCGCCCAGCTCGGCCGCCGCACGCTCGCGCAGTCCCTGGACGACCGCGCGTACGCGCTCGCGGGTGAACGCCTCACAGGCCAGCATCGCGGTCGCCGACACGTCGCGACGGGGCGCCGCGCAGGCAAGGCCGAACGCGCTCAGCACGCCCGCCGCGCGCGGGCACAGGACGCGTTCGATGCCGATCTCGGCCGCCATCGCCACTGCGTGCAGCCCGCCCGCGCCGCCGAACGGCACCAGCGTGTAGCCGCGCGGGTCGATGCCGCGCTGCACGGTCATCGCACTGAGCGCGCGCAGCATCTCGGTCTCGGCGACGCGCACGATCCCCTCCGCGCAGCTCAGCTCGTCCAGCCCGGCAGCCTCGGCGAGCCCTGCGATCGCGCGCCGCGCGGCGAGGAGGTCGAGCGTCACGCCGCCGGCCAGCGGCGCGTCGGCGAGCAGACGGCCGAGCAGCAGGTTGGCGTCGGTGACCGTCGGCTCCGATCCGCCGCGCCCGTAGCAGGCGGCCCCCGGCTCCGCGCCGGCCGAACGCGGTCCGACCCGCAGGGCGCCGCCGGCGTCCAGCCAGGCGATCGATCCGCCGCCGGCGCCGACCGTATGGATGTCGAGCGCTGGCAGCGCGAGCGGTCGCCCAGCCACCTCGCGCTCGGCCGTCTCGGCGACGACCCCGCCGTCGATCAGGCAGACGTCGCAGGAGGTGCCGCCCATGTCAAAGCAGAGCAGGTCGCGTTCGCCTGTCGCCGTGCCGAGCAGCAGCGCGCCGGCCACCCCGCCGGCAGGGCCGGACAGCACGGTCAGCGCCGCATGCGCGCCGGCGCGGCCCGCGTCGGTCAATCCACCCGAGGACTGCATCACCTGCACGGCCGGAAGACCCAGCCGCGAGCCGCTCTCTCCAAGTCGCGCGAGGTAGTCGGCGAGCAGGGGGGAGAGGGCCGCGTCGATCTCGGTCGTGGCCGCGCGCTCGTACTCGCGAAACGTGCCGACCAGCTCGTGCGAGAGCGAGACGTGAGCAGCGGGCAGCGCCCGGGCGATCAGCTCGCCGAGCCGTCGCTCGTGCTCGGGGTGCGCGTAGGAGTGCAGTAGCACGACGGCCACCGCCTCCGGCGCGAGGTCTGCGAGGCGCGCCACCATCTCCTGCGCCTGCGCGTCGTCAAGCGGGCGCAGGACACCGTCGGGTCCGCAGCGCTCGGGCGCGCCGAAACGAAGCTCGGGCGGCGCAAGCGGTGCCGGCGCCGCCTCGCACAGCCGGTAAAGCGACGGCCGCGCCTGGCGGCCGAGCTCGACCACGTCGACGAACCCCGCGGTGGCCACGAGCGCGGTGCGCGCAGGTGGGTGGGCCTGCGCCATCAGCAGCGCGTTGGTCGCGACGGTCATTCCGTGCGCGAAGCGCTCCACCTCGCGAGCGTGAGCGTCGGCGCGCTCGAGGACCGCCTCGATCGCGGCCATCACGGCGGCGTGCTCGGCGCCGGGCGTGCTCGGCACCTTCGCGGTGCTGATGTAGCCGCCGGCGTCAACCAGCGCCGCATCGGTGAAGGTTCCGCCGACGTCGACCCCGAGCAGCATCGCCTCGAAGGCTAGGCGCTTGCGAGTGCCGCGCGCCGCCCGCCTCCTCAGGACTCCGCTTAGATCGCGACCGGCGAGCGAGCGACGCTCAGGCTGCGGCCAGCTGTTCGCTGTGCTCGGTGTCGGCGAGGTGCTGGTGGGAGGGGCAGTAGCCGTTGTGCGGCAGCGGCATCCGCTGGCATGTCGCCCCCTTGCGCGTGGTTGCGCGGCAGGTGGGCGGCTTGTCCGTGAACGTCGCGTGTGCGGCGAGCGGGTTCTCGATCAGGAACCGCTGCGCGAGCCCGATGTAGCGCACGACGGTGCGCAGAACGCGCTGCTGGGCGCTCATCGGGAAGTACGTCCTGATGTCGTAGAACAGCGTCCGGGCCGGCCGGGCGAAGTAGTGACGGTCGGTGGCGAGCCGTTCGAGCGCCGACTCACAGGCCTCGAGCACCTGGCGGTGGTTGGCGGCGCCGTCGGCGTCGTCGCGGGACTCCGAGATGTAGGGAGCCAGCTCCCTGTAGATCGCTCGGCTGAACTGGTACATGTGCTGCTTCCTCCAACACGTTCTGGTGCGAAAAGGTCCGCACGGGAGATCTATCTCCGGTTGGTAGCGCAGCCAGTATCGATGTCGTTCCTAAGCGGCAGCGAAGTTATTCATTAAGGGCCGGTTAGCTTTGTGCCTGCTATTGCGCTATTTCCGCACTCGAATCGCCTTTATCGCCAGCTCTGCCAGCTCAATCGATCGCTTGCGCCGGCGAGCACGGCGTGGCGTCCGTCGAGCGCCGGATCGGGTTCGGGATGGTCCGAGCGTGCGTGCGTGCCCCTGGTCTCCCGGCGCTCGAGCGCCGAGCGGGCGAGCATGCGCGCCAGCGGGTGGGGATCGGCGAGCAGCCCGCTCAGCCCCTCCGCGTCGCGCTCGATCCCGGCGCGCGCTGAGAGCGCCTCGCGTGTGGCCCGCGTGACAGGCTCGATCGCGTGCGCGCCGGCGACGGCCGCGGCCGAGGGACCGGCCGGCGGCTCGTCCAGCGCCGCCAGGGCGGCGCGGCGTCCGAACACGAAGCACTCGCTGAGCGAGTTGGAAGCCAGTCGGTTGGCGCCGTGCAGTCCGGTGCAGGCGGTCTCGCCGACCGCGTACAGGCCAGCCACGGCGGTGTGCCCGTGCAGGTCCGTGACCACGCCGCCGATCGTGTAGTGGGCCGCCGGAGCGACCGGGATCGGCTCGCGGGTGGGGTCCAGGCCCGCCTCGCGCAGCGCGCCGACGACGTTGGGGAACAGCGCCGGGTCGATCGCGCGCATGTCAAGGCTCACCGAGCGGGCGCCGCTGCGCTGCAGGCGCCGCTGGATCGCGCGCGAGACCTCGTCGCGCGGTGCCAGCTCGTCGACGAAGCGCTCACCCTCGGGGTCGAGCAGGACGGCCCCCTCGCCGCGGATCGCCTCGGTGATCAGGAACCCTTCGCGTCCGGCCACGCCGATCACGGCGGTCGGGTGAAACTGGACGAACTCGAGGTCGGCAAGCTCCGCCCCGGCCCCGTGGGCGAGCAGCAGCCCCTGGCCGACCGAGCCCGGGGGGTTGGTGGTGCGCGCCCACAGCGCGGCGGCGCCGCCGGTGCTGAGGATCGTCGCCCGGGCGTGCGCTCGCACCGCCACCGAGCGCTGCTCGGGGCGGCCGCCGTTCGCTGCACAGTCGAGTCCCACGCAGCGCCCACCTGGCTCGGCCAGCAGCAGTGCCGACATCCGCGCTCCCTCGATCACCCGCACGCGCTCGTGCGCGACCACGAGCGCCGAGAGCTCGCGCAGCAGCCGCCGCCCGGTCGCGCTGCCGCCGGCGTGGACGATCCGACGGACCGAGTGCCCACCCTCAAGGCCGAGCGCCAACCGACCGCGTCGGTCGGCGTCGAAGTGAAAGCCGAGCTGTTGCAGGTCGTGCACGCACGCCGGAGCCTCGGCGACAAGCGTCTGTGCGGCCGAGTGCCTGACGGCGCCGCGTCCGGCGCGCTCGCTGTCGGCGAGGTGCAGCTTCGGCGTGTCGTCGGCTGCCAGCGCCGCCGCCAGCCCTCCTTGGGCCCAGTAGCTGGCGGTCTGGGCGAGCGGCATCGCCGAGAGCAGCGCGACCCGCGCTCCCTCGCGAGCCGCGCACAGCGACGCGTACAGACCGGCGGCGCCGGCGCCGACCACGCAGACGTCGACGTCGATCCGCTTGCGATCGTCCGGTGAGCCGAGCGGCCGCGTCGGCGCTCTCGTCGCCGGCGCGGCGTCGCTCGTCGCACTCACCGGGCGGCGCTCACCCGGCGAGCTTCACGAGCGCAACGATCAGAACGCAGATCGAGATCAGAGCGATCGTTGCCAACGCGACGACGAGCAGCTTCCATTTGGCCGGCGCGGCCAGTCGTGTGCGTGCCGCGGCGCCGCAGCTCAGGCACCAGTCCTGCTCCGGGCGGATCGTCTGACCGCAAAGCGGGCAGACCTCACGGCGCGCCTCCGGCTGTGGCTGGGCGGGAACGGGCAGCGTCGCCGGTGCCGCTGCCGGCGTCGTCGCAGTGCTCACGCGCCGTCCGACGTGGGTCGCAGGATCTGTGTCGGCTCCTCCTCGGGCTTCTCGCCGCCGTCTTGCTGCCCGGCGCCGGCAGGCGCGGGTAGGCCGGGTCGCGCGGCGATCGGGGCCGCGGTCGGTTTCAGCGGCGGCGCGGCAGCGTCGTTCGGCCGTGTCAGCGTGGTCAAAGGCTCCGCGGCGAGACGCGGGGTGGACGCCGGCGAGCCAGTGGACGGTGCCGGCGAGCCAGTGGAGGATGCCGGCGAGCCGGCGGGGGATGCCAGTTGGCCAGTGGGGGACGTCAGCGAAGCGGAGGCGGGCGCGTGCGACGGGGCGGCCGCGATCGCCGGCGCGCTCGAGGCCCCGTGCTGCGTGTTGGGCATCACCGGGGTCGTGGAGAGCGGTCGCTCGGCGCCGGCGTCGAAGGGCATGCCGCACCCCGGGCAGAAGCGGTCCTCGCTGCCGTGCAGCGCCGCGCAGCGCGGGCACGTGCCGATGCCGACCTCGCGCAGGACGGTGACGGGCCTGATCTCGTGCAGCGCCTGCTCGATCGCTCGCAGCTCATTGTCGATCTGTCCCAGCGTGGCAAGCTTGGCGAGCACGACGGGGTCGTTGCGCTGGCCGAAGCGGTGCAGGTCGAACACCAGCCCGCCGAGGTCGCGGTAGGCGAGCTCGCGCGCCTTGCGCAGGAAGCGCGCCCGCCGCCGCATCCGTCCGCGCTCGCCGAAGCCGGGCTTGGCGGGTGCCTGCTCGTCTTGGAGCTGCTCGTCTTGGGGAGTGGATTCGGGTGCGGTCGACTCGGGCGCCGGCTCCGCGGAGCTCGGGGCGGTTGTCGATGGGTCGCCCGTCGTCGCCTGGGAGTCGCCCGTCGTTGCCCCGGGCGCGTCTGCCTCAGGGTTGGAGTCGCTCTCGGAGCTGTGCACGGCCGGGGTCAGCCACCGGTCGTCTTGCGATGGCGCCGTCCGCGCATCGGGGGGTGCCTGTACAGCCTCATCCTCACCTGCCACGACCATCAATGCTATCCGGCATCCGCGACGGCCGCGCGCCATGCCCCGGCCACCCGCTCGGCCATCGTGCGGGTGGAGAAGGCCGTGGCGCGCTCGCGGCCGGCGATCCGCGGCTCATCCGCGGCCAGGTGAGGCTCGAGCGCTACGCGCCACCGCCCCAGGTCGAACTCGGCGCACAGCGTCCCCTCGATGCCCGCCAGCGCCTCGGCGTGGGCCCCGACCGGGGTCGCCAGCACCGGCACGTCACACGCCAGCGCCTCGAGCACCGCCAGGCCAAATCCCTCCCGCTCGGAGGTGACTAGCACCGCGTCGGCGGCGTTGACGTACAACGGCACGAGCGTGGGCGCGACGCCCCCGAGCGCAAGCAGGCGGGCACCGCACGCCGCCGCCAGGGCGATGGCGCGGTCGTAGCGCTTCTCCGGTCGGGCCGGGTCGGCGGCGAACAGCAGCAGGGGGGTGTCGGCGTCCAGCTCGAGGCTCGCTCGAGCGTCGGCGCGCGGCAGCGGGCGAAAGCGCTCGAGATCGACCCCGCACGGCAGCACCAGCGCTCGCTCGCGAGCGCGCCGCGAGGGCAGCTGCGCCACCAGCGCCGGCGAGACGGCGGCGAGGAAGTCCATCCGCCCCAGCACGGCCGCGCTCGCCACGCGGGTGCGGGGATGGCTGAGATCGGTGCCGTGCAGGGTCACCCCGTGTGCGCGCGCGGGCACGGCGAGAGCCGGCCAGGCGGTCAGGCCGAAGTGGGCGTGGACCACGTCCAGGGGGCGCCCGGCAAAGCGCCGGCGCAGGTCGATCGCCGCCCGGGTGAGCGGCCGCGGGCCGGGAGGGAACTCGCACAGCTCGACTTCGATGCCCTCGAGTGCGCGCAGCGCGCTGACCTGGTCGCGCACGAAGCTGCCGCGCTCGGGGTGGCGCTCGTCAGCGCGCATGTTGGAGAGAACCAGTGCGTGCACGAGCTGCGACGGTAGCGTCTGGGATGATGGCCCGCATGGCAGCCGTGCCGCCGACCCCACCCGCTGGCCGATCGGCGATCCCGCCGCGTGCCCCGAATGGGGGGTCGGGCGCCGATCGGTGCCCGATCGGGGTTTTCGACTCTGGCGTCGGCGGGCTGACGGTGCTACACGAGCTGCTCGTGCGGCTGCCGCGCGAGGACTTCGTCTATCTCGGCGACACCGCGCGCTTCCCCTACGGCGAGCGCGACCCCGAGGAGCTCGCGCGCTTTGCGGGCGAGATCGCCGAGGAGCTGCTGCGCCGCCGCTGCAAGCTGCTCGTCGTCGCCTGCAACTCGGCCACGGCCGCTGCCCTGCCGGCACTGGAGCGCCGGATGATGGAGACGACGCTCGGCGTCGACGTGCTCGGCGTCGTGCGCCCGGAGGCTCTCCGCGCCGTGGCGATCACGCGCACCGGTCGGATCGGGTTGCTGGCGACTCCGACCACGGTGGCCAGCGGCAGCTACGAGCGCGCCGTGGCCGCGGTGGACCCGCACGTGGCGCTGCACTCGGTGGCCTGTCCTGAGCTCGCCTCGATCATCCAGCAGGATCGGCAGTTCGACGCGGAGGTCGTTGCCAGCGTGCGCGCTGCGTGCGCGCCGCTGCACGCAGCCGAGGTCGACACCGTGATCCTCGGCTGCACGCACTATCCGCTGATCAGCCCGATGCTGCAACGGATGCTCGGCCCTGACGTGACACTCGTCAGCTCCGGCGCCGCGCTTGCGCGTCAGGTCGAGCACGCGCTGTCCACGCGCGGGCTGGCCAACCCCCGCACGAGCGGCGAGGGCGACTACCGCTTCCTGTGCACCGGCGACGTCGAGGCGTTTCGCCGGCTCGGGACGCGCTTCCTGCAGATGCCGCTGGGCGAGGTCGAGCACGTCGCGGTGAGCGTCCTGGGAGCGGCTGCGTGAGCGCTCAGCGCAGCTACGAGCGCGGGCCGGACGGGTTGCGGCCGGTGCAGATCGAGCCGGGCTTCGTGCGCACCGCGACCGGCTCGGCGCTGATATCCGCCGGCGAGACGCGAGTGATTTGCACCGCCTCGGTGCAGGAGAGCGTGCCGCGCTGGATGGCCGGACGCGAACGCGGCTGGCTCACGGCCGAGTACGGAATGCTGCCGGCCTCGACGGGGGAGCGCAAGCAGCGCGATATCTCCAAGGGTCGCTTGGACGGTCGCTCGGTGGAGATCCAGCGCCTGATCGGTCGTTCGGTGCGCTCGGTGATCGACCTCGGTGCGCTCGGGGAACGCACCGTCTACCTCGACTGCGACGTTCTGCAGGCCGACGGCGGCACCCGCTGCGCCTCGATCACCGGTGCCTACGTCGCGCTTGCGCTGGCGTGTCAGCGTCTGGTCGCCGAGGGCAAGCTCGCGCGCTCGCCGCTGACCGGCTCGGTTGCGGCAGTGTCCTGCGGCGTGGTAGACGGCCGCGCGCTGCTCGACCTCGACTACGGCGAGGACTCGAGCGCCGAGGTCGACGCCAACGTCGTCATGACGGGCGAGGGCGGTCTGGTCGAGGTGCAGGCGACGGCCGAGCGCACGCCGCTGTCCAGGGCCCATCTGGATGAGCTGCTGGCGCTCGCTGCGCAGGGCATCGACCTGTTGCGCGACGCACAGCAGTCGGCGCTGGCGTCGCCCGTCGGCGCGTGAGCGGGCCGTGGGGGAGCGCGTGAGCGGCGAGCGCGCGCCTGCTGCAGCTCGCGTGGATCGTCTGCTGCTCGCCACGCGCAACGAGCACAAGCGCCGCGAGTTCGCGCGCCTGCTGCCGGGCGTCGAGGTCGACGCACTGCCCGACGAGGTCGTGCTGCCCCCCGAGGACGGCGACACGTTTGTCGCCAACGCACTCGGCAAGGCGCGCGCCGCCGCGGCGGCAACCGGCCGGGTGAGCATCGCCGACGACTCCGGCATCGAGGCAGAGGCCCTGGCCGGTGCGCCGGGCGTGCGCTCGGCCCGCTACGCCGGCGAGGGCGCTAGCGATGAGCAGAACCTGGCCAAGCTGCTGGCCGAAGCGCCTGCCGGCAGCGCGCTTCGCTACGTGTGCGCGCTGGCCTACGTCGATCCCGGCAGGGAAGAGGAGCGTCTGTTCGAAGGCGCCTGGACGGGGCGCCTCGCGCACGAGCCGCGCGGGGATCGCGGCTTTGGCTACGACCCCGCCTTCCTCCCCGACGAGCACGCCGATCGGACCGCCGCCGAGCTGAGCGACGAGCGCAAGGACGAGCTCAGCCACCGCGGGCGCGCCGTTAGGCAGCTGGCCGAGTGGCTGGCGCGAGATTGAGCGCCGAGCCGGGTCGCGTCGCGCCGGGTCGCGTCGCGCCGGGTCGCGCCGCGCCTACAGCAGGTTGATCGCTGCCGCCCCGCCGACGGCGACGCTGAGCGCCGCGTAGCCGGTGTAGCCGGAGAGCAGCAGCAGCACGGCGGTGACCAGCGCGATCAGCACGGTAACGAGCCAGGCGATGCGGGCGAGCTCCATCGTGCGCTTATTCTGTCCTACGGTGCCCCGGTCCGCTCCCGCCTTCGGCGATCGGCTCAGCGCGCGGGTGTCCGCGCGCGAGTCGCAAATCGTGCTCGGCCTCGATCCAGACCCCGCCAAGTTGTGGCCGGGCTGTGAGCCCGAGGGCGACGGGTCGCCACAGAACCGTGCAGCCGACGCCGTGCGCAGGCACTGCCTTGTGTTGATCGAAGCGGCGGGCCAGGCGTGCGTGGCGATCAAGCCGCAGCTGGCCCGCTTCGAGGCGCTCGGAGCGGCCGGCTGGCGCGCGCTGGAGACGGTCGTCGAGTACGCCAGCGACGCCGGTCTGCTGGCGATCGCCGATGCCAAGCGCGGCGACGTCGACGTGAGCGCCGACGCCTACGCGCGCGCTCTGCTGGGCTTCAGCGACACCCCGTGGGGGAGGGCCTATGGCCTGCGCGCGGAGATGGCGACCGTCAACCCCCTGCTGGGCGCCGACTCGCTGGCGCCGTTCGTGGAGGTCGCGCGCGGCGCCGACGCCGGCCTGCTGGTGCTGGTGCGCACGTCAAACCCGGGGGCGGCCGACTTCCAGGAGCTCGAGCTCGCGGGCGGCGGGCGGGTGTGGGAACGCGTGGCTCGGATGGTCGACGCGCTGGGCGCCGAGAACCTCGCGGAGTGCGGCCTGAGCGACGTCGGCGCCGTGGTCGGCGCCACCGTCCCCGAGCAGCTGGCGCGTGCTCGCGAGCTGATGCCGCGCGCGGTGTTCCTGCTGCCGGGCGTGGGAGCGCAGGGTGGCCGGGTCGAGGATCTCGCGCCCGCCTTCGCGCCGGGTCGTGCGGGGGGGCTGATCGCCGCCTCACGCTCGATCGCGGGCGCCCACGTGCAGGGCGGCGGCGATCCCGCCGGGGCCGCCCGCGCCGAGGCCGAGCGGTTGCGCGAGCTGGCCTGGCGACTGTCCGAATAATCGCGGGCAATCTCCCAATGCGGGTTTCCCACCAAAGCGGCACGGTCCGCTAGCCTCTGGGAGCGCGCGCGACCGCCCATCCCGACCGGCCGCGCGTCCAAAGGCACATGCCGGAAGAAGGGAGCACCGATGATCATCACGGTCACGCTCAACGCAGCGATCGACAAGTCGCTGTCGGTCCCCAACTTCCGGCTCGGTCGCCGCCACCGCACCGTCGAGCAGCGCACGATGGCCGGCGGCAAGGGCGTCAACATCGCGCGGGCGCTGAAGGCGCTCGGCCAGCCGGTGATCGCCACCGGATTGGCGGGCGGCGTGACCGGCACGCACATCGTCGAGCAGCTGACCGAGGAGGGGCTGCTCAACGACTTCGTGCGCATCCGCGACGAGTCGCGCACCAACACCTCGGTGCTCGACCCGACCAGCGGCGAGCAGACCGAGATCAACGAACGCGGGCCGGCCGTCTCCGAGCGCGAGATCGAGCTGTTCCGCGACAAGCTGCTGTACCTCGCGCGCGGCGCGGCGATCGTCGTGATGGCGGGCTCGCTGCCGCGCGAGGTCGAGCCCGACCTGTACGGGACGCTGATCCGCGAGCTGCAGAAGATCGGCGTGACCACGGTGATCGACGCCGAGGGCGATGCGTTGACGCACGCGGTGCGCGCCGAGCCCGACGTCGTCTCGCCGAACTTGCGCGAGGCCGAGGAGCTGGTCGGCCACGAGTTCGCCGCCGAGGAGGAACGGCTGACAGCGGTGCGAGAGATCGTGGCGCTGGGACCGCGCGAGGCGATCGTGACGATGCCCGACGGCTGCATCGCCAATGTGCTCGTCGAAGGCAGGTCCAGCCTACGACGTGCGTCGATCGAGCCGCGCGAGGCTGTCGCCGCCCGCGGCTCGGGCGACGCGTTCCTGGCCGGCTATGTCGCCGCGCGCTACGAGGGCCGTGCCCCCGACCAGTGCCTGCGCTTCGGCGTGGCATGCGGCGCGGAGTCGACGATGCGCCTGGGCGCAGGCCTGATCGACCCCAAGGAGGCGCGGCGGTTGATGGGGGAGGTCGAGGTGGGGGCGGTGGAGGCGCCGGCGGAGGTGGGGTGAGCGCTACCTATCGGTCTTTGAGGGGTGTCCGAGCGTGACCTCGACGAGCAGCACACGACGGTTGGCCTCGTCGATCAGAAACCAGACCCGGCCGGCGCCTGTGATCTCGTACTGCCACTGCTCTAGGACCTTTCCGTCGTGCGCTTTGCTTGCAAGCACACCCTTTAGTCGATGGTGACGTTCGGGATTTAGGCGAGCTCTTGGATCGGCCGTGAGCCGTGCGTGCATGTCGGCGCAATTGCTGGCTGCGACATTGCACAGCTTGGTCCAATGCTCGGCGGCTTTCTTGTTTGCGAAGCGCAGGTCCCACTCAGATCCGACGGGTGGGCGAGCGACGCGATCTCCGCGCCCGCTCACCGCGGCGATGGCACGAGCTCGTCGAAGCCAGCATCGGCGTGGTCGACCCGCAAGGCGGTGACCGTGTCCGGGCTGGACCATGCGTGAGCTGTTTTCCGCCATTCGTCGAGTAGCAGCCCGAGTCGGTCGAAGGAACCGAGCGATCCGCATGCCTCCGCGACCTCCACGAACTCCCGGGTGAACTCCTCGAGATCGCTGTCGGGAAGGAGGCGCAACCATGGCATCGCTTCGGGCAAGCCCTTGGCCATATCCGCCAAGTGTCGCGCGACCATGCGCGCGAGCACGCTCGAAGCCACGCCCACCGCATCCCTGACGGTCTCCTCGCGATCGGCTCTGACCAGCAGGAGGTCGTGCCCGTCTCTGCGACGCAGCAGGACATCTTGTCGTTCGACCTCGTCCAACACCTCGCCGGATTTGCGTAGCAGGTCGGAGAAGTTGCGCTCGAGCGCGACGCTAGCCATAGCCGCCCATTATACAACACTACTTCTGAGTTTGGCGATATCTGAGTTTCGCGACTAGATTGCGCGGCCTCTGCTAGCCCCCGGCGACGTCGCGCCGCAGGAAGATCAGATAGCCGGCTAGCAGCGAGGGCACCGCGTACAGCGCGCACACCCACAGCGAGTGCGTCACCGGCGCCCAGTCGGTCGGGGTGCGCAGCAGCCCGTGCCAGTTCTCGAACTGTTCGGTGAGCAGGTAGGGCTTGATCCCTTCAAGGCCCGGGATCCCCGCGACGATGTAGAGCAGGATCACCAAGCCGATCGCGCCGCCGACCCCGGCGATGCTGTTGCGGGTCGCGGTGGAGAGCAGCACGGCGATGCAGGCGACCGCGAACAGCGGGATCAGGTAGCACGCGTCGGCGGCGATCACCAGCAGCAGGCCTTCGGAGGCCGACACGGTGCTGCCGGAGAAGGTTTTGATCGAGTGAAAGCCCCAGGAGGCGATCCCCCCGACCGTGGCGACGAGGCTCGCCAGGTAGACGGCGAGGACCGCGTAGGTGAGCGCCGCGAGCGCCTTGGCGGCGAACACCTGGCCGCGATCGACCGAGCGGGTGAGGATCGTCTTGAGCGTGCCGTTGTTGTCCTCGGCGGCGACGATGTCGCCTCCGACCAGCGAGGCGATCAGCGGCAGGAAGAAGACCGACTCGAACAGCAGCATCAGCACGGGCGTCGCCAGCCCCGATTGGGTGATCTGGGCGGCGAAGATGCTGTCGCCGCCGCCGTGGTGGGTGTGGACGTTCTGCACGATCACGAAGATGAGCGGAAGCAGCACGCCGAGCCCAAGTCCCAGGTAGGTGCGCTTCTGGGAGATCAGCTTGCGCAGCTCCCAACGGTAGGCCGTGAGTGTGGATGGACGGCGCGCCTGCCGGCGCGCCGTGGTCTGGCCGGCCGTTGCGGCGACGCTGCTCATCGGCTACCGGCCAGGGTGTCGGCGGTTACGCCGCTGCGACCGTCGGCGAGCGGATCGGGCGCGTGCGAGCTCGCGGCGCCGTCGTTCTCGGTCAGGCGGAAGAACAGGTCCTCGAGCGTCGCGAGCTCCGGTGTCAGCGCGAGGATGCCGACCCCGGCGCGGCCGAGCGCGAGCGAGACCTCGCCGACGTGCTCTTCGTCGGCCTGGAAGGAGATGCCGTGCTCGCCGCCCGAGGCCGCCTCGACGCCGGCTTGGGCGCGCACGAGCGCGAGCGCGCGCGCGTCGTCGGTGCTGCGCAGGCGGTAGCCGGCGCCGCCCTGGCGGCGCAGGTCGGCGAGCGCACCCTCGTAGACGACGCGGCCTTTGTCGACGATCGCGACGCGGTCGCACAGTTCCTGCACCTCGGGGAGCTGGTGGCTTGAGAGCAGCACGGTTATGCCTTCGTCGGCCAGCCGGCGGATCAGCGCGCGCATGTCGCGCATCCCGGCCGGGTCAAGGCCGGTGGCGGGCTCGTCGAGGATCAGCAGGCGCGGACGGCGCAGCAGCGCCGCGGCGATGCCCAGGCGCTGGCGCATCCCGTGCGAGTAGCCGCCGACCTTGTGCTTGCCGCGCGGCGCCAGCTCGACGATCTCGAGTACCTCCTCGATCCGCTCGGTGGCGTCGTCCCCGTCCAGGGCGGCGAGCAGCTGCAGGTTGCGCCGACCGGTCATGTACGGGTAGAAGCGGGGCGCCTCGACGAAGCCGGCGACGCCGTCCAGCGCGCGCGCCCCCTCGCGCATCGGGTCGCGCCCGAACAGCTGCACCGTGCCCTCGGTCGGCGCGATCAGCCCGAGCGCCATCCGCAGCGTCGTCGTCTTGCCGGCGCCGTTGGGGCCAAGGAACCCGTACACGTCGCCGGCGCGGACGTTGAGGTCGACGTGGTCGACCGCGAGGACCTCCTTGTAGCGCTTGACCAGCCCTCTGGCGCGAACGGGTTGAGGGTCGGCCTGGGCCGCCGATTGCGACGGCGCGGCGATGTCCACCGCCGGAGGCGGCGTGGCGTCGCTCACGACGCTAAAGGCCCCGCGCGAACGCCTCGATCGCGCTCGGGGTAACCGAGCCGGCCATCAGATAGCGCACACCGGCGCGCTCGAACGTCAGCAGCGTGCCGAGCTGGGTCGGCAGCTCGGAGGCCTGAGCGCTGCCGATGCTCACCTTCTGCAGCCCTTCCAGCGAGCCGAGGCTGCCTTCTTTGCTGCCCGCCTTGACCGGCGTTTCGGCAAGGACGATCGATTCCAGCCCCTTGCCGTGGACGGTGACGTGCGGGTGTTCGGCTCCAGCCGGGGACGAGGAGTCCTGGTTGGAGGACTGGGGCAGCGTCACATCCTGGACCTTGGCAGTCGCGGGCGGCGTGAACTGCAGAGCCGAGGATTCGGGCTGGCCGTAGGAGATTTCGGTCGCGGCCAGTTCGAGCACCGGCGCCGAGCTGTCGGTCGAGTAGATCGCGGCGCGCAGGGGATTGCCGTGCACGGCGTCCCAGGAGACCTCGGCGCCGGCGATCAGCCCACCGTTACCAGAAAGAGGGGCCCGGCTCGCCGGCCCTTGACCGGCTGCGCCACCCTCTGATTCGCGCGGCGAGACGCGGACCGTGTAGGCGGCCTGGCCGGCCACGTCGGTGGGCGTCGCGCCGGAGACGTCGGCGTGCTTGCTCGCGCGCGCGATGCCTGCTTCGATTTCGGCGACAGTCGGGGCTTCGTGATGAGCGGGCCCCGGGCAGGTCGGTGGACACGCCGATCCGGGCGCTGGATGGTTTTCGTCGACGGCGTTTTCTTCCTGCTGGGGGGTGTAGCGGTACAGGATGTTGCTGGAGGCGTCGTACGTCTCCGCGGTCTTCCCGTCCCACAGGATCTGGGTGTCGCCCTTTTCGGACTGCAGTTCCAGTCGTGCCCGCCCGTCGGAAGCGACCCACAGCCGTCCCGAGGCGCCGGAGATCAGCGGGCTCGCTGACAGCTGGCTGGCTTCGTTGCCGCCTGAGCTGGCCAGATTGGCCCCTTCGAGCAGGCGGTTGGTGAGCACGATCCGCGCGCTGACGCCGCTCGGCTTCTGTGCGCCCAGAGCGTCGTGAAGCGCGTCTGCGAGCGGCTTGGGCGGCGGCGTCGGCCCGCCCGTCACTGCCAGAGCGAGCGCCGTCGCCCCGATGCCGACCGCCACGACGACGGCGCACAGCAGGAGCAGGCGTGAGAGTGGCAGGTGCCGCAGCATGTTCATTGAACGGGTTCTCCTTGGGGACTTGCGCTTATTCAGCGTAGCGCCGCATCTGCCCTCCAGGCTAAAGGCGGGTGAAGATATTTCTCATCCAGGCTTCGGGGGGCCCGGGCAAAGACGTCGGCGGCGCAAGCTCCGAGCCGCTCGCTCGCGGCGGCGGAGCCGACCGCTCATGTATCGTGCCGCCCCGATGATCTACGCCGTAGCAGCGATCTGGGTGGCGATCGGCGCCGCAGTCGTCTTCGTCGCGATGCGCGGTGGCCCGCGCGGCGCGCGCGAGTCGCTGCACACCGAGTCCAAGCTGGGTCAGGGCATAGTGTGGGCGGTGGTAGTGCTCGCGTTCGCCTTCGGCCTGGCAGTGCCGGCGCTGGTGCTCGCTCGCAACGGCGCCAACAAGGACAGCGTGGCGGCCGGTGGCGTCAAGCACCTGAGCGCCGAGCAGCAGCACGGCCGCGTTCTCTTCTCCGAGTCCTGCGCGGTCTGCCACACGCTCTCGGCCGCAGGCGCGCAGGGTCACGTGGGACCGAACCTCGACGTCCGACTGGGCGAAGAGATCTCCACCGAAGCGGGCCGCCGCGCGCTGGTGCTGAGCGCGATCGCCGAAGGTCGCGCTCGCGGCGCCGGCGACATGCCGGCCCAGCTCTACCAGGGTCGCGACGCCGAAGCGATCGCCGATTTCCTGGCGGCCGTAGCCGGCCACTGAGCTGCGAGCCGCGCAAGCCGCTCGCCAAGTCCCCGCCGCCGCCAGTCGGTAGCCTAGCGATCGTTCCCGCGAGCTCATCGCGCTGTTTGCGGACTGTCCGCACGCGACCCGCAAGCAGCCGCCGCCCCCGTTGTTAGCATCGCCGCTCGATGCCACGAGCAGCCGAGGTCCGCGAGTGGTGGGCCGACGTCGAGGACGTGCGCGAGAGGATCGAGCGCCGCAGGGCGCGCGAACGACGGGAACGCCATCCCGCGTCTGGGGCCGGCATCTCGACCCTGGGCCGAGGCGTGCGCGAGATCAGCCCCGGCCGGCGCCTGATGCTGGTGTCAAACGAGCGCGCCTCCTCGACGCGACCCGCGCGTCGGCGTCCGCGCCCACTGCCGATCGAGCGGATCGGCCCGCACCCCGACCGGATCGCCGCCTGGGCGGTGGTGATGGGGGTGGCGCTCGTGCTCGCGGCGCTGCTCAGCGCCCATTAGATCTTCGGCCGCTCGCCCGCACGGACGGCCGATCGGCCGACCGCCGGCCTGCTCAGACCGACTCGTCGGCTGCGCCGACGAGTCCATCCCCATCGAAGACAGCTTGGCCAGCGGTCAATATCCCGTAGCGGCCCCCATCGACTACGCTGCGCGCCAGATGCCCGAGCTGCCGAGCACCCCGGCCGACGTCAAGGAGTTCGTGCGCGAGCGCGAGATCCGCTTCATCCGCTTCTGGTTCACCGACGTCCTCGGCCAGCTGAAGTCGTTCTCGATCAACTCGCAGGACCTCGACGACGCCTTCGAGGCCGGCATGGGCTTCGACGGCTCCTCGATCACCGGCTTCAACGCGATCGAGGAGTCCGACATGATCGCGATGCCCGACCCCGCGACGTTTGCCGTGCTGCCCTGGCGCCCCGAGGAGCAGGGCGTGGGGCGGATGTTCTGCGACGTCATCACCCCCGAGCGAACTCCGTATGAGGGCGACCCGAGGCACGTGCTCAGGCGCGCGCTCGAGCGCGCCAAGGCGATGGGCTTTGACACCTTCAACGTCGGTCCCGAGCTCGAGTACTTCCTGTTTCGCGACTCCAAGTCCACCGAGGTGCTCGACCGCGGCGGCTACTTCGACCTGACCACGCTTGACGCCGGCACCGACGTGCGCCGTGAGACCGTGCTCGCGCTGGAACAGCTCGGCATCCACGTCGAGTACACCCACCATGAGGTCGGCCCGAGCCAGCACGAGATCGACATGCGCTACGCGAACGCGCTGAAGATGGCCGACGACTGCATGACCTACCGGATCACGGTCAAGGAGTACGCGGTCAAGTACGGCTGGCACGCGACGTTCATGCCAAAGCCTCTGTTCGGCGAGAACGGTTCGGGCATGCACACGCACCAATCGCTGTTCGCGGGCGGCAAGAACGCCTTCTACGACGCCGAGGACCAGTACTTCCTCTCCGACGTCGGCAAGGCCTTCATCGCCGGCCAGCTCAAGCACGCGCGGGAGATCTGCTCGATCTTCGCGCAGTGGGTCAACTCCTACAAGCGCCTGGTGCCGGGTTACGAGGCCCCGGTGTACGCCGCGTGGTCGCGCCGCAACCGCTCGGCGCTCGTGCGGGTGCCGCTGTACCACCCCGGCAAGGAGCAGGCGACGAGGATGGAGCTGCGCTGCCCCGACCCTGCCTGCAACCCGTATCTAACCTTCGCCGTGCTCTTGCAAGCGGGCCTGGAGGGCATCGAGAAGGGCTACGAGCTGCCCGAGCCGATGGAGCGAAACCTCTACCACCTCTCCGCCGAGGAGCGCCGGCGCCTTGGCATCGAGCAGCTCCCGGAGTCCCTCGGCGAGGCGATCGAGATCACCGCCGAGTCCGAGCTGGTGCTGCGCGCGCTGGGCGAGCACACGTTCAACCGCTACGTGGAGATCAAGCGTCAGGAGTGGGAGGACTACCGCGTGCAGGTGACGCAGTGGGAGCTGGACCGCTACCTGGCGATCCTGTAGCTGCCGCGGCTCAGCTGCTGACGATCTCGCGGATTCGTGCCTCGGTCTCGTCGCGCAGCTCCTCCGAGCGCGCGTCGATCGACTGGGCGAGCTCCCGCAGCTGCGGTTCGAGCTTGCGCAGTTGCTCGTGGTACTTGGCCTGGGAGAGCTCGTGGTAGCGGTGCTCCAGCGCCTCTCGTATGAGCTGGCACCACCACCACACGATCGTGTACTCCTCGCCAAGAAAGACGTTGCCCCCCGCCTGTGAGCTCTGACCGTACTGGGGCGTATCCTGGGGGTTGCGCACCACGTTGGCGTAGTTGAACGCCTCGGTGGCCTCGATCTTGCCGTCGTGGTTGGTATCGGGGTTAAACGCCAACGGGCCGCCGTATGGAGTGGCCCACGCCTGCGCCGCGAACCAGTCGCGCGCAAACGAGTCCCAGAGCCCGTCGGGCGAGGCCCACGAGCTTTGGGTGGCCGATGCCGCGGTCGCAATGGTCGTCGCAGCCGCCGTGCTGCTCGCGAGGACCGGAGCGACAAACCCCCCACTGTTACATTGCTCCATCATCGCGATCAGCGCGCGGTAGCGCGGAAGCTCGTGCAGCTTGGCGCAGAAATCGCCCGCGAGATATTCGCCCCAGGAAGGGTATTCGCAGAGGAACGATTCGCTGCCCCAGTTGTCGCCGTGGTTGTTGGTGTGGATGAATAGAAGGTCGTTGGCGCCAATCTTGGCCTTGAGCGCGTCGATCGCGCCTTCGAAGGCGCTTCGCCTGCCTTCGCCGTTGACCTTGATCTGGTACGGCGTTTTGTCGCCGGGCCAGACGGTGTTCGCCCCCTCCTGGGTGTTCGTCGTGCCGTTGTAGGACAGGACGGTGACGTTCTCGGGCTTGAAGCCGTAGACGTGGACGAGCGTCCGGTAGCCGAACTCCATGTCGTTCAGGTGCCTGCTGTTCGACATTCCGGAGTAGAAGATGGCGTAGCGCTCGCCGTCCGGAATGATCACCGGGCAACGAAACGTGGGATGTACGTGAAAGAGGGAGCTCGCGGCCGCCGGCTGGACGGGGGTGTGAAACCCCCTCAGCGACTCCGGCAGCGACTCGCCCCAAGGTGGAAACCGCGCGGGCAGATCGGCCAGCTGCTCGGCTGTCTGCGGGTCGTAGAGAAGATAGCGACAGGGATGCCCGAAGTTTGCCAGCGGGGCTTCGTCGGCGAACACGAGGACGCTTTGCCGCTCAGCGACAAGCCCTTGAAACTCCGGCCCCAGCGACTCCCCCTGCTCGCGTATCCGGTGATCGACGGAGAGATTGGTGTGACTCACGCTCAGCGGATCGAGTGAGCGGTATGCGCTATCGCTGATCTGTCCGAGAATACGATCGTCGAGAATGGTCATGAACGTTCTCTTTCATCGTTGGGAGCAAAGACAAGGGCGTCCGGGACTCCCGGCGCCCGATGCACGAGACGCCACTCCGCTCCGAAGAGGCCGGCGGGTGGAAGGCGCGCAGCGTGCGATGCGACCGCAAGCGTGAAAGCATCGATCGTCAGGTACCGGCAGGCATGCCCCCAATTCGCCGCGGGCGAAGGGTCGACAAACGCCAGACGGCAAGCGTGCTCGGCGAAGATCGGCGCGGGCGAGAGCGGATACGCCTCGCCGGCTGCAAGCGGCTGTACCCGGAGATAGGCGACGCCGCCGTCGCGCTCGGCCCGTGTCAGTGAGCTCAGAACGGCCTGGACGATCTCATCATCGGTCGGCGATGGCATCTGCCCTCTCGCGTCGCTCGCATCCACTTCCGGCTGGGCGTTCAGTGGACGATATGACTGAACCATTGTGGTGGCCGGCACGCCGCAGACCGTATCGAAAATGACGAGATAATGGAATAGTACTAACCAAAAAGATCACAACCTTTGCGGGCGAGCGCCCTTACCCAGGAAGGACCGCATGGTCCCCCGATGGCGGCCTGTATCGCCCCGGTTCTGAGGAGCGGCGGAGCTGGCCGAGGGGATCGAGTGGCCGTGGGCCCCGCTTGCTGCACGCGCGAAGGTCACGTCCGCGACGGCGGGTAACATCCGGGCGGATGCGTCTCAGGTCACTCTCACTCGCGGGCATGCTACTCGCGTTCATCCTCCCGGCACTCCCCGGTTGCGGCTCCTCGAGCTCGGGCAACGGGGTCGCCTCCAAGAGCGCCGAAGAGATCGTCGCCGAAACCAAGAAGGCCGCCGACAGCGCCAGCTCGGTCCACGTCACCGGGTCGGTCAAGAGCGGTGGCTCGCCCGTCACGCTCGACCTCAGCATGTCTTCGGGCAACGGCGCCAGCGGCCAGATCTCGCAGAACGGCTCGACCTTCAAGATCGTCGTCACCGGCGGCGACGCCTACATCAGCGGCAGCTCGTCCTTCTACGGCAAACTCGGCGGCAGCGCCGCCGCCCAGCTGCTGGCGGGCAAGTGGTTGAAGGTCCCGGTTTCCACGCCCGAATTCGCGTCGTTCTCCTCGCTGACCGACATGCGCAAGCTGCTGGACACGGTCCTTGTCGGCCACGGCAGCCTGGAAAAGGGCGCCACCACGACGATCGCCGGTCAGCAGGCGATCGCGGTCAAGGACACGACACGCGGCGGAACGCTGTACGTCGCGACGACGGGCAAGCCCTACCCGCTGCAGATCGTAAAGAGCGGCTCCGAAGCCGGCACCATCTCCTTCGACAAGTGGGACGAGCCGGTCAGCGTCAAAGCGCCGGCTAACTCGGTGGACCTGAGCGAACTGAAGTCGCTCTCCGGTCACTGAGCCCCTCAGCGCAGATCACTATTCGCCGGCAGCGCACAGGCGACCGGGCGCATCGGCGCGAGCGTCCAGTGCATCGCCTGCAGCATGTGGCCGAAAGCGCCCGGGTGGCGCGGAGCGATCTGGCTGACCAGCGCGATCGTGCCCGCGCTCTCACGCTCGTAGCGCGCCTCGCCGGTCAGCTGCGCCAGTCGCAGCAGCCCGAGCGCCGCCGCCGAGCTCCCCGCCGGGATCGGCGAGTCCTCGAGCTCCTTGCGACGCGCGATCAACGCTTCGCCGTCGGCAGCGGTCGAGAAGAAGCCGCCGTGCTCGAGGTCGCCGAAGCGCTCGATCAGAGTGTCGGCAAGCTCCTGCGCCCGCGTCAGCCAGCGCTCCTGGCAGGTGGCTTCAAACAGCGCAAGCAGCGCTTCCAGCAGCAGGGCGTCGTCCTCTAGGTAGGCGGCGATCTTCGCCTGGCCGTTGCTGTAAGTGCGCAGCAGCCGGCCTTCGCGGTCGCACAGGTCGCGCAACACGAACTCGGCGCAGGCGACTGCCGCGTCGAGGAAGCGCGCGCCCGTGGCGGCGAGCTGGTCGTCCGTCGGCAGCCCCGCCAGGTGCGAGCCGACCTCGGCCAGCGCTGAGATCGCCAGCGCGTTCCAAGCGGTCAGCCGCTTATCGTCGAGGCCCGGCCGCGTGCGCCGCGCACGCGCCTGAAGCAGCGCCGAGCGGATCCGTGCGCAAGTCGCGGCGTCCGGCCGTGGTCCCCAATCCTCGAGCACGTTCAGTCCCGGCGTCGGATCGTGAGGGTCGAGGAAGTTACCCTGCTCGCTGGCCCCGAGCCAGCGGATCGCCGCCTCGGAGTCGTCGCCGAGCACGTCGCCCAGCTCGCCGAGCGTCCAGACGTAGAAGCCCCCCTCGACCCCCTCCGAGTCGGCGTCAAGCGCCGCGTAGAAGCCGCCCTCTGCTGCGCGCATCTCGCGCAAGAGCCAGTCCAGCGTGCGGACGCTCACCGACAACAGCTCCGGGTCATCGGCCAGCTGCGCCCCGTGCAGGTAGGCGCGGGCGAGCAGCGCGTTGTCGTAGAGCATCTTCTCGAAGTGCGGCACCGTCCAGCCGGCATCGACCGAATAACGGTGAAAGCCGCCGCCGATCTGGTCGTGGATGCCGCCCCCCGCCATTGCCCGCAGCGTGTACAGCGCCATCCGCTCCGCGTCCGCGGCGTCATCCTCAGAACCGGACGTCGAGGCCGGGGCGGCGGATTGGCTGCCCGCGGAGCTGGCGGCGGACGCCTGGCTCGACGCGGCGGCGGCCCGGCAGAGCAGGAACTCGAGCGCCGGTGCCTGCGGGAACTTCGGCGCTCCGCCGAACCCCCCATGCACGGAGTCGAAGGACTCGCGCAGGCGGGCGACCGCTCCCTCGAGCGTTCCCTGGTCGAACCCGTCCGCGCTCGGTCGCAGCGCGGCCCCGCCGGTCAATCGCTCGCGCATCCGATCCCCGCCCGCTGCGATCTCCTCGCCACGCTCGCTCCAGGCTTCGCCGACTGCCAGCAGCACCTGGCGAAACGACGGCATCCCGGGTCGGGGCTCGGGCGGGAAGTAGGTGCCGCCGTAGAAGGGCACCCCGTCCGGCGTGAGGAACACGTTCAGCGGCCAGCCGCCGTGGCCGGTCATCCCCTGAACGGCCTCCATGTACAGCGCGTCGACGTCGGGTCGCTCCTCGCGGTCGACCTTCACGCAGACAAAGCCGGCGTTCATCTGCGCCGCGGTGTCGGCGTCCTCGAAGGACTCGCGCTCCATCACGTGACACCAGTGGCACGCCGAGTAGCCGATCGAGACCAGTACCGGCACGTTACGCGCGCGAGCGCGCGCGAGCGCGTCCTTCCCCCAGGGCAGCCAGTCGACCGGGTTGTGCGCGTGCTGGCGCAGGTACGGGGAGGACTCGGTGGCCAGCGCGTTGGGCATCGCTCAGCGCAGCCGGTCAAGCGCCGGGAAGGGCAGGTGCAGCGCGAGCTGCGCCCCCGCGACCGGCGGCGCAGCTGGGACCGCGCCCGTGGGCGCGAACGGATCCGTCGGCGCTCGCGCGCTCGCCAGCCGCACCTTGGCGATCTCGATCGTGAAGCGGCTGCCGCCGAGCGTACCGGTCACCACGGGGGTGCCGATCCGGACGGTGCCACGCGCGGCAAGCGTCCCTTCGACATGAACCTCGCTGGGCCTCAGACGCCCTTTGACGACCGGAAAGTCGGCGCTCAGAGCCACGCCCGGCACGAAGGCGAACCGGTGCAGGCGCAGCGAGCTCGAGCTCAGGCGCGCGTAGCCGCCGCGCAGGCCGCCGAAGCTAGCTCCGCTCGGCAGCTGCTGGGTGGCTTGCAGCGTCGCGCCGACAATCTGGCGTTCGAGGTCGAGGATCGTCTCGAGCGTCACCGCGAGCGTGCTGCCCGCCAGCCCCCGCACCCCATCGATCGGCTTGACGTAGGCGAGCCGCGTCGGCGTGATCGGCGTCGGCGCGAACAGATCAGGTGTGGAGGAGGAGCAGGGCGCGACCGGGCCGGAGGAGAAGAACGCCCGCAGCGCGCCCTGCGCGCAGCCGCTGAAGTCCGATCCGAGCACCGAGTGCCCGGTGTAGGGGACGACGAGCAGCTGAGCGTCGGCGATCCGCCGCGTAAGCCCGGCGGCACCGCTGGTCGGGGTGCGCAGATCCTGAGCACCGGAGAGGATCAGAGTCGGCACGTCGGGCAGCGCGCCCGGCGGCGGCGGGCTCGGCGCCGCGTTCGGCCAGTGCGCGCATCCCGGCAGCACGCTGTCGGCCCACTCGACGTTCGCGTCGAACGGATAGAAGGCGGACGGCGGCACCGCGCGCAGCGCCGCGAGCCCTTCCGCCAGCCGCGTCGCCGGTGCGGCCGCGCGGCTCCACGGGAACGGCTCCTCTTCGCAGGTCGTGTCGACGAACAGCGCTTCGTCGACACCGTCGGCGCTCGCGTCGACTCCCGGCGGCCCGCCGGGGAGGTTGGGGACCACCCCCTCGGAGAGCAGGTTCAGGCGCAGCAGCGGGGCCGAGTCGCCGCGCAGCGCCGAGACGACCGAGGCCGGCAGCAGCGCCCGCAGCGCCGGGTTCAGGTCGCCGGCGGCCAGGAGGTTCAGCAGCGCCACGTCCGAGAGCTCGCTGCGACGGCGGTGCCCGGACCCGTCGTAGACGTAGCCACTCAGGGCGCGGCGGTGCACGCGCACCACCAGCCGGGCGAGGTCGGCGAGCGGGTTGGCGGAGATCCCGGCGCAGGCCGCTTTGGAGCAGAGCTCGGCAAAAGCAGGCTTCATCGCCTGAAAGGTGGCCAGCCCGAACGGGTCGTCGCGTTCGGGTGCCACGACCGAGTCGAGCACCAACGATTCGACGGCCGACGGGTGCGCTTCGGCGTACTCGAGCGCGACCTTGGTGCCGTAGGAGAC
>DATASE010000032.1:0-5272 GCA_036269375.1 Solirubrobacteraceae bacterium
ACGTCCACCGCGATGACACCGGCCGCGCCGCGCTTTAGCAGACAGTCGCTGAAGCCGCCAGTGGAAGCGCCGACGTCGATCGCCTCGCGCCCTGCGACGTCGAGTGCAAACGCCTCGAGGGCGTTCTCGAGCTTGATGCCACCGCGCGAGACATAGCGCGGCGGCTCGCGCACGTTGAGCTCCACGTCGTTTGCGACCAGCTCCCCCGGCTTGCTGGCCGGGCGCCGCTCCGAGCCAACGCTGACCTCGCCGGCCATCACCGACGCCGCCGCGCGTGTGCGCGACTCGAACAGCCCGCGCTCGGCGAGAAGCGTGTCCAGACGCTGCTTACGCTGTGTGGCGGCGCCCATCTCGTGCCACACGGTAGCCGCTCGGCCGGGCTCGCCGCGTCCGCCTGTCAACCAGATCGTCGCCTGTCGGCACAAGGAATCGAACGTATGTGCGCGGTATCACACAAACATGCGTTCCGGGCGTGCATCATGGTGATCGACCCGAAGTACAGCAGCATCCCTCCTCCCCTCGAAACGGCCCGCTTCCCCGGCGGGCCGTTTCATTTAATGAGGCTCAGAGAATGGGCGCCGACTCGCGCGCGAGGATCGCCGCTTCCACGCGTTCGGCTATCCGCTCGCCGGTGAAGCCGACCTCCTCGTGCAGCAGCGCCGGCTTGCCGTGCGTCACGTAGCGGTCGGGCAGCCCGACGCGCAGGATGCGCGCGGTGGCAGTGCCGGCCTCGCTGAGGGTCTCCCACACGGCCGAGCCGAAACCACCGGCGAGGACCCCCTCCTCGACGGTCACGAGCAGATTGTGCTCGGCCGCCAGCTGCGCCATCAGCCCGGCGTCGATCGGCTTGGCAAAGCGCGCGTCGGCGACGGTCGCGGCGATCCCATTGGCAGCCAGCAGGTCGGCCGCCTGCAGCGCCTTGCCGACGCCGCTGCCGTACCCGATCAGCGCGACGCGCGGGTGGGTCGATCGGTTGGCCACCAAATCCGCGGGCCCCGCCTCGCGCAGGATCTCGCCACGGCCGATCGGCAGCACCCGCGGCTCTGACGGCAACTGCACGCCGACTCCCTCGCCGCGCGGGTAGCGCAGGGCGATCGGGCCGTCGTCGTAGCGCAGCGCGGTGTGCAGCATGTGCACGAGCATCGCCTCGTCGCGCGGCGCCATCAGCACCATGTTCGGCAGGCAGCGCAGATAGGCGACGTCGAAGGCCCCGTGGTGGGTCGGCCCGTCGTCGCCGACCAATCCGGCCCTGTCCATCGCAAAGACGACGTTCAGCCTCTGCAGGCAGACGTCGTGGACGATCTGGTCGAACGCCCGTTGCAGGAAGGTCGAATAGATCGCCGCGACCGGCTTTGCCCCCTGCAGCGCAAGCCCGGCGGCAAACAGGATCGCCTGCTGCTCGGCGATCCCCACGTCGAAGTAGCGCTCCGGCATCGCCTCCTGCAGGATGTTCAGCCCGGTCCCGGAGTTCATCGCCGCGGTGATCCCGACCACGCGGGGATCGCGCCGACACTCGCGCACGAGCGCCTCGCCGAAGACCTGTGTGTACTGCGGCGGTGGTGCCACCGCGGACTTGGGCGCGGGCTTGCTCGGGGCGGGTGCGCCGTTGGCGATCGACTTTGGCTTTGCCGCGTGCCACTTCTCCATGCCCTCCAGGCCGCCCTCCTCGGCGGGAGCAAAGCCCTTGCCCTTGACCGTGGCGATGTGCACGACCACCGGCCGCTGCGCGGCGAGCGCCTCGCCGATCGCCTCGCGCAGAGCGCGCACGTCGTGCCCGTCGACCACGCCGATGTAGGCCCAGTTGAGCTCCTCCCACCACAGCCCCGGCGCCCAGAAGGCCTTGATCGACTCCTTCAGCTGCGGCCCGAGCCGCTCGAAGGCGGTGCCGAGCGCCCCCGGGAGCTTGGTCAGCCCGTCCTCGACCCCTGTGCGGGCGTGCCACAGCTTCGGGTTCAAGCGAACCCGATTGAAGTATTTGGAGAGTGCCCCCACGTTCGGCGCGATCGACATCCCGTTGTCGTTGAGCACGACGACGATCGGTGTCCCGGCGCCCCCGGCCTGACCGATCGCCTCGAAGGCGACCCCCCCGGTCATCGCGCCGTCGCCGATCACCGCGACCACCCTGCCATCCGCCCCGTCGGCTTCGCCGTCGGCCCGGCTCTTTGCGAGCAGCCGCATCCCCTCCTTGATGCCGACCGCGTAGCCGACCGACGTGGAGGCGTGCCCCGCCCCCATGACGTCGTGCTCTGACTCCTCGCGCGAGCAGAAGGGCGCCAACCCGCCGTACTGGCGGATCGTCTGCAGCCGTTGGCTGCGCCCGGTGAGGATCTTGTGCGGGTAGGCTTGGTGGCCGACGTCCCAGAGGATCTTGTCGCGGGGCGATTCCAGCAGGGAGTGCAGTGCGACGGCCAGCTCGCAGGTGCCGAGGTTGGCGCCGAAGTGCCCGCCGATCTCCCCGACCGTGTCGATGATGTGCTCGCGCACCTCCTGGGCCAACCGTGCGAGCTCCTCCGCGGAGAGCCCCTTCAGCGCCGCGGGCCCGTCGATCCGGTCGAGCATGGGGTGGGGACGGGAGGGTGGGCTCACGATGTACGGGTGTAGATGAAGTCGGTTATCTGTTCGAGCTCGAGCGTCGAGGCGCGACCGTCCGCGTCGACCCCGTCCGCCGCCTCCGCCAGCGCGGCTCGAGCGGTGCGGTGCGACTCGGCGGCCAATTCCCGAGCGCGCGCCACCCCGAACTCGCTCACGTAGGTCCGCTTGCCGTGCCGCTCGTCGCTGCCCTGTGGCTTGCCGAGCGCCTCGGCGGTGCCGGTCACGTCAAGGATGTCGTCAACGATCTGAAACAGCACACCAAGCTCCGCCGCGAAGCGTCGGAATCCGATTGTCGCAGGTTCGCTCGCGCCAGCCAAGAACAGCACGCAGACGACCGAAGCGCCGATCAGCCTGCCGGTCTTCAGCTCGTGCAGCCGGCGCAGCCCCTCCGGTCCCGGCGGAGCGCTCGCGCGAACGTCAACGAACTGCCCGCCGACCATCCCGTTGACCCCCGTGGCGCTCGCCAGCTCGGCGGCGGCGGCGAGCACCCGCTCGGGCGCTTCGGTGGGCGCCGCGAGCAGATGGTGGAAGGCCTCGGCGTACAGCCCGTCGCCGGCGAGGATGGCGACGTCCTCGCCATAGGCGCGGTGACAGGTCGGGCGGCCGCGGCGCAGCGCGTCGTCGTCCATCGCCGGCAGGTCGTCGTGGATCAACGAATAGGTGTGGATCAGCTCGAGCGCTCCGGCCAGCGGCATCGCCCGCTCGGGGTCCAGTCCGAGAGCGCTGGCGGTTGCCAGGGCCAGCACCGGGCGGATCCGCTTGCCGCCGGCAAGCAGCGAATAGCGCATCGCCTCCGCCAGCCCGTCCGTGGCCTCAGCGTCGGAGAAGCGCAGGCCCTGCAGGTGGCGCTCGACGCGCTCGCGCAGATGCTCCGGATACGCGGCCGGGCTGCTCATCGCGCGCTCCGCGACCTCGACGGTTGCGAGGAGGACGAGATCGAGCTCTGTCTTGCCGCCCTCGCGCTCAGAGCAGCGAGTCCTGGCCCGGGATCGGAGGGCTGGGCTCAGAGCGCGCGAGCCGCTCGAGCTCGCCGCTTGCCTCGGTGGCAAGCGCCGCGCAATCCTCCACGACGGTGGCGGCCGCGTCTGCGGACAGCTCGCCGGAGCGCAGCTGCTCGGCGGCGCGCTCGAGTTGTGAGATCAGGCCGTCGATCCGCTGCAGTGCGGGTCGCGACGCGTCGTCGATGCGCGTATCGGCGGCTTCGGCGCTCATCCGTGCGCCGCATTCTGACGTACCTCGCGCAGGACCGCGTCCAGCACCCCGTTTACGAGTTTGGGCGCCTCGCCCGAGCAGAACAGCTTCGCGCTTTCCACCGCCTCCTCGATCGCCCCTTCCGGGGGAATCGGCTCCTGCGCCGGGGCGGCGTCTGGGTGCAGCATCTCGATCAGCGCCACCCGCATGATGCTGCGCTCCAGGGGCTGCAGCCTGCTCGCCGGCCAGCCATGCGAGTGCAGGTCGATCGTCTCGTCGAGCTCTGGCGCGCGGTCGGCGGCCGCGTGCGCGAGCGCGCGGGTGAAGATCGAAGCGTTGGCCGGCAACGTCTCGGCCAGCGGCCTCCCGGTCAGGTCGTGCTGGTAGAGGGCGATCACCGCCGCCCTGCGCTGCTCGGAGCGACGGGCCATGTTTCTTCTAGCGCCGCGCTGTCATGCGCGCGAGACGTATTCGCCCGAGCGCGTGTCCACGCGCACCTTCTCCCCCACTTCGACGAACAGGGGAACCTGGATGGTGGCCCCGGTCTCGAGCGTCGCGGGCTTGTTACCGCCGCCCGAGGCGGTGTCCCCGCGCAGCCCGGGCTCGGTCTCGGCGACGGTCAGGTCGACGGCGCTCGGCAGCTGCAAGTCGGCGGGCTCGTCGTCGATGAAGAGGACGTCCACCTCGCTGCTGGGCACCGTCCAGCGCAGAGCCTCGGCGACGGCCCCCTGCGGGATCGCCAGCTGCTCGAAGGACTCGGTGTCCATGAAGTGGGCATCGGTCCCGTCGGAGTAAAGAAACTGCATCCTGCGCGCCTCGGTGCGAACCGCACGGAACTTCTCGCCGGCGCGAAAGGTGCGGTCGATCACCGCGCCGTCGGCCGCGCGGCGGAGCTTGGTGCGGACGAAGGCCCCACCCTTGCCGGGCTTGACGTGCTGGAACTCGAGGATCTTAAAGACGGTCCCGTCGACGTCGATGTGGTTGCCGTTCTTGAACTGGTTGGTGGTGATCAAGAAAAATCCCTGGTGATCAAGAAAAATCCCTGGAAATAAGCTGCTTTTTAATGTGGTTGACGTTAGTCCACCGTCGGTAGCTTAGCTTTTCAGACATATACGCTCGCACCCGTCCCTTCATGCGATCGCTCCTGCAAGCCGATTTCGTCACCCGCTCCATGCTCGAAGACTGGCTCACGGAGCAGGCCAAGCTCTAGCGTCGCATGCGATATGATGATCTCATATGTCCCGCCTGCTCTCCGTTTCGATCCCTGACGAGCTGGCCACGGAGGCCGAGGCACTCGCCCGCGCCACCGGCAAGACCAAGAGCGAGGTCGTACGTGACGCCCTACGCCGCCATATCCAGCACGAGCACTTCGCCAACCTCCGGCGATATGGGCGCGACCAAGCAGAGTCTCTAGGTATCGGACCCGAAGACGTCGAGGATCTAGTCGACGAGCTGCGCGCAGCTCGCACGTGACGCCGCGCGTCCTCTG
>DATASE010000033.1:0-3858 GCA_036269375.1 Solirubrobacteraceae bacterium
CTCATCCTCGACGCGCCTCGCCGGCGGGGTTGTCGGGGACCAGCCTTCTTAGATTTCCCTAGCTTGGCAAAGGCGGACCGCACTTGGTGAGCCTGCTTTCTGATCCCGGCCTTCCCCGTCACAGGCGAACGGGGCCCGAGACCTCGTGCTTAGTTTCTAGCTAAGCAGCGAGGGCGTACTCGTGAGAGTCCGCACTTATGGTTTTCCCGGGAGTTTTACGAGGCCGCCCGGGACCTCGACTCGCGACCATCCAGACGAACCGACCGCGTCGAAGCCTGTCGTCCCCATGGATGTTCTGCACCCAGTCTAGCGGGCGTGGACGCCCTGCCGGATCCAAGCGAGAGAGTTGTGACGCCGGGTTGCGCGGGAGAACGGGCAGGGCGGAGGACGGGCAGCGCGAAAGATGAGCACGGCGAAAGACGAGCACCGCGAAAAACGGACGGCGCAGAGGACTCCGCAGCCGGCAGCTGCCGTAGAACGAAATCGACGCGGTCCCAAGCCGCTTCGAGGACCGTCCGCCCGGTCGGCCCGAAGGCTTCCCGGTGGCTCGGTGGCGCGGCCTCACACCTCAGTGGCCTCGCTCTTTGCGGCTCGGTTCCGCGTCTGAGAGCAACCTATGACCGACTGTCTTCCCGGTCAAGAGGGTGGAGGATCTTCTCCCCGCAAGTTCCGAGAAAAGGAGTCGACGGCGACCTGTTAGGCGCGCTTTAGCGACCCTGCCAGAATGATCACATGGAGCCGCAGCTACCGCCCGCAAGCCAAGCGACGATCGCCGCCACCCCGAAGGCTCCGTTGCTGGGCGCAGGCGAGGTGCCGATCGTTCCCCACGCGACCCCCGGCGGCGGAGAAGCTGCGTTCGGCGACCCGGCTCGCAACTGGCGCAAGCGGGCCGGCGGCGCCGTGGCGGGCATCGCTGCGCTGGCGGCGAAGTTCGGCGCCTACGTCAAGGGCGGCGTGCTGTTGCTACCGAAGCTCAAGCTGCTGACGACCGCCGGCACCGCGCTCGTCTCGGTCGCCGCCTACAGCCTGTTCTGGGGCTGGCAGTTCGCGGCGGGCTTCGTGCTGCTGATCTTCGTACACGAGATGGGCCACGTGATAGCCCTGCGCCGCGAGGGCATCAAAGCAAGCGCGCCGATGTTCATCCCGTTCCTCGGCGCCGCTATCTTCTCGCGCTCGCTCGGCGACAACGCCCTGGCCGAGGCACGCGTCGGCCTAGCCGGTCCGCTGCTCGGCACGCTCGGCGCCGGCGTGGTCGCCCTGACCGGCGCGCTCACCGGCAGCGACTTCCTGCTCGCATTGGCCTACGTCGGCTTCCTGCTCAACCTCTTCAACCTGCTGCCGGTATTGCCGCTGGACGGCGGCCGCGCGATGGCAGCGATGGCGCCGTGGATGTGGTTCGTCGGCCTGGCGGCAGTGATCCCCCTGTTCTTCTTCCTACACGGCAGCTTCGTCCTGCTCCTAGTCCTGGTCTTCGGCGGTCGTGAGATCTGGCGGCGCTGGCGCCTGCGCGCGACGCGCTCGCTCGAGCAGGCCGCCTTCTACCGCGTTGCCCCCCGCCACCGCGTGCTCGTCGGCGCCGTCTACATTGGCCTAATAGTCGCGCTGGCGGTTGGAATGTGGCAGACGCACATCCTCGTCAGCGCCGGCCACAGCTTCAGCTCGATCTGACCGGGGCCTCTACCGCCGCGCTTCGCGCAGCCCGCGTTCCATGTCGCGCTTTGACTCGCGCTCGCGCAGCGCTTGGCGCTTGTCGTAGACGTCCTTGCCGCGCGCGAGCGCGATCTCGACCTTCGCGCGCCCCCCCTTGAAGTAGATCCGCGTCGGCACGAGCGTCAGCCCGCGCTCGGCGACCCGCGCGGCGATCCGGTCGATCTCAGAACGGTGCAGCAGCAGCTTGCGATCGCGCTCGGGATTGTGGTTCTCGCGCGAGGCTGGCAGGTAGGGCGGGATGTGCACCGAGTGCAGCCACAGCTCGCCGCCACGGATGCTCGCGTAGCCGTCCTTCAGCTGCGCGCCGGAGACGCGCAACGCCTTCACCTCCGTGCCGGTCAGCGCGATCCCGCACTCCAGCCGCTCGGTCAGCTCGTAGCGATAGGAGGCGTAGCGATTGCTCGCCACGTCCCCGGCACCGATCTTGCGCTTGCCGCCTTTGCTCTTTGCCATCCTCAGGCGAGCCTAGCCGTCCGCCGCCGACCGGGCACCGCAGACGCGCAGCCCAGACCTGTCGCAACACGCTCCCGAGGGCCGGGAAGCTCTCAGACGGCGGGCGCGAGATCGACCTTGCCGGCGCCGGCATCGACGCGCACGACCCGCACCGCGATCGGATCGCCGAGGCGGACCGTGGCGCCGGAGCGCTCGGCGCGCAGGATCGTCGACTGCTCGTTGAGCGACCACCAGTCGCGCTGCTCGCCGCCGAGCAGCCGCACCGGCAGCATCCCCTCGAACACGCCACGCCCGCTGCGCTCGTCGGTAGGACCCTCCGCGGAGGCGCCGCGGGCGGCCAGACCCGGGACACGCGGCAGCGTGTCCTCTCCAAACAAAACAAACACCCCTGCGCCGATCACCCCTGTCACCTCGCCGGTGAAGACGTGGTCGTGCCCGCGCTCGAGCAGCACCTGCTCCAGCGCAAAGCACCCCGCGACGTCGTCGCCGCGATGCTCCAGCGCCGCGGCCTGGCGCTCGCGCTCAGAGGCCCATTCGCCGAGCTCGACCAGCCGGCGGCGCCCGGTCGTCGGCTCGCCCGTCCCCAGCGAGGCAAGCAGCGCGCGGTGGCAGACGATGTCTGGATAGCGGCGGATCGGAGAGGTGAAGTGGCAGTAACGGCTGGAGTGAAGCCCGGCGTGCCCAAGGTTGTTCGGCGAGTAGTAGGCCTGCTTGAGCGAGCGCAGCAGCAGCGAGCTCAGCCCAGCGCGCCCGTGTCCGGTGCGGCGCACGTGCGCGTCGATGCGCCGCGAGACGTCGCCGACCAGCTCGGCTGCCTGAGTTGAGAACAGGGGATCGGGAAGCGGCGGCGTCGGCACGCCGAGCGAGTGCAGCTGCGCGACCAGGTGGCGGATGCGCTCGGGATCGGGCCGCTCGTGCACGCGATAGAGGCAGGCGGTGCGCGAGCGCATCAGCTGCTGGGCGACGCTCTCGTTGGCAGCGATCATCAGGTGCTCGATCAGCCGGTGCGACTCGGTCTGCGGTCGCGGCACGATCTCGACCACGTTGCCATCGGAGTCGAAGCGAAACTCCGGCTCCTCGGAGTCGACGACCAGCGCCCCGCTGCGCTCGCGGGCATCCTGCAGCGCCGCGGCCGCCAAGCGAGCGGCGGCAAGCGGCGCTCCCCAAGGTTCGGGAGCACGCTCGCCGGTGGCGAAGATCCGGTCCACGCGCTCGTAGTCCAGACGCTCGTCGGAGCGCACGATCGAGCGGTAGAAGCTCGCGTGCTCGACCTTGGCCTCGCGCAGCGCCAGCTCGACGGTGACCGCGAGTCGCTCAGCCCCCGGGACCAGCGAGCAGGCCTGCGAGGAGAGCGCGTGTGGGAGCATCGGCTCGACCGTCCCTGGCAGGTACACGCTGGTTGCGCGCCGCCTCGCCTCCAGATCGAGCGGCGACCCGAGCGGGACGTGGGCGGCGACGTCGGCGATGTGCACCCAGACACGCACCGTCCCATCGCCTTCGTCGGCGGCCGAGATGGCGTCGTCGAAATCGCGCGCCGTAGCGGGATCGACGGTGAAGGTGGGCAGGTCGCGCAGGTCGGCGCGGCTTTCGTGGTCGGCACGCTGCCAGGCAGCGCCGGCTGCCCGCCGTGCCTCGCGCTCGACCTCAGGCTCGAAGCCGCGCCCCATCCCGCCGTAGCGCAGCAGCTTCTCGATC